>PLZI01000010.1:0-58846 GCA_003152095.1 Acidobacteriota bacterium | reverse complement strand
CGCGAAGGAGATTCACGACCTCGTGCGCGCCGTCTCGAAGCCTTGGCCCGGCGCCTTCACGGACGTCTTCGGGAAGAAAGTCACGATCTGGAAGACGCGACTCTCGCCCCATGGCGGACACGACGTGTTCCCGGGTAAGGTCGAGCTCACGGAGAACAATTCCGTGCTCGTTTTCGCGGGGGACGACCACACGATCGAGATTCTCGCGGCGCGTCCCGAGGGTGGCGAGGACCTCGACGCGACCGGTTTTCGCGACTGGCTCGTCAAGAGCGTCTGACGCCCGCCCGGTCGCGTAGACTCGATTCGTAAGGACCTCGAAAGGGACACGCATGCGAGTCTTGATCCTCGGCGTCAACGGCTTCATCGGGAACGCCCTCACGCGCCGCATCCTCACGGCGACGGACTGGGAGGTTTTCGGTCTCGACGTCGGAAGCGAACGCATCGAGGAGTTCCTTTCCGACAAGCGCTTCCGGTTTCTCGAGGGCGACATCGCGATCAACCGGGAATGGATCGAATACCACGTCAAGAAGGCCGACGTCGTCCTTCCGCTCGTCGCGATCGCGACCCCGGCGGCGTATGTGAAAAATCCGCTCGCCGTGTTCGAGCTGGACTTCGAGGAAAACCTCCGCATCGTCAAGATGGCTGCGAAGTATGGCAAGCGCGTGGTCTTCCCCTCCACGTCCGAGGTCTACGGCATGTGCCCGGACAAGGAGTTCGACGAGGACCGCTCGCCGCTCGTCTACGGCCCCATTGCGAAGTCGCGTTGGATCTACTCCGCGTCCAAGCAGCTCCTCGACCGCGTCATTGCGGCGATGGGGACCGCGCAGGGCCTCAAGTACACGCTCTTCCGGCCGTTCAACTGGTACGGGCCGCACCTCGACAACGTGGACGCGCCGAAGGAAGGTTCCAGCCGGGTCCTCACGCAGTTCCTGCACAACATCCTTTACGGCGTGCCCATCAAGCTCGTCGACGGCGGCGCACAGCGCCGGTGCTTCACGTACATCGAGGACGGCATCGACGGCCTCATGACGATCCTCGAGAACCCGAAGGGCAAGGCCGACCGCGAGATCTTCAACCTCGGCAACCCCGGCGCCGACCTGTCGATCGAGCAGCTCGCGCATGCCCTGATCGACGCCGTGGCGACCTATCCGAAGTTCGCCGTCGCCGCGAGAAGGGCGAAGATCGTCAAGGTCTCGGCGCAGGAGTACTACGGCGACGGGTATCAGGACATCACGACGCGCGTGCCGTCCGTTGCGAAAGCGAAAAGGCTCCTCGGATGGACGCCGAAGACGGACTTTCCGACGGGCCTCCGAAAGACGCTCGACTTCTACCTCAAAGGGCGCAAGCCTCCGGAAGTCTAGAGGGGTCGGGTTCCCGACGAACGCTTCGCGTCCGTCCCCTCCGCACGAATCGCAAATGCCTCTTCTCGCCCTCAAGGTCGACGTCGATACGTACCGCGGGACGCTCGAAGGCGTGCCGCGACTCGTCGACCTTTTCGCGAAGCACGACGTGAAGGCGACGTTCTTCTTCTCGCTCGGACCCGACACGAGCGGCAAGGCGATCAAGCGCGTCTTCCGGAAGGGCTTCATCAAGAAGGTCCTCTCGGCGAATCCGGCGTCGTCGTACGGCCTCCGCACGATGCTTTACGGGACTCTTCTTCCCGCGCCGGACATCGGAGGCCGGAAGGAGACCGTCGCGCGGATGCGCGAGGCCGCGGCCGCGGGGCACGCCGTGGGCATCCACGCGTGGGACCACATCGATTGGCACGACCGCCTCTCGAGGATGGCTCGGGCCGAGATCGAGGAGGTCGTCGCAAAAGAACACGCCCGCTTCCAGGAGATCTTCGGAAAGCCCGCGACGCTCCAGGCCGCTCCCGGTTGGACGGCGACGCCACTGTCCGTCGAAGTACAGGAGGCGCACGGCCTCGTCGCGACCTCGGACACGCGCGGGGGCGAGCCGTTCTTCCCCATTCGCGCCGACGGCGCGCCTTCGAAAGTGCTGGAAATCCCTTCGACGCTGCCCACGCTGGACGAGCTGCTCGCGGTGCCTTTGCCGGAGGAAGGCTCGCAGGTCGAAAGGGCCTGCAAATTTCTTAGAAGGAGAGTGAGCGAGGACCTCGCGGCGGGAGGGGATGGAGCGCCGCGGTCGGCGCCCGATTGTCACGTACATTCGATTCACACGGAGATCGAAGGTGGCGCCGTTTTCACCGCGCCGTTCGCCGATTTACTCACGGCGTGGAAGAGCGACGGCGTCGATTTCCAGACCTTCGAAGAACTTTGCAGAACGCTCCTCTCCGCGGAGACGCCTGCACGCAGTGAGAGGGAACAAAGCGCGTGGACGCCTGCACGCAGAGAGAGCGTCCCCGGGATCCCCGCCAAACGTCTTTCTTTCACGATGCTCCCCGGCCGCGCGACGCCGGTTGCCATCGGAGTTGTGTCCTGAGCCGGCCGGTCAGGGCGCGAGGTCCACGACGACGCGCGCGGGGCCCGCTGGAACGGGCACGCCGATGAGGTGGAGGTCGGCGGCGAGCGGCGTGACGGTGCGACCGTTCACGCTCGCGGCGACGCGGGGCGTGAAGCTGCGGTCCACGTGGAGAACGGCGGGGCGCGCTCCCGACGTTTCGAGGACGACGCGGTCCGGTCCGTCCTCCAGAACGCGCGCGGCTGCCGTGGGATCCCGATCTGGCGAGGCAAGGGCGGCGGCCGCCTTCCCGTAGACGACGACGTCGGTTTTCGGGTCGAAGTCGTCGCGCTCGAAGGCGGCGACCGTCTCGCTGACCGAGCCCGCCGGAACAACGCGGCTCAAGCGCCGAACGCCCGGCAGGGGATCGGTGAGCCGCCAGAGCGTCACGGGCACTCCGACGGACGCCTCGACGAACACGGGCGCGAGGCCCGGCGTGTCCGGGGGCACATCCGAGGCGATGACGGAGCGGACGGCGGCCGCGCGGAGCCACTTCACGCGCCGCTCCCAGCTTCTCTGGCGAAGGACGTCGTACGCGTAGCGCGTGAGAATCGTGTAGCTGCCGTCGGGATCGGGGTCCCACGCATAGGCGAGCCCGTGCGGCGCGCCGGAAAGCGCCCAGCCCTGCCGCACCTGCGCGGACACGAGATCGACGAGGTCGTCGCCTTCGATGCGTCCCGCCAGACCGCGGCGCACGGCGTCGAAGTCCTTCGACGCCCGCTCGAAGACACGCCCGGAGAGCGCGGCGGCCCGGGCGACGAGGGGCGAAGGCGTCTCGTAGAGGGACGACGGGACGCGCGGGATCGTCCGCGGCGCCCCGGCGAGGAGCGAGAGCGCGGTCGCGCCGAGCAGGATGAAGCCGCCGCGTGGGTCGCCGGTCCCACGCAGGAGAAGGAGCGCGAGGATGATGAGGCCGGCGCCGGCGAGCGCCGCCTGGCCCGGGAGCCGCTGCACGACCGGGGCGAGGACGATCCGGGGATCCGAGCTCCACGCCGGGTCCCAACCCGAGAGGAGCAGTCTCCCGACGCGCCCGGGCGCGAGCCGGCCGGCAACCGCGAGGGCCGCGAGAACGCCGCCGAGCGCGAGGAGAACGCCCGCCGCGCGCCGCCGGAAGCGCGGCAGGACGCCTTCGACGAGGAGCCGGTCCGCGCCGCGTGCCGCGAGGACCGCAAGCGCAAGGGTGAACGGGAGGAGAGCCTTCACGGGATAGCGCACCACGTGCANNCGGCGGCGACGCCGATCCAGAAGCGCCCTTCCCTCCTGCGCGCCGAGAGCACGAAGGCGAGAGCGAGGGCGAAAGGGACGACGCCGAAGGAGAGCGAGGCGAGATACGGAGGGTTTCCTTGCGTGACCGCGAATCCCCAGAACGCTCCGGAGACGATGCGGGTGGGATCTCCGAAGAGAAGCGGAAACGGCGTCTCGAGGAAGCGCAGCGGGTGGAATCCGACGGCCGCGAACTCGTTCCACGAAAAGCCTCGCGAGCGACGCGCGGCGAAATCCGATGCGCGCGCGACCTCGAGAAGCCAGGGTGAGACGAGGAGTGCCCCGGCGAGGCCTCCTCCGAGCAGGGCGAGAAGGCCGCGCCCGCGCTCCTCGGCCGGTCCGCGGAGCGCCAGCGCGGTGGCCACGAGGAGCGCGAGGGTCGCGAGAGCCGGCTCGCCTCCGAGGACGAGAAGGGTAGACGCGAGGAGCGCGAGGCCTCCCGCGCGGAGGAGGTCCGCTCGCTTCGTTGCCGTGCGCGCGCGCGCGACGGCGAGGAGAGTCCAGGGTATCCACGCGATCGTCGTCGTGGCGTTCAGGAACGCCGCGGAGGACAGAACGTAGCCGGAGAGGCCGAAGGCGAACGCCCCGGTCAGCGCCGCCTCCGGAGCGCGGACCTCCGTGCGCAGGAAGAGAAAGGCTCCGAAAAGACCGATCCCGAGGTGGAGGAGGAGGTGAAGGCCGAGGAACCGCGGGCTCGCCGGAAAGGGATAGGCGAGGACGAGGTTCGGATTGCCCCGATACGCCTGTCCGAACGACGCGTAGGGATTGAGGCGTGCCGCACCGAGGCGGGCCGCCAGCGCGCGGGCCGGCCGCTGCGTGGTCCCGATGTCGCGGTAGGCGGGGGTCGTCCGGCCCGAGAGAAGGTCCGCGTGCGTGAAGGCCGCGGCGGCGATGAGGAGCGCCGCGGCGAGGGCGACTGGTGCGAATGGCGCGCGCTGCTCGTTCACCGGAAGATCGGATCGTCCCGCCATCCCCACTTCAGGGCCTTGAACCGGGCCATGACCCAGAGGATGGAGAGCCCGTAGACGCACGAGCTCCAGAAGTCGATCTGCGAGGCCTCGTTGAAGTAGCGCGTCACGATCGGGACCTCGCGAATGCGCAGGTTCTTCCACATGCCCGCGGCGATGATCTCCGTGTCGAAGACGAAATCGTCCGAGAAGGCCTCGACGTTCACGCTCTCGAGGTAGCGGCGCGAATAGGCGCGCAGGCCCGAGTGGTACTCGGTGAGGTAGAGGTAGAACGTGGCGTTCTCGACGGCGGTCAGGAAGATGTTCGCGAGGTATTTCCACTTCGGCATGCCGCCCTCGAGCGGGCGTCCGCCGAGCATGCGGCTGCCGAACATCGCGTCTTCCNNTGGTCAGGGTGGATCATGACGCAGATGTCCGCGCCGCGCGCAAGCGCGGTCGCGTAGCACGTCTTCTGGTTGCCCCCGTAACCGCGATTCGTCGCGTGCGTCACGATATGAAGGCCCGGGATTCCTCGCGCGACGTCGACCGTGCGGTCCTTCGACGCGTCGTCGACGAGGATGATGTCGTCGACCCAGTCTTTCGGGATCTCGTTCCACGTCTTTTGGAGCGTCTTCTCGGCGTTGTAGGCGGGCATCACGACCGCCACTCGCTTTCCCTGAACCGGCATCTTGAGATTCTATGGCGCGGCTGCGCCGACGACGCGAAAGACCCGGAATCGCGGCTGAAAGCTCCCGTTCGCGCGGCGCATGCCGGTGCGCGAATCGAGAACGCGCTCGAGGAACGACGCCGGCCGCGACGCATCGGACTCGTGTACGCGCCGCGCGAACATTTCTCCGGTGGGAGAAGGCGGGCGGCCCGCGGCGGCCGCGTACGCGGGCAGCAGCCGTGTGAGATCGGTCGTGACGAGATAGCGGCACTTCGCCGCGGTCAGGATCGCGAGCGCTTCGGCATCGTCCGTCGCCGTGAACAGCCGGCATTGCCGGCGCCAGCCATACACGAACGGGTCGGCGGCGGACGGCCGCTCCGCGAGCGCCGTCACGAAGTGCCCGACGGACCAGGGCGGCATGACGCCGGGAATCACGCCCGGGGCCGGGGGCGGCACGACGGATGGATCCACCGGAGGCGGATCGAGCGCCCGGAGCCGCGCGAAGAGGTCGAGGACGTCGTAACCCGGTCCGTCCGCGAACGCACGGGCCCTCTCGAGGTAGGGCACGCCGGGGAGGATCACGAGACACGCGGCAGCAAGGAGCGGGAGCGCGGCCCTGAGGCGGCGTTTCGGACGTCGCGGTGCGAGGCGGGCGAGAACCTCGGCGAGCGCGAGAGCCGCGAAGATCGCGAGGTAGTAGACGTTGCGCTGCTGAAAGAGGGCCATCGCGAAAACGGCCGCGGCAAAGAGAACCAGGAGGAGGCGCGCCGCCGCCCGAGAGCGCAAAGGTCGCCGAAGCGCAGCCTTCGCCCAGAAGAGCGCCGCGACCGGCACGAGGAGAAAACCGGGGGAGAGCTCGCGCACGGCGCGCTCGAAGGATTTCCATCCGGCGACGAGCGGCTGGCACTCGGCGACGAGCTTCAGGAACTCGGGCGGATATGACAGGAAGCCGCCGTCCGCAAAGTCGTCCGCCCGGGCCCCCGCCCCTTCCTTGAAGACGTAGGCCCCGCCGCGGAAAACCGCGTCGAGAACGCGCCGCGCGTTCGGCAGGGCCACGCCGAGGCCAGCGGCCGCGAGCAGCCCCCAGAGCACGCGCCGCCTTGCCGTAGGCGCGTGCCAGGCCGCAAGCACGAGAAGGGGCACGGTGGCCCCTGCGAGGAGCAGGGGCTGGAACCAGCCAAAGGAGACGAACGAGAAGGGCACGGGCTCTCCCGGGAGGGTCGCCGCGGCTCCGAGGGCGACGAGCGCCGTCGCCACGAGGCCCGACACGGCAGCGGCCTCGCCGAGCGCGAACGCCGCCCACAGGAAGGAAAGGCCGGCCACGAACACGGCCCCTTGCCACGTGAGAACCGCGAGCGCGATTGCGGTTCCGAAGGCGGCGGCGCGCGCAAATCGGGCGTCGCCACGCGCCGCGACGGCCCACGCGCCGGCCGCGAGGACGAGGAGCAGGTTCAGCGCCTCGGCCACGTGATGGTCGAAGTGCCCGAAGCCGCCCCAGAGGACGGCGGCGGGAATTGCGACATAGGCGACGGTCGCGATCCGGGCTCGGCGCCGGCCGAACGCCCGCCGGGCCACGGCGAAGAGGGGCAGAACGTGGAGAGCGCCCAGGACGGCGGGCAGTGTCGCCGCGACCTTCAGAACCTCGTCCGTCGTTGCCCCGCGCCCGAAGAGAACGCGCGCGACGCCGCCCGCGACGAGGTCGAACGCCGGAGGCCAGATGAAGACGCCGCCGTCCGGATGGTTCAGATAAGGATCGCGATACGGAACGCGCGGGAAGTTGCGGGCGACCGAGACGGTGCGCCGGAGGTGGGCGTAGCAGTCCGGCGAAAGGAGACGCCAGCCGCGGGACGTCGCGTTCGGGAACGGTGCGAGCCGCAGCGTGAGCGCCGCCAGGAACATGAGAAGCGCGAAGCGCCCGTCTCGCGGGAGGCCTCCGGCGCGCGCGCTCACGCGGAGAAGCGTAACAGGGGCCGGGCGCCCTCCCCTACAATCGCGCGATGTCCGAGGGCCACCGCGTGAGGTTCTGGGGTGCCATTCTCATTCTCGCCGCGGCGGGCTCCGCTCTCGTTTTCGACCATTCGCGCCTCGACAGCCCGACGATGGATGAGCCTTTTCACACGCTGGCGGGGGCGGAGTACGCGATCGCAGGCACGTACTACGCAAATCTCGAGCACCCGCCGTTTGTGAAGCTCCTCTCGGGCTTCGCCATCCGGGCAGCCGGTGGACGCGCACCGAAAATGAACGTCCCGTTCTCCATGGCCTCGGCCGAGCAGCCCCGGCCGTTCAGCCTCCACTCGCCCCTGCCGCCGGAGAAGCTCTTCGCCGTCGCGCGCGCGCCAGTGACCGTGCTCTTCTTCCTTCTCGTCGTCGTCGCCGGCTGGGCCGTGCGATCGTGGGCCGGCAACCTCGCGGGAATCCTCACGGCCGCGCTTCTGGCCTTCGAGCCGAACCTCCTCGCGCACGCGGGCGTCGTGCATACGGACCTCGCGGCCGCTCTCGGCTTCTTCAGCACGCTCGTTCTCGCCGTGCGTGCCTTCGAGCGCCGGTCGCTCGGCCTCTGGGCCGCCGCGGGCGCGGTTTTGGGCGCGAGCCTTGCCGCGAAGTTCTCGTGCGTTTTTCTCGTTCCGATGGTTGCGCTGATCGCGCTGGCCGGGCTCCTCCGGGAACGCCGGACGGCCGCGCGCGAAGGCCGCCGTCCCGATCTGCTCGAGCTTCGCGGCCTTCTCCTCGCCGGCGCGGCGTCGGCCTTCGTGCTCTTTGGAAGCTACGCGATCGCGATGCGGCACATGGACGGGGACGAGGCCGTGAAGGCGGTGCGCATCTTTCTCGGCTCGCGGCAGGCTTCGGAGGCGACCATCGACCGGATCGTCGCGATCTCCCGGCTTTCAAAGCAGGCCGGCCACTATGCCGCGGGCCTCGCGGGGATCGCCGTCCAGAACCGGACGGGCGGCGGCGTGAATTACCTGCATGGGAAGCTCTCCGTGGACGGATTCTGGGAGTACTTCTTCGTGGCCTTCGCCGTGAAGACCACGCTCGGTTTTCTCGCGGTTCTCGGAATCGCCTGCGCCGCGGGTCTCGCGCGCAAGGTCAGGCCTGATCTCGTTCTCCTCACGCTCGTGCTCGCGCCGGCCTATCTTTTCCTGACCGGCATGACGACGTCGTACAACATCGGCATCCGCCACATGCTGCCCGTGTATCCGCTCCTTCTGGCGGCGGCCGTGCTCGTGCTCTTCCGGTCGCTCTCCGCGCGTGCGGCGGCCGCCGTCCTCGTCGCGGCGGGTTCGCTGCAGCTCTTCGAGACCCTGCGTGTCCATCCCCACGAGATCTCGTTCTTCAACGCTTTTGTTGGGGGCCCCGCGAACGGCGCGGCATGGCTCAACGACTCGAACCTCGACTGGGGCCAGGACCTCGAGCGCCTCGCGCAGCGGCTCAAGGCCCGGGGAGAGGAAGAGCGCGTGACGATCGCGTATTTCGGCGGTGCCCAGGTGCAGCACTACCTGCCAAGGGCGACCGTATTCGTGCCTTCCGAAACGCCCCTCCGCCCCGGCCTCTGGGCGGTCTCGTCGTTCGTGATGTGCTGCGGGCCCGAGTCCGCGGCCTTCCACGGCGATCCTGCTGCGGCGGACGGCTTGCAGCGCCTCCGCCAGGCGATTTCCACGCGGGGAACACCCGTGGGACGCGTGGGATACTCCATCGTCCTTTACGATCTGAAAGAGAAGAGTCCATGAAGCTGTCGATCGTGATGCCGGCGTACAACGAACGCCGGACCATCCGCGAAATCCTCACGCAGGTGCTCGCGGTCGATCTCGGGGACCTCGAGCGCGAGATCGTGATCGTCGACGACGGTTCTCAGGACGGCACACGGGACATCCTCCGCGAGCTCGATGGCAAGGACGGCGTGCGCGTTCTCTTGCAGCCGCGCAACATGGGGAAAGGGGCAGCCGTCTGGGCGGGTATGCGCGCCTCGACGGGCGATCTCGTCGTCATCCAGGACGCCGACCTCGAGTACGACCCTGAGGAATACCCGGTTCTCCTCGGGCCCATCCTGGCGGGCAAGGCGGACGTCGTCTACGGATCTCGCTTTCTCGGGAGCCCCCACGGGCACCGTGTCCTCTATTTCTGGCACACCGTCGGCAACCGTCTGCTCACGCTCATGTCGAATGTGTTCACGGACCTGAACCTGTCCGACATGGAGACGTGCTACAAGGTCATGACGCGGGGTGTCGTCGACCGGCTGGACCTCCGGTCCCAGCGGTTCGGCATCGAGCCGGAGATCACTTGCAAGGTGGCGCGCATGCGCGCCCGGATTTACGAGGTTCCCATCTCGTACAACGGGCGCACCTACGAGGAAGGCAAGAAGATCGGCTGGAAGGACGCGTTCCGGGCCGTCTGGACGATTCTCAAGTACTTCCGCTGGGAGGCGCCCGAGAGCGATGTCGGGGCGATCACGCTTCGCCGGATGGGGGAGCTTTCGGTTTACAACCGGTGGCTTCACGACCGCTTCGCGGCATGGCTCGGATCGCGCGTCCTCGAAGTCGGCTCGGGCGTGGGCAACCAGACGCGCTTTTTCGCGGACAAAGAGCGTGTCGTCGCGTCGGACATCGAGCCGCACTACGTCCGGGAGCTCCGCACCCGGTTCGAGAAACAGGGAAACGTCCGCATCGCGTCGTTCCGATTCCCGCTTACGCCGGAGGATCGGGGCGACCTCGAGAGCGAGCGGATCGACACGATCGTCTGCCTGAACGTGCTCGAGCACATCGAGGACGATGCGGGGACCCTCGGGGACTTTTTTCGCGTCCTTCAGCCTGGAGGACACCTGGCGCTCCTCGTGCCCGCGCTGCCCGGCCTCTACGGCTCGCTTGACGAGAATCTCCGCCACTACCGCCGTTACGACAAGGGCGCTCTCGCAACGCTCGTCGCACGCGTGGGCTTCGCAGTGGAGTCGGTCCGCTACCTGAACCGGCCCGGTGTCCTGGGCTGGTGGCTCAATTCGCGCGTTCTGAAGCGGCGCGTCCTCCCGAAAAGGCAATTGAGCGCCTTCAAGTGGGTCATGCCGTTGCTGAGGGCCGAGGAGAAGACGGAGCCGTCGTTCGGGATGTCACTCCTGGTCCTTGCGCGGAAGCTCTGAGCGGCGTGAAGAGCGAGGATTCAGAGGGCCCTCGCCCGCGCGCGACGAACGTCGCCCTCGCCTTTTCCGTCGTCTTGGCGGCCGCCGCGCTCCGCTTCGCGCCGTTCCTGGCCGGCGGCACGCTCTATCGCCGCGACGCCGGCTTTTTCTTCGTCCCGTGGAGGCTCGTCCTCGCGAGGTTTTTCGCTTCGGGCGAGGCGCCGCTCTGGAATGAGTGGATGTCGGCGGGACGGCCCTTCGCCGCCGACCCGAATGCCGCGGTCTTCTGGCCGCTGTCGCCGCTCCTCCTCGTCCTCTCGCCGACCGCTCTGGCGCTCGCGAACGCCGTCCTCGTCCTCGGCGTCTTCTTCTTGGCCCTGAGGCGCCTCGGGCTCTCTGAGGCCGCATCCGCCGCCGGGACCCTCGTGCTCCTCTTCTCGGGCGTGTTTCAGGCGCTGCCTGTTTACGCGACGACGTGCGCTGCCGCCGCGCCGCTCGCGTTCGCGCTCGCCGAGGCACCTCGTCTCGCCTCCGGTGACACGATGACGCGCCGCCGCGCCTGCGCCTTCGCGACGCTCGCTTTCGGTTTTTCGGCGCTCGGCGGCGAGCCCGCGGTGACGCTCATGGGCGCCGCGGCGTTTCTCGCCATCGCGGCCGCGGCCGCGGCCGCGCGCGGTGCGCGCATCGGGGCCGCAGCGAGGGCGCTTCTTGCGCTCGTCCTCGGTGCGGGCATCGCCGCGGTCCAGATTCTCCCGGCGGCCCTCGAGGTGGCGCGGTCCGCGCGTGGCATCGAAATGCGGCCCGAGCACGGCGCTCTCTTTTGGTCCGTGCGGCCCTCGCGCGTCCTGACACTTCTTGAGCCCGGGCTCACCGGAGATCCCGCCGGCGACGCGGCTTCCTTCTGGGGCGCCGGAACGTTCGACGCGGGGAGCCCCTACTTCGAGGATCTCGCGCTCGGCCTCGTTCCCCTCCTTCTCGCAGCGGTGGCGTGGCGAGACCCGCGCGGGCGAGCCGCCGTCCTTCTCGCCCTCGGAGGCGCGGTCCTTTCGTTCGGGCGGTTCCTGCCGGGGTACGCAATGCTCGCCCGCGCTCTTCCCGTCGTGCGCTACCCGGAGAAATGGTGGCTCCTCGTGACATTCGCGCTGGCGGCCGCGGCGGCAATCGGGGTGGAGGGCGTCTTTTTCGGTGATGGGGAAGCAAGACGAGGAGCTTTCGATCTGCTTCGGAGGGGAGCCATTGTGCTGGCGGCCTTTTGCGGCGCGCTTCTCGCTTTGGCGATCGGTGCGGAAGATTTTCTTAGAAAGGGTTTATGGGCCGTTGGCCTTGGCGCGGGCGAAGCTTCGGGCGCCGCCGTCGCGGGCGCTCTTCGTTCTCCACTCATTCTCGGAACTCTTAGTCTCGTCCTCATTGCCGCGCTGACCCGGTTCGTTGCGCGCAACCGTCTGCCCGTACCGTTTCTCGCAGCAGTTCTTTCTCTTCTCTTCCTCGCCGACGCCGCGCGGCGCGTGGCGGGGACCTGCCCCGCTGGGCCGCCGGATCTCTACAGCCGGGAGACGTCCGCGGTGGCGCTCGTGGGAAGGGCGGCCGGGCACGGGCGTTTCTACGACGACGCCGCTGACGACACGCCAACCGTCGCGCGGCGGACGCGTGAGGCGGGCGGATTCGACCGGTTGCGCCCCGCCGCGGGCGTGGCTTTCGGGATTCGATACGCGGGGGAGAACGACGTGGACCGCATGACGGCGGCCGCGTCGGTGCGTTTTGCGCGCGGGATCGCAAGCCTCCGCTGGGGAGAGGAGAAGATCGCGCGCCTGCGTACGCTCGGCATCACGGTCGTCCGGACGCCTGCGTCCCCGCCCGATCCGGCTGGCGTCGTCGAGCTGGGGCGCTTCGGCGGCGACCGGATTCTGCGCATCGAGGGCGCGCGCGAAGAGTTCACGCTCCTGCCCGCGGGGGCCGGGACCGTCACGGTGGAGGAGCGACGCGGGAGCCGGGCGCGTCTCAAGGTCCGCGTCGCGCTCCCCGCGGCGGTCCTTTCCGTTTCGCGGACGTTCGACCCGAACTGGCGCGCCCGCCTCGACGGGGTTGAGCTCGCGCTCCGTCCCGCGGACGGATTTCTCACGGCCGCGAACGTGCCGAAGGGGAACCACGAGATCGCGCTCCAGTACGAGAATCCCGCCTTCGGCGCGGGAGGCGCGCTGTCCCTCGCGTCGCTCTTCGCCGTCGCCCTTCTCGCGCGGCCGCCGAGCCGTCCATGAAAAGCCGACTCCGCATTTACCTGCCGCTCGCCGGGGCGATCCTTCTCGTGCTCGTGCCGTTCCGCGCGTTCGTGGGCTCCGAGGTGCCGGTAGGCCGCGACCTTCTTTTCTATTTCTTCCCGCTGAAGGCGCATCTTGTCGAGGCGGTGACGCGCGGAGAGCTACCGTGGGTGGACCGTTTTCGATGGGGCGGATCGCCGCTCCTCGGCTCGCCCTCGGCGGCGCCCTTCGACCCCGCGAACGTCCTCTTCCTGATCCTGCCTCTGGGCGCCGCGATGAAGGCGTGGATCCTCCTCCACCTCGCCGTGGCGCTCGCGGGATTCGCCGCCTTCGCGCGGCGTCTCGGACTTCCGCGCGCGAGTGCGGCCGTCGCCGGCCTCGTCTTCGCGCTGGCGGGTACGACGGTGTCACTCGCGGCGTTTCCGCCCACGCTATCGGCCCTCTCGATCCTTCCATGGTTCGCCGCATTCGTCTTCGACCTCGTGAGAGCGCCGGGAAGACGCACGACGGCGGCCGTCGCCGCTGCGGCCGCCCTGATTCTCCTCGCGACGTCGCCCGAGTTCGTGTTCTACGCGGCGTTTGTGGCACTCGCGGTCTTCTTCGCGGCCAGGCGCGAAGGCAGGGCGTGGCGAGACAGGGCGCGTGCTTTGGCGCTCCTCGCCGCGGGCGCGCTCCTCGCGGCTGGCCTCGGCGCGATCGCGCTGCTTCCCGCCGCGGCGACGGCCGGGCGCAGTATCCGGTCGCCGGGCGGCGGCATGGGCCCGGGGGCCGCGGCGATGAAGCCGCTTGCGCGGCCGCGTCTCTCGGAGATCCTCGTCGACGGCGCGGTTGCGGACTGGACGGTCGTGGCGGCCGCCCCGGGCGTCCCAGCCTATCCGTACCTCCCGTCTCTCACGCCGGGTCGCGTCGCGTGGGCCCTCGTCCTGGTCGGGCTCTTCCAAAAGGGCCCCGGACGGATCGCGGCGGCTGTGCTCGCGGTTCTCGGATTCCTTCTCGCGCTCGGGGACACAACGCCGGTCTTCGGCGTTGCGGCGCGCGTCCTCCCGCCCCTCGGGTGGATCCGGTACCCGGAGAGGCACATGATTCTCGCGGGATTCGGCCTCGCCTGGCTCGCCGCGCTCGGGCTCTCCGGACTCGCTCGGGCCGTCTCGCCGCGCGTTTTTCGCATCGTCCTGCCGCTCCTCACGCTGGCGGTCCTTCTCGACCGCGAGAGAGTCGCGCGCCGCCTCTCGCCGGTCGAGGATGCGTCCGTGCTCACGCGCCCGCCGGCTCTTCTCGCGCCGTTGCCTGTCGGGCCGGGCGACGCACCGCCGCCGCGCCTGTTTTTTCGGGACCTCTATGCGCCCGTACCGATTTACGATCTGCGTGATCTCGCGTCCTCGAGCCGGCTCGGGCGCGAGACCCTCTTGCCTGCATACGCTTCGCTCTTTGGGTTCGCGTACCAGTTCGAGGTCGACTACGACCTGTCGCTCTCGGTCGAGGCGTTCGAGTGGATACGGCTTCTGGCGCGGGCGGTGCCGGAGACACCTCCGCTTGCGCTGCGCTTCGTCCGGGGTACCGGCGTCTCGGCGATCGTCCAGAGCGACCGGGGGGCGGACGGACGATACCGGCCGCATCTCGTGCGGATCGGGGACTCGGTCCCGCCGTACCGGTTCGCGGCGCGCGTCGTCGCGTCCGCTGACGCCCGTGCGGTCTTCGCGCGACTCCTCGAGGACGGCTTTCCCGCCGACACGGCATACGTCGACGCGGCGTTTCCGGGCGTTTCCGTCGCTCCCGCGCCGGGCCGGATCCTCAGCGTGGCCGACCGGCCGGCGGGGCTCTTTCTCGACGTCGAAGTCGACGGACCGGGTCCGGGTTTCCTCATGCTTTACCGCCTGCGGGAATCCGCCGAAGAAGCGACGCTCGACGGCCGCCCGGTTCCGGTTTCTGAGGTCGCGTTCGGGTTCGCGGGCCTGAGTGTGCCGCCAGGGCGACATTCGTTGAGATTGCGCCCCGACACGCGGTGGGTGAAGATCGGGGCGGTGATTTCCGCGGTGACGTCGTTCGCGCTCGCTGCTTTCCTGCTCGCCCCATGGCGTCGCGACGCATCCGGAAGCGCATGAATCTGGGGCCGAACGCTCGCCGCCGCCTCGCCTTGTACGGCGGAGCCGTGGTCTTCGCCGCACTCGTGCTGTGGGGGATTCCGGTGTTCGTGTCGCGGCTCGCGCCTCGAATCAATATACGCCGGACGGACCTCGAGGCCGACGCGGCGATGGAGACTGAGGCCGTAAAGCTCCTCGTGGAGTACGTGCGCATCGACACGACGAACCCGCCCGGACTCACGCGTCCCGCGATCGAGTTTCTCGCCCGGGTCCTCGCCTGCGAGGGAATCCCCGTGACGGTCACCGGCGCGGACCCGCAGCGTCCGATCCTCGTGGCGCGGCTCACGGGCCGCCGCTCCGAGGGGGCTCTCGCACTCCTCAACCACGCGGACGTCGTTCCGGCCGGGGATCCCGCCGCGTGGAAGAAGCCCGCTTTCGCGGCCGCGCGCGGCGACGGCGGTGAGCGCGACCATCTCTATGGCCGGGGTACGCTCGACATGAAGGGGCAGACGATCGCGAACGTCCTCGCGCTCGCGTCCCTCGCGCGTGCGGGCCTCGTCCCCTTACGCGACATCGTGTTCGTGGTCGAGTCCGGAGAGGAGACCTTCGACACGGAACTCAGCATGGAGTGGCTGCTCGACCACCGCCCCGACCTCGTCGCGGGCGTGACCGACGTGTTCAACGAGGGCGGCGTGAACGAGGTCAAGACGCAGAGAGTCGAGCGCTTCGGCATCGAGATCATGCAGAAGGCGATCCTCTCGGTGGAGGTGCTGGCGAAAGAGGCGAAGCCGCTCGAGGACTTTCGCGGCTTCCTGAAGGCCCGCGACGAAGGCCAGCCCGTGCGCGTCGAGCCCGCGGTGCGGGAGTTCCTGCGCTTCATCGCGCCTGCGCGCTCGGACATCTGGGGCCGCCGCATGCTGGACCAGGCTGAAAAGCTCGGCCCGGGGACAGAATTCTGGCGGTACGTCCCCGAGGTCTACCGTTCGCTCCTCAAGGACAGCATTTACGTGGGCAATGTCGCGAAGGGCGCGGAAGGCTTCTCATTGAGCGTGATCAGCACCCTCTTGCCTGGAAGCCCGGTCGCGGCTGCTCGCGCCGCGCTCGACGGCTGGGCGCGGGACCGGGGATTCGGCCTCCGCGTCGTCTTCGCGACCCCTGACTGCGTGCCGAGCCCCACCGCGGGCCGCGCTTACCAGGCCGTGGCCGACGTGTATAGCCTCGACCCTGAAGGCGCTCCGGTCGGGCCCTACATCCTCAGCGGTCAGTACACGTCATCGGCAGGTCTNNCCGTTCTTCGTCGATGGGATCGAGAGAATGAGGCGGATTCTCCTCGAGTTCGCGACCGCGCCCTGAACGCGCCGGCTGCTACACTCCGGAGGCCGGTGCCGCTGGCACGCTCTTCGCGTCTTTGAGAGACCCGTGCCGGACCGGCTGGGCATCCCGTTCAGGAGTCTTGATGAAAGTATCCCTCGTCCTTCTCGCGCACCTGTCGCTCGCGGCGCTCCCGGCGGCCGCGCAGCTACAGGTGCAGACGACGCAAGCGGGTGCCAAGCCCGATGCGGCTGCCGCCGGAACCGGCGCGCCCGCCCCGCGGCCCACGCCTCCGCCCTGCCCCGGCATGGCCGGCCTCGAGATCGGGCAGACCCGCACGTTCTCGTTCGAGCGCATGACGAAGCTCGAGCCAGCGCGGAAGTCGGTCACACGTGACCTCAAGATCGTGCACACCCCGGCAGGACGCCCGTGGACGGTCGACGTGACGTACGACTCCGACGCCCTTGACGCGAAGATCATCGCGCTTCACTACCTCCTCGACCCGCCCTCGGGTCTCTACGACGGCATTCTCGAGCGGTACGGCAAGGGAGTGCCCGTCGCATCCGAGCCGGGCGTGACGTCGTGGGACGTTCCGTTCTGCGTCGGAGCGGCCACGGGCGTGCGCCTGCGTTACCGGATGGGGATGTCGGACAAGCAGCGCCGCGTGGAGGAGTTCTGGGTGGAGCCTCTCGTGAAGAGTGCCGCCGGCAAGAAGAAGGGCTGAAACGCGGGCGGTAGAATGCCGCGCGTCCTCGTCACCACCGCGGCATGAAGCGCGCATTCAAGGGACTCGCGATTGCGGCCGTCGCGGCGGCGCTGCTCGCGGGCGTCGTGCTCGGCTTTCTCGTCACCCGGAATCTCCCGGATCTCTCGTTTCCGAGGATCCCCGGTCTGCACGCACCGGTGACCGTCGCGTTCGACGACCGTGGCGTCGTCACGGTGACGGCCTCGGACGCCTCCGACGCCATTCGCGCGCAGGGCTATCTGACGGCCCGTGACCGCCTGTTCCAGATGGAGCTGCAACGCCGTCTGGCCGGCGGCGAGCTGGCCGAGGTCTTCGGCCGTGTCACGCTTCCCTCGGATCGGCTTCACCGGATCTACGGCTTCGCCCGGGTGGCCGAGGCGGCCGTCCCGCTGCTGCCGCCGAACGAGCGCGCGGACGTCGCGGCGCTGACGGACGGGATCAACGCCTTCGTGGACACGCGCGCCGGCCGCTGGGGGCTCGAATTCGCCCTGCTGCGCCTCACGCCGCGAAGGTACACGCCCGCCGACGCGCTGCGCGTTCTGCTCATCATGTGCGAGGACCTGTCCTCGACGTGGCGCAAGGAGATCGCCGCCGAGCGCCTTCGCGCTCGGCCGCCCGCCGTGCGGCGGTTTCTGACGTCTCCCTTCACGGCCGACGACCTCGTCCTCGTTCCGGATGCCGCGAAGCCCGAGCTGCCCGAGGTTCCCGGGCTCGAGGGCGCGGCTCCGGCGGCCGCACTCGGCTTCGCGGCGCCGGGCGTGCCCGAAGAGATCCCCGGCTCGAACAGCTGGGTCGTCTCCGGAGGCCTCACGAAGAGCGGCAAGCCGATCCTCGCGAACGATCCCCATCTCGGCCTGAATCTCCCGGGTATCTGGCTGCCTATGCGATTCGTCATCGACGGCCATCTCGTCGAGGGCGTGACGCTGCCGGGGCTGCCCGGCGTCACGCTGGGGCGGAACGAGCGCGTCGCCTGGGGATTTACGAACCTCTACGCGGACGTCGAGGACCTGTACCGCGAGACCATCGTGGACGGCAAAGCGAAGCGCGGCCCCGGTTGGGAGAACGTTCGCGAGCGCGAGGAGATGATCGCGGTGCGGGGCGCGGCGGCGGAGCGCCTCGCCGTCCGCGAGACGTCGCACGGCCCGATCGTGACGGGGGACCTCGCGCTGAAGTGGGTCGCGCTCGACCCCGCGAATCTGCGGCTCCCCTCGACGAACGTGATGCAGGCCGGGGATCCCACGGGCGTCGAGAGAGCGCTCGACGGATTTCTCGGGCCGGCGCAGAACGTCGTCTACGCGGACGCTGCGGGAACGATCGGCTGGCGGGCGACGGGTCTCGTGCCCGTGAGGCGGCCGGGCACGGATGGGAGCGTGCCTTACGACGGATCGGACCCGGAGAACGACTGGCGCGGCTTCGTGCCGCAGGCGGAGATGCCGCGTGTCGAGAACCCGGTGGAGGGGTTCCTGGTCACGGCGAATCAGCGGGTCGCCGGCACGAGCTGGCGGCACGTGCTCGGCACGGACTGGCCGTCGCCCGCGCGGGCGCGCCGCGTCGCGACGTTGCTCGAAACCGCGAAGCGCGAAGGGCGCAAACTCGACCGCGCGGCCATTGAAGCGATCCAGTTCGACACGGCCTCGCCCGTGCTCGCGGCCACCATGGAAGCGTTCGCGCCGTTGCTGCCCGCGGAATGGGCCGGACGCTTCCACGGCTGGGACGGTCGGGCGGACGCCGCGTCGCGGGAGTTTCTCCTCGCGCGCACGTTTCGCCGAAAACTCGGGGAGCGCGTCCTGGCGGCGTGGCACGTCGCACCCGACATCGGCCTCGCCGAGTATCGCGTGCTGGATCTCGCCCGGGCGGANNGACGCTCGCCGATCTCTCCGCCCGACACGGCAAGGACGCTTCGCGCTGGCGCTGGGGCGATGCGAACCGGCTTACGGTCCGGCATCCCCTTGGCCGGATCCCGGGTCTCTCCTGGCTCTTCGACCCGCCTTCGTTCCCTCAGTCGGGTGCCACGGGCGTCGTTCACGTCGCCTCCGGTGCGTTCGGACAGTCCATGCGTTTCATCGTGGATTGGGGGGTGCCGGAGGAGGCGACGCTCGTGATTCCCTTCGGCGTGTCGGGGCACGTGGGTTCGCCGCATCGCCTCGACCAGCTCCCGTTCTGGCGCGACGGCGATGCGTCGGGCTCGGCGACGCGCCTTTCACGCCCCGCGCGAGAGACGGCCGGGTTCGCGCCGTGAACCTCGCGCTTTTCGCCGCGGCCGCCCTCGCGGCTGGAGCGGTGCCTGCGCCGTCTCCAGGGCTCACCGTCACCGCTTCGACTGCGCCGGCTCAGGGGGGGGTCGTGGCGATCACGGTCACGAGCGAGCGCCCGCTTCCCGCTCTCGTGCTCGCCGACGGCGACACCCGATTTCCGCTCGAGCGCGCAGCGGGCGGCACCGTCTTTCGCGGGCTCCTCGGCCTCGACCTCGCGGCGTCGACCGGCGCGCGGCACGTCGTCTTCGAGGCGCCGGGCGGCGCCACGCGCGTCGCATGGAGCTTCAGAGTCGTGGCGGGGCGCTTCCGGGTCCAGAGCCTCTCCGTGGATCCGCGTTTCGTAGAGGTGCCGAAGGAGGAGCAGGAGCGCGTGAAGGCCGATCAGGCCCGCGTGGCGGAGGCCTACCGCCGCGGCTCGGCCGGCCGCCTCTGGACCTCGTTCAAGCGACCCGTGGACGCGCCCTCGAACGGGAACTTCGGAGCCCGCCGCGTCTACAACGGCAAGACGCGGAGCTTTCACACGGGGCTCGACCTCGCCGCCCCGGAAGGTACGCCGGTCGCGGCCGCTGGAGACGGACGCGTCGTCCTCGCCGGGGACCTGTATTTCAGCGGAGGCACGGTGCTGCTCGACCACGGGGCCGGACTCTTCACGCAGTACTTCCACCTTTCGTGCATCGACGTGAAGGAGGGGGACACCGTGACAAAGGGGACGCGCCTCGGCGCGTCCGGACACACGGGCCGCGTGACGGGCCCGCACCTGCACTGGGGGGCGAAGCTCTTCGGCGCGCGCGTGAACCCCGAGAATCTCCTCGCGCTTCCGGCGTGGCCGCTCCCCGGCGCAGACGCCGCCCACTGATCTAAACTTCCCGCATGAGCGTCTCGATCACCGGCAAGCTGACTTCGTCCACATCCACGGAACTGCGCCACGGCCCGTCCGGAGCTCTTCTCGAGACCACGGCGCCGAAGGACAACGGCGGTGACGGAAGCCGCTTCTCGCCCACGGATCTCTGCGCCGCTTCGCTCGCCGCATGCGCGGCCACGACTCTGAGCCTCTACGCGACGAGGAGCGGGATTCCGCTGACCGACGTGACGTTCGAGATCGAGAAGCACATGACCCCCGAGTCTCCGCGGCGCATCGCGAGGCTCGTGGCGCGCTTTCGCGTCTCCTCCCCGTGCGGCGACGAGGACTTCAAGAAGCTCGTCCAGGCGGGGAAGGCCTGCCCCGTGAAGCGCTCTTTGCACCCCGACGTTCTTGTCGAGGAAGTCTGGGAGCGGGGTTGAACGCCGCCGGGCTTACAATCTCCTCGCCGATCCGCTGACCATTCCACGCGTGCCGGCTCGTCGCGGCGCATCAGGCGCTCCCGGTGCGGGAGAGCAGAGGAGCTTCCGATGGTTCTCCAGGGTAACCTGGAAGAGGTGGCCCTTCCAGACCTGCTGCAGGTGTATTGCTCGGGCCACCAGATCGCGCGTCTGACTGTCAACTATTCCGACGCCCCTGACGCCCTGTTCTACGTCGATTCGGGAGACCTCGTCGACGCACAGTTCGGCAACCGGTCAGGCGTCGAGGCCGTCTGGGCGGCGCTCGAGAAGGAGGCAGGCGCCTTTCGCGTCGAGATGGGCGTCAAGGCACCGCACCGGACGATCAACCAGCACTGGAGCGGCGTCGTCATGGAGGGGATGAAGCACGCGGACGAGACCCGTGCGAGGCGGCAGGCGCCGCCCGCTCCCGCTCCGGTGCGTCCGCTGCGCGCCGTCACCGCTCCGCGGCTTCCCGCCGTAGGCGCACGGCCTGCCGCCCCGAACCGCGCGGGACGTGCCGCCCTCGTCGCCGGGGTCGCCGCGGCTGTTCTCGTCGCCGGAGGAGGCCTCTGGTATCTCCTGAAGGGGCGGCCGCCGGCGCCGGCTGCGGCTCCCGCGCCCGCGGTGAAGGCGCCGCTGACGCTCGGGATGAGCGCCGCGCTGTCCGGCCCCTCCAAGGAGCTCGGCCGCCAAATGAAGCTCGGTGTCGACACGGCCCTCGCCGTCGCGAACGAGGCCGGCGGGGTTGCCGGGCGCAAGCTGGAGCTCGTCGCGCTCGACGATGGGTACGAGCCCGCGCGCACGAAGGAGGCGATGAAGGAGCTCATCGAGGTGAGGAAGGTCTTCGCGATCGTCGGCAACGTCGGGACGCCGACGGCGGAGGTCGCCGTTCCCTACGCGAACGAGAAGAAGACGCTTTTCTTCGGTGCCTTCACGGGCGCGGGCCTCCTCAGGAAGGATCCTCCCGACCGTTATGTCTTCAATTACCGGGCGAGCTACGCGGAGGAGACGGCAACCGTCGTGCGATGGCTCGTCGAGGTGAAGAAGATTCGTCCAGCCGAAATCGCCGTCTTCGCGCAGCAGGACAGCTTCGGGGACGCTGGCTTCACCGGAGTGGCGAAAGCTCTCCGAAAATACGGGCGCGCGCCGGACGAGATCCTGCGCGTCGGGTTCAAGCGCAACACGCTCGAGCTCCAGGAAGCGGTCGACGGCATCCTCAAGAACCGAAAGACCGTCAAGGCTATCGTCATGGTCGCCCCGTACCGGCCGGCGGCCAAGTTCGTCGAGGAGATCAAGAGACAGCAGCTCGACGTGATCTTCTCCAACGTGTCGTTCGTGGGCGCGACGGCGTTTGCCGAGGAGATGCGGCAGCTCGGGGGAAAGTTCGCGTCCGGCGTCATCGTCACGCAGGTCGTTCCCCCGATCGACTCGAACGCCACGGCCGTCATCGGCTACCGGGACGCTCTTCAGAGGTATTTCCCGGGCGAGAAACCCGACTTCGTCTCGCTCGAGGGCTACATCGTCGGGAGCCTCTTCGTCGAAGGCCTCCGGCACGCCGGCGCGAACCTGACGACCGACCGCGTCATCGAGGCGCTCGAAGGAATCCACGACCTCGACCTCGGAATCGGGACGAAGCTCTCGTTCGGCCCATCGGAGCACCAGGCGTCGCACAAGGTCTGGGGCACCATCCTCAACGAGGCGGCCCAGTACCAGGTTCTCGATCTCGAGTGAGTCAGCCGGCCCGGGGAAACGAGCCCGTCGGGCTCATGAGGATGCGCTCAGCTTCGAGGTCGTAGCCGGCGGCCTCCCAGGCGTCGAGCCCGCCCTCGAGCGGGCGCACGAGCGTGAACCCGCGATCCATGAGGAGGCGTGCCACACGGGCCGCCGACGCTTCGTTCGGTCACGTGCAGTAGAGGACGATCTCCCGGTCCGTCGGGAGCTGCCCGATCTTCTCGTCCAGGTCGAAGAGGTTCACGACGATCGCGCCCGGGATGCGGCGCGGGTCGCGCATGCGCGCGTGGTCCGAGCGCACGTCCACGATGAGCGGCGCCTGGCCCGCGTCCATCAGGCTACGCAAGTCCGCCACGCCGATTCGCGCCATCCGCAGGAACCGGTAGAAGCGGCGCCGCTGCGTCCACTTGAGGGCGATGTAGAGAAGGAGCGCCGCCCCGAGGAGAACGATCGCTCCGCCTCCGAGGTTCGCGAGGAACCTCAGCGCCCGGTCGATCGCACCGTGGAAGAGGAGGCCGAGGGTCAGGGCGGTCCCCGCCCAGAGCAGCGTCCCCGCAGACGTGAAGGCGAGGAAGCGGGGAAGCGTCGAGCCCGCCGCCCCCGCGAGAGGAGGCGCGACGGTGGAATAACCGGGGACGAACTTCGCGAAAAGAAGGGACGCGAGACCGTACGTGTCGAAGAGGCCCTCGGTCTGGCGGACGCAGGAGTCGGGGGAGAGGGACAGCTTGCAGAGCGTTTTGAGGACCTTCTGCCCGAAGCGCCGGCCGAGGAGGAACCAGATCGTGTCGGCCGCGACCGTCGCGACAAATGCCGCGGCGAGGAGCTTTCCGAACGGCAGCCTGCCGTCCGCCGCGAGCGCGCCCGCCACGACGAGCGTCGGAACCGCGGGGACCGGAATGCCGAGCTGCTCGAGGAGGACGTTCAGGAACACGAAGCCGACGCCGTGTTGAAGGACGAGGGCCCTGAGCTCGTTCACGTCAGCTCACGCCCGTCGACGAAGACGAGACCGACGCCGGGTCGACGCCGAGGTGCGCGAGGGCGCGCTCCCAGAGCCCGTCGACGTCGTTCGTGAAGACGAACGCGGGGTCCCACGGCAGCACGAGCCACGACCCCTCTTCCATCTCGCTCTCGAGCTGATCCGCCGCCCAGCCGGAATAGCCGAGGACGAGAATGCCGGGAGTGCCCGCGGCGGGCGCTGCGGCGAAGAGCTTCGGGAGGATCTCGGCTGCGGCCGAGACGCGCAGGCCCGGTGCCATCTCGACGGACTCGACGCCCGGGATCTCGTCTGAGAAGAGCGCGACGAGACCGTTCGTGAGAACGGGCCCGCCGACGCGCAGCGGCGTCTCGGGGTGAATCGTCGTGTCGAGCGGTGCGGCAAGGAGCGAAACGGCCGGCTTGCCGAGGAGCCGGTTCACGATCCAGCCGAGCGCGCCTTCGCGCGTGTGATGACCCACCGCCACGACGGTCTTCGCGAAATTTGGATCGAGCATCACGGGCGCGGCGAGGAGCAGGTAGGGCGTCGTCAGGGATTCGACCACGCATAGAGACTAGCGCGGTCAGCTGCCTCACCGGAAGCGGCGCCTCAGGGTACGAATGCCAACCATGCCGCGCGCGCGATCCGGGCAATCGTCTCGTCGCGGGCCGCGGCGTCACGTCCGCCCCGCACGAAGACGGCGAGGACGAGATGTGTTCCGTCCGGCAGCGTGAGGATCCCCGCGTCGTTCGAGCAGGTCCCGACGGTCCCGGTCTTGTCGAGGACGTCCGTGCCCTTCGGGAGGCCCGCCCGCAGCCGGCGGTCGCCCGTCGCGCACCGGCGCATCGCGTCGAGGACGCGGTCGGTGGAGACGCGCGAGAGAAGCTCGCCGCGGAAGAGCCGCGCGAGGAGCGCCGCGATCGCGTCCGGGCTCGCGCCGTTCTCAACGCCCTTCTCGAACGCGGCGAGGTCCTTCTTCATCGCCTCGCCCATGCCCTTCTCGTCGAGGGAGATGCGTACTCCGGCGACGCCGCGCGACGCGAGGTCTTTTTCGACTGCGCGCGGCCCGCCGAGGAGCGCGCAAAGCTTGTCGGCCGCCGTGTTGTCGCTGAAGACGAGCATGACGTCCACCATCCGCCCGACCGCGACGCGCATCCCGGGCTTCCACTCGTCGTAAAGGGGTCCGACCTTGCGCCGGTCCGACCGCCGGATCGCGACCTCCTCGTCGAGGCGGAGGGTCCCTTTCTCGACGGCGCCCAGGACCGCGATCGCGACGGGCACCTTGAAGACGCTCGCCATCTGAAAGGTCTCGCCGCCGCGCACCGAAAGGCGTCGGCCTGATTCGACGTGCACGGCCGTCACACCCACGACTCCGCCGGAGTCGGCCTCGGCGGCGGCCACGGCCTGGCGGAAGCCGGCCGCGACCGGGTCGGGCGGCTCGGGTACGGGAGCAGAGAGCGCAAGCACGGCCAGAGCCAGAGAGAAAAGCACGTTCAACGGGGCACCTCCAAAGAAGAAGATTCTCTTAGAAGGTGAAGATCAAGAAAGCTGCGATTTCACGATCCACAGAATCTGGCCCGTATGCGTCGAGAAGTGCTCCACAACGTGGTAGATCGCCTTCAGTACGGTCGTGTCGTGGCCCTGGATTTCGCGTGGTTCGGTCAGACCAGCTTCCGTCAAGCTCGCCAGCACCGCGTCCGCTTCGTCCAGAACCGTTCGCAATTGGACAAGGAGCTGTTCTTTCGGTATCGCTTCGCGTTCGTCGAATTCTAGCTGCCGGTTGCGCTCGTTGGGCTGCTGCCCAACCCCACCAACGATCCACTGCCGGACGTTGCCAGAGAGATGCAGGATCAGGTTCCCGATGCTGTTGGAAGCCTCGTTCGGTCGCCACCAAACTTGAGCGTCGGTCAACGGCGCAACCGACCTTTCAATCGCGGTCAGATAGGCACCCCGCAAGTATCGTCGGGATTCACCCAAGAAGGTCCGTGCAACGTCCGTCATGTTCACGAAGAGCCCTAGTCCTCGAGGTACGTGTACTGCGAGAGAGTCTGCTCGAAATCCTTCGCGATCGCCTTGGCCTCGGGCTCCTTGACCTTCTTGCGCTCGGTGGCACGGCGCAGCTGGCGCCAGATGCCATCGAGGAGCTCGTCGCGGTCGTAGTTCATGTACGAGAGCACGCGCTCGCACGACTCGCCCGGGAGCACGTCCTGGATGCGCGTGCGGCCTTCCTCGTCCACGCTCGCGAGCACTTCGTGTACCTCGCCGAAGAGGTTGTGGAGGTCGCCGAGAACGTCCTGATACGCGCCGACGAGACAGAAACCGATGTAGTACGGCGTGCCCTTCTTGAATTCGTGAAGGGGCAGCGCTTCCTTGATGTCCCTCAGGTCGATGAATTTCTCGATTTTGCCATCCGAGTCGCACGTGATGTCCGCGAGCGTGCCCTTTTCAGTCGGCCTTTCCCGCAGCCGGTGGATCGGAAGGATGGGGAAGAGCTGGTCGATCGCCCAGACGTCCGGCAGGGACTGGAAGACCGACATGTTCATGACGTACTTGTCGGCCAGCATGACCTCGAGCTGCTCGAACTCCTCGGGGACGTCCTTGAGCGTGTGGAGATACCGCCGGATGCGGTCGCAGATGTTCCAGTAGAGGATCTCGCCTTTACTCCGGTCCTCGAGCGAGACGTAGCCGAGATTGAAGAGGGTGAAGAGCTCCTCCTTGTACTGGAGCGCGTCGTGATAGCTCTCGCGCATGGTTTTCGCGGTGACACCCTGCCAGACGTCGTACATCTCGCGCACGACGTGGTTCTCGTCGCCGTCGAGCTTCACGGTGCGGCCCTGCTCGATGCGGTCCGCCACGTCGAGGACGTTCGTCACGAGGACCGAGTGATAAGCGGTGATCGCCCGGCCCGATTCCGTGACGAGCGTCGGGACGGGGACCTTCTCCTCGTCGCAGATCGACTTGATCGTGTAGACGATGTCGTTCGCGTACTCCTGCACCGTGTAGTTCATCGAGGAGTCGAACGCCGTCTTGCTGCCGTCGTAGTCCACGCCGAGCCCGCCGCCGAGGTTCAGGAACTTCACCTCCACGCCCGACCGGTACAGCTTCGCGTAGACGCGGCCCGCCTCCTTGATCGCGCTCTTGATCTTGCGGATGTCGGTGATCTGCGAGCCGATGTGGAAGTGGAGCATGACGAGGCTGTCGAGCATCTTCCGGTGGCGGAGGATCTCGACGGCCTCGAGCATCTCGGTCGTCGTGAGGCCGAATTTCGCGGCCTCGCCGCCTGACTTTGCCCATTTGCCCGAGCCGCGTGAGTAGAGCTTGCTGCGCATCCCGATCAGGGGCTTCACGCCGCGCTTCTTGGCGACGTCGAGGATGCGCTCGAGCTCGGAGACCTTCTCGAGGATGAGGACCACGGTCTTGCCCATCCGGATGCCGTTCAGCGCGAGCCGGATGAACGAGTCGTCCTTGTAGCCGTTCGTCGTGATGAGGCAGTCCGAGCCGAGGTCCTGCGAGAGGGCCGCGAGGAGCTCGGGCTTGCTCCCGGCCTCGAGACCGTAGCCGTATTTGCGGCCGGACTGGATGATCTCGCGCACGACGACCTTTTTCTGGTTCACCTTGATGGGGAACACCCCGCGGAAGACGCCGTCGTATTCGTACTCCTTGATCGCGCGCAGGAAGGCCTCGTTGAGCTCCTTCACGGCGGCGTCGAGGATCTGCGGGAAGCGGATCACGACCGGCGTCGAGATGCCGCGCAGCGCGACGTCGTCGACGACCGCCTTGAGGTCCACGAAGCGGTGGTTCTCGCGCGTCGGGTGGACGAGGAGGTTTCCGTCGTCGGAGACGGAGAAGAAGCCCTTGCCCCAGTTCTCGATTCCGTAAAGCTTCTCGGCGTCGGCGAACTTCTCGGGGACGCGGACTCGGGAGGGGTTCGGGGCGCGGGAACCCCGGGAGACGGCAGCGTTGCTCGACATCGCGCGAATCTTACGCAAGGGAAGGCCGGATGGCGTCGAAATCTTCGGCGGTAGGATGGGGTCCCGTGAATGTTCCCGTCCACGTCCTGTCTGGTTTCCTCGGCGCCGGGAAAACGACCGCCGTGAAGGACCTCCTCGCGCGGAGGGCCGATCGCGAACGAATCGCGGTCGTCGTGAACGAGTTCGGAACGCTCGGCGTGGATGGGGCGCTCCTGTCGGACTGCGCGAGCTGCATTCTCAAGGAGGTCCCGGGCGGCTGCGTGTGCTGTACGGCGATGGCAGACCTCGAAGCCTCGCTCGAGGAGGTGTCGGACCTCGTGGCGCCCACACGCTTCGTCCTCGAGCCCACGGGGCTCGCGAGACCGTCCGAGCTCGTCGACCTGCTGCGCGGCCCGCGCTGGGCGAGCCGCTTCGACGTGAGGCCCGTCATCACGCTCCTCGACCCGCAGCAAGACCTCGCCAAGGCCTATGTTGAGAGCGCCCTCTTCCGGGACCAGGTCGACACGGGCGACATCCTCGTCGTGAACCGTTGCGACCTCGCGTCCGGGGCGGAGATCCTGGCGGCGGAGGAGTTCGCGGACAGCCTCGTCCCCGCGAAGCTCCTCGTCGTCAAGGCGTCGCACGGCGCGCTTCCCGATGCCGTGTGGGATCTCGAGAGGCCGGCGCCGCCGCCGGGCACGACGCTCCTCGGCGCGCGGCAAGCCCNNGAGGACGCGTGGCGCGCGCGAAGGGTCTCTTTCACACCACGAGCGGCTGGCGCCTCCACGAGATCGCGGGCGGCCGGCTCACGATGGCGGAAACCTCATGGCGCCGCGACAGCCGCGTGGACGTCATCCTGAAGGACCCGGAGGAGGGGGATTTTTTAGAGTGGGAAGAGGCGCTCGGCGACGCGCTCGTGCCAGCGGACGCGCCGCTCCTGACGCTCGAAGACGGGACGGGGGCGGTGCGCGCATACGATCCAAGAGGCTTCTCAGCGCTCTCCAAGACCCTCCCAAAGGCTCCCGGGTCGCAAGGTCCCGCGGCCGCTTTCCGCCTCGGGGACATCTTGGCCCACGCAGGCCTCGCGCGCGCGGCCGACTGGATGTGGCTCGTGATGGACTCGGGCCTGTTCGGCGTGGGCGGCCCCCGGCACATCCTCGAGAAAGGCGTCGTCTTCCCGGGCGGCGGTGGATTCCGGTACGTCCTTCCCGACGAGGCGGCCCGGGGCGTCGAGGACGAGGTGGACGCCTGCCGGGACCTCGTGAACGTCTGCGGCGTGCGCCTCGCGGACGCGCCCGGCGCGGCGGAAGGAGATCCAGCATGACGGCGAAGTCCGGGCTGCTCCTCTACGGCGTCAACGGCTACACGGGGAAGCTCATCCTCGAGGTGGCGCTCCGCGAGGGGCTCCGGCCCGTCCTCGCGGGCCGCCGCGCGGAGGCCGTCGAGCCGATCGCGAAGGCGCACGGTCTCCAGAGCCTCTGCTTCGGCCTCGAGGATCCCGGGACCGTGGCGCGGCTTCTCGAGCCGTTTTCCGCGTTGCTCCTGGCGGCGGGGCCGTTCTCGAAAACGAGCGGCCCGGCGCTCGATGCCTGCCTGCGCTCGAAAACCGCATATTTGGACATCACGGGCGAGGTGGACGTCTTCGAGGCGGCCTTCGCGCGCGACGCCGACGCGAAGAAGTCAGGGATCCCGGTTCTTCCCGGAACCGGATTCGACGTCGTGCCTTCGGACTGTCTCGCCAAAGCCCTGTCCGAGGCGTTGCCCGGCGCCACGTCGCTCACGCTCGCGTTCCGCGGCTTCAAGTCGAGCGCGGGGACGATGAAGACGATGGTCCAGAGCGTGCCCAAGGGAGGGCTCGCGCGAGTCGGCGGGAAGCTCGTCAGCGTGCCCGCGGCCTGGAAGACGATGGAGGTCCCGTTCCCGGACAAGCCGCGACTCGCGATGACGATTCCCTGGGGCGACCTTTCGACGGCCTTTCGCTCGACCGGAATCCCGAACATCGAGGTGTACATGGCCGTGTCGCCCTCGGCGGTCTCGAGCGTGCGACGCCTGCGCCGATTCGCGCCCGTCCTCGGGCTCGGGTTTGTACAGTCGTTTCTCATGAGGCGCATCGAGAAGCGTGTGAAAGGCCCAACCGAGGAGGAGCGCAAACGCGAGCGCTCTTCCCTGTGGGGGCGCGTCACGAACGGCGAGCAGTCCGTCACTGGCACGCTCGAGACGCTCGAGGGTTACACCCTCACCGCCGAGACGGCGGTCGCGATCGCCAAGCGCGTCCTCGCAGGCTCGGTGCCACCCGGCGTCCAGACGCCGTCGCAGGCGTTCGGCGCGCGCTTCATCGAGACGATCCGCGGCTCCAAGCTCGCCGTGCAGAAATGATTCCTGTCCGCCTCGCCGTCCGACACGTCATGAGCCGTCCGCTCAGGAGCGCCCTCACGGTCGTCGCGATCGGGCTCTCCGCGGGGCTCGTCGGGTTCCTCTACCTCGTGAACGGGGCGCTCAAGAACGACTGGTCCGAGAACATGGGCCGCCGCGCGATGGTCATGGCGAAGTCGTCGTTCTTCGAGAAGCTCCCGATGGCTTATCTCGCGAAGCTCGAGGACGTGCCCGGCGTCCAGCGCGTCTGCCCGTTCGACTTCCTCATGACGTTCTGGCAGAACGACCGGCCCGAGAACCAGGTCCCGTTCCAGTCCGCGCCTGCGGACGCGTTCCTCGAGGTCTACAGGGAGGCGAAGATCCCGCCCGACCAGGTCGCGGCCTGGAAAGCGGACCCGACGGGATCGGTCATCGGCCCGCTCCTCGCGAAGCAGCACGGCTGGAAGATCGGCGACCGCATCGTTCTCAAGGCACCCGTGCCGGGCGGCGTCATCGAGACGACGGTGCGTGCGATCATGACCTACAAGCTCGACAACGGCCTTTACGTCCACCGGAAGTACTTCGAGAACGTGACGGGCGACGCGGGGCAGGTCGGGATGTACTGGATCCTCGCGAAGTCGCGTCCGGACGTCGCGAAGGTGACGGCCGAAATCGAGCGCCGCCTCGAGAACGCGCCCGTCCCGATCCGGGCGATGAGCGAGAAGCAGTGGCAGCTCATGTTCCTGGAGATGCTCGGAAACGTCCAGGCGCTTCTCGGCGGGATCGGCCTCGCGACGGCCTTCACGCTCTTCCTCATCACGAGCAACACGCTCGCGATGTCGGCCCGCGAGAGGCGGGGCGAGGCGGCACTCCTCCGGATCCTCGGGTTTCCGCGCCGTACCGTGCTCCGGCTCCTCGTCCTCGAGGGCGCGTGCTTCGGGGCTGCGGGGGCGGTCCTCGCCGTCGGGTTCATGCACCTTTTCGCCTGGCTCGTCGGGAAGGCGCTCATCGACACGCAGTGGGCGGGGATCGGCGCGCTCCTCAGCGCGGATGCGACGATGGTCGCGGTCGTCGCCGGCCTCTCGCTTCTCGTCGCCGTCGCGGCTTCGCTCGTCCCCGCCATCAACCTCTCCGGCCGGCCGGTCGTGAGCCTCGCGCGGGAGGCGGCATAGGTCTCGTGCACCGCCGCCTGAGTCGGGATCGAACAGGGGGAATGGTCGGCCTTTCTCGCTCATAATTCGGGGATGGCCGCACTTTTTCCGGAGCTCGAGCCGTATCGTGTCTCTCGACTGCGCGTTTCGGAGATTCACGAACTGCACGTCGAGGAGGCGGGGAATCCGTCGGGTCCGCCGGTCATCTTCTTTCACGGCGGTCCCGGGGCCGGCATCTCCCCCCTTCACCGCCGCTTTTTCGATCCCGCTTTCTGGCGGGTCATCCTCTTCGACCAGCGCGGGGCGGGAAAGTCGACGCCGCTCGGCGAGCTGCGCGAGAACACGACGTGGGATCTCGTGGAGGACGCCGAGCGCATCCGGACCCATCTCGGGATCGAGAAGTGGCTCGTGTTCGGCGGCTCATGGGGCTCGACGCTCGGCGTCGCGTACGCCGAGCGTCATCCCGAGCGTGTCACGGGGCTGATCCTCCGCGGGGTTTTTCTGGCCCGGAGATCCGAGCTCGAGTGGTCCTTCACGGACGGCGTGCGGCGCATCTGGCCCGATGCGTGGGAAAAGTTCATGGTGCCCCTGACGCCCCGCGAGCGCGGGGCTGTCATGCGCGCATACCACCGCCGCCTCACGTCCGAGGACCCGGAGGAACTGAAGGCCGCCGCGCTCGCATGGAACGCCTTCGAAGAGACCGCGAGCCGGCTCCTTCCGGATCCGGCGCCTGCCGCCGGAGAGGACGTTCCGCATCAGATCGCGGTCGCGCGCATCGAGGCCCACTACTTCGTGAACGGGACCTTCCTCGAGAGCGACGACCAGCTCCTGCGTGACGCCGGGCGCCTGCGCACATTGCCGGGCGTCATCGTCCAGGGCCGCTATGACCTCGTCTGCCCGATGCAGTCCGCGTGGGACCTCGCGGCCGCCTGGCCCGACGCGCATCTTGTCGTCGTGCCCGGGGCCGGCCACGCGGCGGACGAGCCCGGCATCGCGAGCGCGCTCGTCGAGGCGACCGAGGCGTTCAAGGTCTCCCGGACGCCCTGACCGCACCGAGGTACGCCGCTTTTCTGCTACGGTTGCCGCATGCATCGCCTGCTGCGCTTCTACCCGAAGAGAGCGGGCTCGGCCGTGGTCGGCTTTCTCGCGCGACGGCGACTGTTCGAGGGGCTGCGCCGCCCGCTCCTCGGCCGGTTCGCGGCCGCCTTCGGCGCGAACATCGACGAGGCGGAGAAGGAGCTCTCCGCATACGTCTCGTTTCTCGACTTCTTCACGCGGCGGCTGAAGCCGGGTGCGAGGCCGCAGGCGCCCGCCGTGCCCGGCGGGATCAACTCACCGGTTGACGGAGCCGTCATCGCCGAGGGGTGCGTCGAGGAGGGCACGCTCATCCAGGCCAAGGGTATCCCATACCTCCTCGACGAACTGCTCGACGGCGACCCGCTCGCGGCGGAGCTGGCCGGGGCGCGTTACCTGACGCTCTACCTCGCTCCGAAGGACTACCACCGCATCCACGTCCCGCTCACGGGCGCGTGTGTCGCGGTGGGTCGCGTGGAGGGCGAGCTGTGGCCCGTAAACGCCGCGTCCACGGCGTCGACGCCGCGGCTTTACGTGAGGAATCGCCGCGCGTACTGGATCGCCCGCGGCGCGCGAGAGGCCGAGGGCCTCGTCGTGGCCGCCGTCATGGTCGGCGCGACACACGTCGGCGGCGTCGTGGTGGATCCGCGATGGCTCGGCGGAAGAGTGCTCCCGAAGCGTGGCCGCCTCGACGCGCCCGACCTGACGTGTACGCCCGGCGACGACCTCGGCGCCTTCGAGCTCGGATCCACCGTCGTCCTCCTCGTGGGCGGAAGAAAGGCGGCCGAGTGGAAACCCTCCCACGGCCTCGGGCCGGTGAAGGTGGGGGAACGGCTGGGGAGCTTACGGGGCAAGGGCGGACACTCCTCGTGGCCACCCATGACGACGACTTCGCGCGCGACTACGCCACGCGCGTCGTGATCCTTTCCGCGGGCGCCGTTGTGGAAGAAGGTCCTCCCGAAGAGGTCCTCGTCCATCCGAGGCATCCCGCGACCAGGCAGCTCCTGCAATCGAAGGGGAAGAAGATCTCGTCTGCTCCGCCCCTTTGAGGCGCCGGGAGGCTCCCGCGGGGCCCCGGGTGCTACCCTTTTTAGCAGTTCCATGGCCACCGCGAGGCGCATCAGACAGTCGATTCTCAAGGACGCGATCCGCGAGAACGTGGACGTCATCGAGGGACGTCTGCCGAGGGGCCTTAGGCGCCGGGGTCGCCTGCGGCGGCTCCTCTTCCGGACGTCGGTCTTCGTCGTCCTGCCGCTGGCCCTTTTCCTCTCCATCAGCGCCCTGACGACGGGCCGGGGCGAGCGCACCGATTTCCTCGTCGTCTCGACGCCGGCGGCGGCGCCCGCGGCGCCCGCGGCTGTCCTCAACGCTCCGAGCGGCCTCGAGTCCTCGCTCTTCCGGCTCGAGGTCCGCTCCGTCGTGATCGACCCGGGGCACGGCGGAGCGGATCCCGGCGCGACGGCGTCCGGCCTGGCGGAGAAGGACGTGACGCTCGACGTGGCCCGTCGCCTCCGGGATCTCCTCGTGGCCCAGAAGCTTGCCGTGTCGCTCACGCGCGAGGCGGATACGACCCTGTCGCTGCGCGATCGCGTCGTGCTGGCGAACGCGAAGAAGTCCGACCTCTTCGTGTCGATCCACGTGAATTCCCTCCCGGCGGTGAAAGACAAGCGCGGCATCGAGACGTATTTCCTGGGCACCACGACAGACCCGCACGTGCAGCAGCTCGCGGGCGACGAGAACCGCTCCTCGGGCTACACGATGGCCGACTTCAGGCGGCTTCTCGAGGGCGTGCTTAAAGACGTGAGGCAGGACGAGTCCCGGAGGTTCGCCGAGGCCGTGCAGGGCGGGCTCGTGAAGTCGCTTCGCCCCGTCGTGCCCCGGCTCCAGGACCGGGGCGTCCGGAGCGCGCCCTTCGTCGTTCTCATCGCCACGGAGATGCCGGGCATCCTCGCGGAGGTGTCGACGGTCTCGAACGACGACGAGGCGCGCCATCTCAAGGACCCCGGGTATCGTCAGCAGATCGCACAGGCCCTTTCGAACGGCATCCTCGCGTACGCGGAGGCGCGGAACCATCCGCCCTCCAAACGGAGTTGACATGAGCGGGAAGAAGGACGTTCTCCACGTCGGCATCGACCTCGGCACGTCGCGCAGTGCGATCACGGCGTCGAACGGCGCGCATCACGTCGTGGAGAGCTACGTGGGCTGGCCCCTCGACATGGTGGCCCGCAAGGTCGTGAAGAAAGCGATCCTCTTCGGCGCCGAGGCGCTCGAAAACCGCCCCATGCTCGACCTGCACCGGCCCTTGGAGCGCGGCCTCATCAAGCAGGGCTCGGAGAAGGACGAGGAAGCCGTGCACGAGCTCCTGAAGCACCTCATCTCCCTGGCGGGGAAAAAAGACGGTCAGCCCGTTCACGCCGTCGTGGGCGTGCCGGCCGAGGCGTTGCGCGTCTCGCGCCAGCATCTGCGCGGGGCCGTGAAGGGGATTGCCGACGCGCTTCTCATCGTGTCGGAGCCGTTTGCCGTCGCGTACGGCATGGACGCGCTCCTCCACACGATGATCGTCGACATCGGCGCCGGCACGACGGACTTCTGCGTCATGAACGGCCACTATCCGACCGAAGACGACCAGCGCACGCTGACGCACGCGGGCGACTCCATCGACGAGCAGCTCATGGCGCTCGTGAAGACGAGGCATCCGGACGGCCGAATCTCGGTCCACATGGTGCGCGAGTGGAAGGAGAAATACAGCTTCGTCGGCAACCCGCCGGGTCCGGTCGTCGTTCGGTTCCCCGTGAAAGGCAAGCCGGCCGACGTGGAGATCACGGCCGAGATGAAGAAGGCTTGCGAGAGCGTCGTCGGCCCGATTGTGGAGACGATGCTCGACCTGCTCTCGAAGGTCGAGCCGGAATACCAGGAAAAGGTGCAGCGCAACATCGTTCTCGCGGGCGGCGTCTCTCAGATGCCTGGCCTCGCGGCCGCGCTCGAGAAGTCGCTCGCCGAGCTGGGCGGGGGCCGCGTGCGCGCCGTGGAGGACCCGGTCTTCGCGGGCTCGAATGGCGGCCTCGCGATCGCGCTCGATGCGCCCGAAGGCGATTGGGAGCCGCTCTCGGCATGAGCCCGGTCGACACCGGCTTTCCGCGCGACCCGGGAACAAGGAAGCGGATGCTTCCGTCGGTCACCGACGTCGTGCGCGAGCTCGCGAAGACCGTCTCCGCGGACCCGGCCGTGCTGTTCAAAGCCGCGCGGAGCGTGGTGGCCGAGGAGCTGTCGAAGGTGAAGCAGGGTTTCGAGGCGGCGCCTCTCGAGGTTCTCATCAAGAGGGCGCGCCTCCAGCTCGAGCGGGACGGCGAAGCGAAGCCCATCTCCGAGCCCGCGCTTCCGGTCGTGCCGACTTTCCCGGCGCATCCCGTGCCCTCTCCCGCGACGCCCGTAGTCTCCGGGTCTCCCTCGAAGCCGACGCCTCCCGACGAACCCTTCCAGGAAGCGGAGTCCTGGATGGAGCCGGATGGGGAGAAGGAAACCCCGTTCCCCTCCGAGGAAGCGCCGTTCCGGTTCGCGATGAACCCGGTTCCGCGCCCGGCGCGCGGGCCGCTCGAGATTTCCGTGCCCGCGCCCGAGAAGGCGATGCCGCAGCCCGCGGTGGTGTCGGCGCCCGCCATCCCGCTCGTGCCTCCGCCCGAGCCGGAAGTCCCTGAGGTCTCTCCCGATCTCTTCGCGCCGCCTCCCGAGGTCCCCAGGGCACCCGCCGAAGCGTTCCCGGAGCGGCCACAGGGCCGCTCCGGACGCTTCCTGCGCGCCCCCACCCCGCCGCCCGCGCGGCATGAGCCAGGCTCGAAGTCGATGCCGGAGATGCCGCCGTTGCGCGAGATGTTCCCGGACAATCCCGAGCCCGCCGTGGACGAGCTCCACGCCAAGGCGGAAGGACCGACTCCGAAGCCTGCGCGCTCGAACCGAAACGGATGGCTCGTCGCGATCGCGCTCGTCGTCGTGATCGGGACCGGCCTTGCCTGGGCCGTTCGCGAGTACGTCTTCAAGAACGAGATCGTGAAGCCGGTCGCGCCCGCCGCGCGGAAAAAGCCCGGGGCGGCGCCTCCCGCGAGCGCGGCGCCCGTACCGGCGCCCACGCCCGCACCGGCCTTGCCAGAGAAGCCGGCGGCTCCGAAGCCGGCGCCTCCGCCGGTCAAGGGGGTGGCAGCGCCGGTTCCGAAGGGCCGCGCGGCGGTCTTGCTGACGCCCGACTGGGCGGGGAAGCCGGTCGTCTACGTCATCCACTTTTCGTCGCATAAGGACCGCGAGAGCGCCGCGAAGGAGGCGCGGAAGCTCGGCGCGGCGCTCGGTGCGCCCGCGCGCGCCGTCGAGGTGGATCTCGGCGAGAAGGGCGTGTGGTACCGCGTCGTCCTCGGTGAGTTCGCCGACGTGGAAGCCGCGCGCGCCTTCCGCGCCGACCTCGAGGCGAAGAAGACGCCCGGAATGGGCTTCGTCTACGAGATGCGGGAGCGCTGAGGCCGAGAAAAGTCGGGCCGCGCGCCGCGCGGCCCGAGGCACCCGTGGACGAAAGCCGTCAGAACGACGGCTGGAAAGTGCGGATGACGTCCGCGACGGTCGGGGCCGGCTTGCCGGCGAGCGCGGTCACCTTGACGGCGGCGAGGCGGTCCAGGAACGAGGGCTCGGCGACTTCGTACAGGACGCCGGTCGTCACGAACTCCTTCTCGCGTGTGTAGGCGAGCGCGGCGGGGCGCGAGGTGGGGTCGTGATCTTCCGGCAGCTGCCTCTGCTTCGCCTTGAGCGTCTTGAACTGGTCGTCGCCGCGCCAGGTGACGCACGGGGACATGACGTTCAGGAACGCGAAGCCCCTGTGTGAAAGCGCCTTGACCATGAGCTCGACGGTGCCCTTGAGATCGCCCGAGAACGCGCGGCCGACCCACGTCGCGCCGAACGAGATCGCGAGCTCGCAGGGGTCCACGGCGGGCTCGGGGTTGCCGTAGTGCGTGGACTTCGTCTTGTCGCCCGCCGGCGTCGTGGGCGCCGTCTGGCCCTTCGTGAGGCCGTAGATCTCGTTGTCCATCATGAAATACGCGATGTCGAGGTTGCGCCGCGCCGCGTGCATGAAGTGGTTGCCGCCGATGGCGAGGCCGTCGCCGTCGCCGCCCACCGCGATGACCTTGAGATCGGGGCGGGACACCTTGACGCCTGCCGCGATCGTGAGCGCGCGGCCGTGGACGCCGTTGAAGCCGTAGGTCTCGACGTAGCCGGGAAGGCGCGAGGAGCAGCCGATGCCCGAGACGACGACGGTCTCCCACGGCTTGACCTGCAGCTCGGTGAGCGCGCGGTACAGCCCGGTCAGGGCGCCGAAGTCGCCGCAGCCGGCGCACCAGACGGGCTTGAGGTCGGTCTTGTAGTCGGCGGGCTTGAACTCGGGAAGCGTCACGGTCTCGCTCATGCGGACACCTTCTCCTCAGCACGCTCGGCCGCTAAGAGCGCCGTGATCTCGGCGTCCACTTCTTCGAGGGTCAGGCTCTTGCCACCCGATCTCTTGAAAATGTGCGTGCGCTCATGGGGCAGATCGAGGAACGTGCGCAGGTATTTGTAGAACTGGGCCGAGTACGAAAGCTCGACGACGAGAATGCGCTTGAGGCCCTTCAGGAAGGTCTCGAACTCGTTCTTCGGGAAGGGATAGAGGACCTGCGGGACGAAGGCGGCGACCTTCTGGCCGCGCGCGTTCGCGCGCCGCACGGCCTCGCGGACCACTCCCTTCGACGAGCCCCAGCAGAGGATGCCGAATTCGGCGTCCTCGGGGCCGTAGCGCCGGTGGAACGTGTAGGCGTCGCGGATGGGGCGCAGCTTGCGGTAGCGCTTCGCGTTCATCCGCTCGTGGAGGACGTGCAGCGAGGCGGGCCGGCCGGACTCGTCGTGCTCCAGGCCGTTCGTCTGGTAGATCCCGCCGGGCGTGCCGGGGCGCGCCATGGGCGAGACGCCGTCGGGGGTTTCCTTGTAACGCGAGTAGTTCGTCAGCTCCTCATCGGTCGGGAGCCGGCGCTCACGCACCGCATGGACGAGCGAAGCGGGGTCGAGCGTCTCGCGCCGCTGCCCGACGAGCTGGTCGGATAGGACGATGACGGGAATCTGATACTCCTCGGCGATGTTGAAGGCGTCGACCGTCGTATGGAAGCAGCCTTCCACGTCCGAGGGGGCCATCACGACGCGCGGCGCGTCGCCGTGCGTGCCGAAGAGCGCCTGCGACAGGTCTGATTGCTCGCTCTTCGTGGGGAGGCCGGTGGACGGGCCGCCGCGCTGCACGTCCACGATGACGCAGGGCAGCTCGGCCATGGAGGCGAGGCCGAGCATCTCGGTCATGAGCGCGAGCCCCGGTCCGGACGTCGCCGTCATCGCCTTCTGGCCCGCGAAGGACGCGCCGAGAACGGCGCCGATCGCGGAGAGCTCGTCCTCCGTCTGGACGGCCGCGCCGCCCATCTTCGGCAGCCACTCGTCGAGGAACTGGAGGATCTCCGTCGAAGGCGTGATGGGGTAGCCCGCGAAATAGCGGCAGCCCGCGTGCAGGGCGCCGATCGCCGTGGCCTCGTTGCCCGACATCAGGAGCTTGGGCGGTCCCGGCGTGTACCCAAGCTGGCGCTCGGGCATCGGGGGGAGCGTCTGGCCGAGGGCGTGGCCGGCCTCGAAGGCTTTCAGCGCGCCTTCGCCGACGGCCGCCTTCTTCCGGCCGAAGCGGTGAACGATCGCGCGGCGCAGCGTGGCCGCGGGCAGGCCGAAGAGGGCGGTGAGGACGCCGAGGCCGACGAGGTTCTTGGAGCCCTTCGCGCCGGAATCCGTGGACAGCTTCGCGAACGGCACCTTGATCCAGACCGCCTCCGGGCCGAGGCCGAGGTCCTCGGGGGTGCGGGCGACGGGATCGGCGTCGTCGGACAGGACGACCGCGTTCTTGGCGGGCATGACCTCGCCCTTGAAGCGGGCGAAGTCGGCCCAGCTGAAGACGACGACGACGTCGATGGCGTCGCCGGATTCGTAGATCGGGTCCGCGCTGAGCCGGACGACGCTGGACGACTCGCCGCCACGGATCTGCGGGCCGTAGGCCTCGGTCTTCAGGACGTTGAGCCCTTCGCGCGCGGCGGCCTGCGCAAGGACGTCGCCCATCGTGACGATTCCGTCGCCGCCAGCGCCAACCATGGCGATGGTGAGATCTCGTTTCGGCATCGTGGCCTCGCCTTCTCCGAACGGATCGCCGACTCACCGGAGGGTCCCTTCGGGTGCGCGCCAGAGTGCGTGCGGACGAGCGCCGCCTCAATGGTGCAAACGGATCACCCGTTGAGGCTGCGTCTCAGGCCGAAATCAGCCGCGCCAGCGCGTACGCCGCTCCCGAAGCGAGAGCGCCGACGAGGACGGTGCGGAAGGCCTCCTGGACGGGCGGCCGGCCGGTGAGGCGCCCCTTCACGCCGCCGAAAACGGCGAGCGCGGCCAGTGTGACGGTCACGGACATCGCGAGCGCGGTCATGAGGGGGACGTGGAGGACGTACGGGGCGAGCGGGATCGCCCCGCCAGCCACGTACGACCCGCCGATCGTGAACGCCGAGATGCGCGCGCGCTTCGGGTCGGGCTCTATGAGGTTCAGCTCCTCGCGCATCATGAAATCGACCCAGCGCGTGTGATCCGCGCAGACGGCATGCGTGGCCTTCTCCAGCGTGTCGCCCTCGAGACCCCATCCCCGGAAGACCTTGCGGACCTCCTCCTGCTCCTCGCTCGGAACCTCGGCGACCTCCTCGCGCTCGCGCTTCCGCTCGCTGGCCCAGGTGTCGGCTTCGCTCTTGGCGGCGAGGTAGCCGCCGAGGCCCATCGCGATGGCGCCGGCGGCCAGCTCCGCGACGCCCGCGATGAGAATGACGCGCGCGTTTGCGACGGCGCCGGAGAGGCCGGCGGCGAGCGCGAAGGGAACCGTGAGCCCGTCCGACATTCCGAGGACGACGTCGCGCACGGCCTCGGACCCCGAGAAGTGCGCCTCCACGTGGTGGTGGCGGGGCCGGGGACGGGACGTGCCCTTCGCGTGCGGCGGTGAGGCGGCCGTGTGCGGGCGCGGGTTATCTTTCGGCTTCTCCGCCGTCACGGATTCGTCTGCCAGATCTCGAGGCTCTTCGTCAGGGCGCGATCGTCGGTCGCGACGAGAGAGACGACCGCTTTCGCCACGTCTTCCGGCTGGATCGCGCGCGCGGGCTCGAAGGTGAGTCCGGACTTCTTCACGAGATCGGTGCTCACGGTCGACGGGAAGACGCACGTGACGCGCACGTTCGACGTCCGCGCCTCGTACAACAGGACCTCGGAAAGCCCGGCGAGGCCGAACTTCGACGCGCAATACGCGCTGCCGCCCGGAAACCCGCGGTGGCCCGCGGTCGAGGCGATGTTCACGATGTGCCCGCGCTTTTTCGACTTCATCCCGGGCAGGACGGCGCGCGACATGAGGAACGGCCCGCGCAGGTTGACGGCGAGAACGCGGTCGAAGACGACCGCGTCCATCTTCTCGACGGGGGCGGCCGCGAAGATCCCGGCGTTGTTCACGAGGACGTCCACGGGCCCGAGCTGCTGCTCGACGGCCGCCACGGCGCGCGAGACGGCGCCCTCGTCCGCGACGTCCGCCATGACGACGAACGTCGAGGCGCCCGAATCCTTCAGCTCCTTCTGGACCTCGAGAAGGTTCTTCTTCGTTTTCCCGAGAAGCGCGACTTTCGCTCCGGCTCCCGCGAAGGCATGCGCCAGCGCGCGGCCGATGCCGCGTCCGGCGCCCGTGACGAGAACGACCCGGCCCTCGAGCTCCATCGGCGTCTCCGGGCAGGATTCTAGAGCCTCTACGGGGTTCGGGGTGGTACCTTGGAGTCAGCCCCGATGGACTTCTCCGTCGACGAGCAGCTCGCGAGAGCCGCGACGCTTCCGGCGCCGCTGCACACGGATCCCGCGGTTTTCGCCGTGGAGAAGGCCGCGGCGATGGAGCCTCCGCGCGCCCCGGAGCGCTGATGGAGCTTCGACGGGTCCTCGGCTTCCGGGACCTCGTCTTCTTCTACACGCTGACGTGCTTCAGCCTCCGGTGGATCGCGACGGCCGCCGAAGCCGGGCCGTCCTCGCTCGTGGTCTGGGTCCTCGCGGCTTTCGGGCTCTTCGTGCCGCTCGTGGCGTCGGTCTTGGAGCTCTCCTCGCGCCATCCGGAGGAGGGTGGGCTCTACGTGTGGACGCGCCGGGCCTTCGGAGACTTCCCGGGCTTCATCGCGGGATTCCTCTACTGGGCGAGCAACCTGCCGTTCTTCCCGGCTCTCCTCTACTTCACCGCGGCGAACGCGCTCTTCCTCGGGGGCGCAAAGGGCGCCGCGCTTCAGGAGAGCCGCGGCTTCTTCCTGGCGTTCTCGCTTCTCGGGGTGATCCTTGCTTCCGCCGCGAACATCCGCGGTCTCAAGTACGGCACGTGGCTGCACAACGCCGCCGCCGTCGCCACCTGGATCCCGGCGATCCTCCTCGTCCTCTGCGGCGCCGTGGTGTTCGCGCGGTTCGGCTCGGCGACATCCTTTTCCGCGGCGCATCTCATCCCCTCGGCGGGCCTCAAGGACGCGCTCTTCTTCTCCACGATCGCGTTCGCGTTCGGCGGAATCGAAACGGCCTCGTTCCTCGGTGACGAGATCCGGGATCCGCGCCGAAACCTGCCGCGCGCCCTTCTCCTCGTGGGCGCGCTCATCACGGCCGCCTATCTCGCGGGGACGGCGAGCCTTCTCGTGGCTCTGCCCGCGAGCGAGGCCAGCGGCTTGACGGGCATCACGAAGGGGATCGCGGCGGCGTCCGCGAAAGCGGGGCTGCCGGCGATGGGAACGCTGGCCGCGCTCCTCATCACGCTCTCCGGAGTCGGCGTGACAGGCGCCTGGCTGGCGACGGCCGCACGCCTTCCGTTCGTCGGCGGCCTCGACCGCTTCCTGCCGCCCGCGTTCGGGAAGATCCACCCGAAGTGGGGCACGCCGGCCGTCGCCATCCTCGTCCAGTCAGCTCTTTCGGCGCTCTTCGTTCTGCTCAGCCAGGCGGGGACGGGAGTGAAGGGCGCCTACGACACCCTCGTCGCCATGAGCGTGATCTCGTACTTCGTGCCGTTCCTCTTTCTCTTCGCTTCCACGATCCGGCTCTCGAAGGCGCCGCTTCCCAAGGACGCGATCCGCATCCCGGGCGGCCGGCCCGTCTCCGTCGCTCTCGCAGCCTTGGGCTTTCTCACGACGGCCGTCTCACTCCTCCTCGCCTTCGTGCCGCCCGGCGACGAGCCGAACAAAGTCTTCGCCGCGGCGAAGATCGTCCTCCTGACGCTCGTTCTGGTCGCCGGCGGCGCAGCTCTCTACGCGTCTTCGGCCCGGCGGCGGCGGATGCTTCGGACGTAGGTCGCGCGGGGCTCGAGGCTGCCTGCTACTCTTCCGCGCCCATGTCCGCCTCGGTCGCGCCCCGCTTCGACCCCGCGCGGCGGCGGGCGGTGACGATCGCGCTCCTTCTCGTCACGGCGCTCGCGTCTTTCGAGTCGACGATCGTCTCGACCGCGATGCCCACGATCATCGGCGAGCTCCATGGCCTGCCGCTTTATTCCTGGGTCTTCTCGATCTACCTCCTCGCGTCCACCGTCACGATGCCGATTTACGGGCGCCTCGCGGACGTCTACGGGAGGCGCCGCATCCTGATGACGGCCACGGCCGTCTTCCTCACCGGCGCGGTCACGTGCGCGCTGGCACGCTCGATGCCGCAACTCATCGTGGCGCGCGGCCTTCAGGGTCTCGGCGCGGGGGGCCTCGTTCCGATCGCGCTCACGGTGTCCGGGGATCTCTACTCGCTCGAGGAAAGAGCGCGCGTGCAGGCGTTCTTCAGCGGCGTCTGGGGCTTCGCGAGCCTCGTGGGCCCGCTGCTCGGCGCTTTCCTGACGGTGACGTTCGGATGGCGCTCCATCTTCACGATCAACGTGCCGCTGGGGCTCGTCGCTCTCTATCTCGTCGCGACGAAGATGATCGAGTCGCGCAAACCCGGTTCCGATCCGCTCGACGTCGCGGGTGCGGTGACGCTGGCGCTCGGGATCTCCGCGCTGCTCTTCACGGTCCTCGAGAGGGCCGGCTCGGGAGCCGTCGGAGCGGGCGCGCGTCTCCTTATCGGCGTCCTGGGGCTCGCTCTGCTCGCGCTCTTCGTGCGACTTCAGACCAAGCGGGAGCACCCCCTCATTCCGCCGGACCTCTTCCGGCACGCGGACACGGCCGCCCCGTACCTGGGTGGAATCCTCCTCGGAACGACGATCTACGGCGTCGACACGTTCGTGCCGCTCTTCGTGCAGGGCGCGCGCGGCGGAACCGCGGGAGCGGCCGGCGCGGTCATCACGCCGCTCGTCCTCTTCTGGGCTCTCTCGGCGGCGGTCGCCGCCCGGATCATCCTCCGGTTCGGCTTCCGAAAGACGGCGCGAACGGGAGCGCTTCTCATTCTCGCGGGCTTCGCCGGGCTTCTCATCGCGGCGCGGTTCGACGCGCCCGTTTTCGCCATCAGCGCGGCGTGCGGCCTGATCGGAGCGGGCCTCGGGCCGTCGTCGCTTTCCCAGGTGCTCGCGATCCAGAACGTGGTGGACGAGCGCCGCCGGGGTGTCGCCACGAGTCTCGTGCCCTTCTTCCGCACCGTGGGGGGATCGCTTGGCGTCGGTGCCCTTGGGGGCATTCTGGCAACGGGCCTGACGGCCCGCCTGGGTGCCGCCGCCGAGTCGTCGGGGACGCTCCTGACGCACGGGCACGCGCCCCGCGAGCTTCGCCTCGCGCTCGAGCAGTCGCTCCTCCCTGTCTTCACCGTGCTCCTCGTCCTCGCGCTCGTGAATCTCGCCGTGACGTCGCNNGGCTCGGCCGCCGCGCAGCAGGCGACGCCGACGCCCATCGAAGAGCACGTCGTCGCGCCGTCACTTCCGGATCAGCCGAACAAGGAAGGCGTCGTGCGCCCCAGTGGATCGATGCCGACCGACGCGGAGGGTTACGTGCGGACGAATCGGGGGGCGGTCGACCCCACCTCCACCTCGCCGTCTCCCGGCGGCGCCGCGGCACAGGGGAGCGCGACCGGCTCGGGGGCGGCGGGCACGGCTTCCGTTCCGGCCCCGGCGCCGGCCCCACACGGGAAGGCGACCGTGAAGGCCGCCTATCTGTCCGTGCGCGGCACGCTGAAGGCATACGAGAAGGGTGTCTCGATCACGGTCGTCGAGACCGACGGGCACGAGCGCACCGTGAAGATCGCGGCGAAGGCGTCGGTGTACGAAGGTCTCGCTGCGGGCGACAAGGTCATCGTGAGGATTCCGCTCGGGAAGCCCGCGGACGGAAAGACGACGGACCACGTCGAGAGGCAGAAGCCTCCGAAGCCGCCGCCGAAGTCGAAGTTNNTCGCTCTCTTGGCTGCCCTCGCGGCGCCGCTCGCCGCGCAGCAGCCCACGCCGACGCCGGCGAATGCGGTCGCCCCGTCCGACCAGTCGGCCGTCGCGCCGGCGTTTCCGGCGCGAGCGGGCGAGCCGAATCGCGAGGTCCTGCTCGGCGCCCCCACCCCTCCGGCGGCTCCGGCGGGAGCCTTGCCGGGTCCGACGCCCGCCCCGGTGCAGGAAGTGGAGGCGCCCACGGTCTCTTCGCCGCGGTTCCTCGCGTCGCCGGCGGCCGGCAGCGCACACCCGAGGGCGGGCGTGGTTGTCGGGAAGCCCCTCGCCGTCACGCACGGCGCGGCCTCGACCGTGACGGACTACGAGAAGGGGAGGTCGCTCACGGTGCAAACGCCGGCGGGATTGCTCGAGCGGTACCGCCTTGGGAAGGACACCGTCCTGCCTGACGACCTCGGCGCAGGTCGCCGGGTCCTTGTCGAGACGAAAGTCGTGAAAAAGCGCCGCTATGCGTCAAAGGTGACATACGCGGAGGCTCGCGTCGTCATCACGAACGTGAACTGACGGCGGCCTCGGACGAGAGTCAGCGCGTCATCGGCACGTACGCGCCGTCTCCCGTCCGCTGTCCTGTGGCATAACGTTTGGGTGATCTTCTTCGAGAAGGACGACGTCCTCGCGCTCGACAAGCCGCCAGGCGTCTCCATGGCGACGTCGTCGAAAGAAGGCAAGTCGGCCGAGGACGCCGTACGGCGCCTGTTCACGGCGTGCGGCATTCGTCCGCCGGATCCCCTTCCGCTCCTCGTTCACCGGCTCGACGCGGGAACGTCGGGCGTCGTGCTCTTCGCGAGGACGGGCGAGGCCCACCGGGTTCTGAGCCTCGCGTTCCAGGAGCGCCGCGCGAAGAAGACGTACCGCGCGCTCGTCTGGGGCCACCCGGTGCCCGCGAAGGGGACGATCGACCTCGCGCTCGCGCGCGACCCCAAGGACGGCCGCAAGATGCGCGTCGCGGCGGACGGCAAGCCCTCCGTGACGCGCTACGCGACGCTCCGGAGGTTCTCGTCTCTCGCCGACCTCGAGCTTCATCCCGAGACCGGGCGCACGCACCAGATCCGTGTCCACCTCTCCGCGATGGGACATCCGATCGTGGGCGACGACTTCTATGGCGGGGCCAGCCGGTGGCACGGAGTGCGTGGCCGCGCGCTTCGCGAGGCGCTGGCGGGGCTCACCCGGCCGCTTCTCCACGCCGCGCGCGTCGAGATTCCGGAGCTGGGAATCGACGTCGCGGCCCCGCTGCCCGGGGATTACGAGAAGATTCTGGCTTCCCTCGCGGAGGCACCGGCTTCGCGCGCGATGTGAAGCCTCGCGACGGCACCGGCGCTTTGCTTAGAAGGGTGAATGAGCGATGCGCCAACAGGCGCCGACGCCCGGCCGTTTGTGTGAAGCCTATCTCGAGATCCGGAGCCGGTCGTCAGAACGAACGCCAGACGTATGTGCCGCCGTCCCGGACGAATCCGAGGTTCTCCAGAAGGGGCGCGAGAGGCGGGAGAGAAGCCGCGAAACGCAGGCGCCGCGGTCTGCCGAGCGGGTCGCGGGCCCTCCTGAAGAGATCCTGCAGGGCGGCGAGCGCCGCGCGGAGCGTCCGGTCGGAAACCCCGGGCGCGAGAGCGAACGCGCCGTCTGCCTCGAGCCGGAGAAAAGGCTCTCCGTAAGAGAGCGCGATCCAGGAGTTGCGGGAGGGCGCCGGGTCGAGGCCGGCGAGAACGGGGTCGCCCCCGCCGGCCACCGTCAGCGCCGGCTCATCGTGGTCCGGTCCGGCGCGGGTGCGGAGCGCTTCGATGGTCTCTTCCTCGGCGTATTGCAGGGGGCCTTGACTTTCCACGAACGTGCCGCGCCGGAGATCGCCGCGCATCTCCATGCGCGCGAGGACAGGCGCGACGTCGGACCAGCGTATGGCCGCCTGGTCCTCGAGCTCGAGAACGGCCCGCGAGACGACGCCCCAGCGCGCGAGGAGGATGCGGGCCCAGGCCTCGGCGCGCTCGTCCGCGCGGAGCGGCTCGCCGAAGACGCCGGGAGCGTCGACGAGCGACCAGCGTCCCGAGGGGAGAACAGAGAGAGAAGAGGAAGATTTTCTGAGAAGGGGGAGAGAGGCCGGCGCGGGGCGAGAGAGGCCAAGGCGATCCACCACCCGCTGCTCGGCGGCGCGGAGCGCGGCGCGGCCGGGCCGGTTTCCGCCTTCTCCGAATCGCGCACCGGCGCCGGGACGCGGCTTCGCCACGGCGCCTAGCGCTGGGCCCACCCCGCGCCTTCTTAGAAGAATCTCCCGGAACCCCTGGATGCCGTCACCCGTCACGAGACCGGCCAGGACCAGCTCCACCAGCGCCTTCCAGAGCGTTTCCTCGGATCTCCCTTCGCCTCTCGGGACGAGGTCCGCGAGGAACGACGCACCCGCGACGGCGAGTTTTCCATATAGATCGCGCGCCGCGGGGGTGAGACCGTCGAGCGCGGGCGGCCCCGGCGGCAGAACGACCGCCCCCTCTCCCCGGAAGAAGAACGAGAGCCGCGCGGCGCGCGGGTCCTTCGTGCCGCTCGCACGCCACACGAGGAGGCCTTGCGCGGAGAGAACGTCGAGCGCGTCCGGCTCGGGCGCCGCGAGGCGCGCGGGCAGGATCGCCGTCTCCACGGAGAGCGCGGGAAGCGGAAGCCCTCTGAGGAGGGCGAGGGCACGCTCGGCCGCGTGCGTCCCGCCGAAACGCGCGCCGAGAGCGAGCCCCTGCCGCTTCGCGACGAATGCGCGCCACGCGGACACGGGCACGGGACGGATCTCGCCGCGCAGGAGCGCGAGCGTCTTGCGGCGGACGCTCTCGGCGAGGCGAGCGCCCGCCCAGCGCGGGGGGCCGTCGCCCGCCCCGAAGCGCCCGCGCACGACGAGCGCGTCGAGCCGCAGCGCCTCGAGCGCCTCTTCGATGCGAGCCGGTTCGACGCCATACCGGCGCGTGAAGTCCTCTGCGGTCGCCGGTCCGCGCGTCGCGAAGAACCGAAGAACGAATTGCTGAAGATCCTCTTGTGTCGTGCTGGCGAGGGCATTCTCGAATCGCGGGGCGTCCTCAGCGGCGAGAAACCTCTCTTCACCTTCTAAGGAAAGCGCCGTCACACTCCCGCGAGCCGTCAACTCGTCGAGCCATTCGCGCCCCTCTTCAGCCGATCTTTCTCGAATCTCATCCCGCGTCAGATCCCCGAGCTCCTGGAACAAGAGCAGCAGCTCATCGGCCGTGCGGGCCTGCCGGCCCGCGACGAGGCGCGAGGCCTCGGCGCGCGCCGCGTCCGCGGCCTCGGGACGGAGCGCGTCGGGCAGCGTTTCGCCGAGCACCTCGCCGAGGAGCTCGCGGTTCATCGCGAGGGCGTGCAGGCCTCGCTCGGCCTTCGGAGCGTCCCACTCGTACATATAGGCCATGACGAAGGTGAAGAGGAGGCCTTGCGCGGCAGGCGACGGGAGCTTGCGGACGTCCACCGAGCGGGTGACGGCGCCGGACGCGAGGTCGTCGAGGAGCCGGAACAGGCGCTCGGACTCCCATTGGTCCTTCAGGCAGTCACGGTAGGTCTCGGCGACGATGGGAAAGTCGGGGAGCTGCCGTGTCGTCTGGAGGAGGTCCTTCGCGCGCAGGCGCTGCAGCCAGAACGGGGTGCGCCGGCCCGCGCGGGCGCGCGGAAGGAGAAGCGCGCGCTGCGCGTTCTCCCGGAAGCGCGCGCCGAAGAGAGCCGAGTTCGGCAGCTCAGCGAGGAGGCGCTCGCGGGCTTCCGCCGCCGTCAGCCGGGCGAGGCGCTCGAGCGGGATCTCGCGCTCGGCGCGCGGAAGGCGCAGGAGGATGCCGTCGTCGGTGGCGACGGCATCCACCTCGACGCCGGTCTCCTCGCTCAGGACACTCGCCAGAGCGAGCGACCAGGGCAGGTTGACGCCGCGGCCGAAGAGGGACCGCACGAGGACGCAGGGGTCGCCGAGGTCGTTCGGAAACGTCTCGAAGACGACGTGGAGGTCGGACGCGATGCCGGCCGAATCGAACGCCTCGCGGCGCACGGCCGCCGTGAGCGCGGATGCCGCGTTCGGGTCGCAGCCGTAGCGCTCGAAAAGGAGGCCGGCGAGCGCCGGATCGTCGAGGCTCTCGGCGACGAAGCGCTTGAGACGGCCGACGCGCGCGGCGAGCTTCGCCGTGCGGCCGAGCCCTTCTCCCTTCCAGAAGGGCATGCGCGCGGGCTGGCCGGCCGCATCCTCGACGACGACGCGGTCGTGCGAAATCTCGACGGCTCGCCACGCGCGCGAGCCGAGGAGGAAGACGTCGCCCGCGCGCGTTTCGTAGACGAACTCCTCGTCGAGGTCGCCCACGACCGTGCGGCCGTCGCGGAGCACGGCGCGGAAGGTGCCCCGGTCGCCGATCGTCCCGCCGTCGAGGAGGGCCGCGAGGCGTGCTCCGGGCAGCGCCGCGACACGGTCCGTCGCGCGATCCCAGACGAGCTTCGGGGCGAGTGCGGCGAAGCGCTCCTTCGGATACTTGCCCGAGAGCATCGCGAGCGTCTCGAAAAAGAGCGTGCGAGGCAGCGCGCGATAGGGCCGTGCGCGCCGGAACATCTCGAGGAGGGCCGCGGCCGTGGTGCCGTCCCTCCCGCGGCCCACGGCCTCGGCCACGATCTGCTGCGCGAGGACGTCGAGCGGGAACTCCGGGGGGCGGGTCTCCTCGACGTCGCCCTCGCGCATGCCTTCCACGGTCGCGGCGCACTCGTAAAGGTCCTCGAGAAAGAGAGGGACGAGGCGGCCGCGCGCCGTCTGGCCGACGAGGTGACCCGAGCGCCCGACGCGCTGCAACGCGCGCGAGACGCCCTTCGGGCTGCCGATCTGGACGACGGAGTCGATCTCGCCCACGTCGAGGCCGAGCTCGAGAGAACCCGTTGCGACGAGGACGCGCAGGGACCCCGCCTTCAGGTCGCGCTCGATCTCCTCGCGCAGGGCGCGCGCGACGGACCCGTGATGGGTGGGGACTTCACGGCCGAGCTTCTCCTCGAGCTTCGCGGCCACGCGCTCGGCATGCCGCCGGTTGTTGCAGAAGACGAGCGTCGTGCGCCGCAACACGACTTTGGCCGCGATGGCCTCGATCGCGGGCTCCCAGGCGGAGCCGTCCTCGGACCCACCGAACGTCTCCTTCGGGCTCACGACCGCGAGGTCGAGGCTCTTTCTTGCGTTCACGACGAGCGGCTCGACGCGGTGCGCGCCTCCGGCGAAGGCCGCGACCTCGGCGACGGGCTCGACCGTCGCCGAGAGGGCGACGCGCTGCGGGGGACGCCGTCCCGACTCCGTGACGAGCGCCTCGAGCCGCTCGAGGCTCAGCGCGAGGTGCGAGCCCCGCTTCGTTCCGGCCACGGAGTGGATCTCGTCGAGGATCACGGTCGAAACGGTCGAGAGGAGCACGCGGCCCCCGCCCGTCAGGAGGATGTAAAGCGATTCGGGCGTCGTGATGAGGACGTCCGGCGGGCGGCGAAGCTGCTCGCGTCGCGCCGCGGCAGCCGTGTCGCCGGTGCGCACGGCCGTCGTGATGCGTGGGGCGGCGCGTTCGCCGGCGGGAAGGCCCTCGTTTTCGAGCGCGCGGCGGATGCCTTCGCGCGGTCTCTCGAGATTGCGCGCGACGTCGTTGTCGAGCGCCTTGAGCGGCGAGATGTAGAGGACCGAGAGCGCCGGCTCCGCGTCGGCGGCGAGCTTGCGCTTGACGAGGCTGTCCAGCGCCACGAGGAAGGCCGCGAGAGTCTTGCCCGTCCCCGTGGGTGAGACGAGGAGGACGTTCCGGCCCGCCGCGATCGCGGGCCACGCGAGCGTCTGGGCGGGGGTCGGCCCGCCTGGAAAGCTCTCGCGGAACCAGGCGGAGACGGCGGGATGGAAAAGGTCCAGGGGATCGCTCACCAGGGGACGCGCTCAGCGTGCCGGTGTGGAGGACGGGGTGGACGCGCGCGAAGGCGGGCAACCGCGGGTTGCGAGGAACGTCGCCACTCCGGCGAGGATCACGAGACTCGAACCGAGGAAGAGCAGAAGCGGGCCCTTCCGCAGCGCCCGGGGCACGCTCGTCACGGGCGCTGCGGAGATGCGTCTCCGCCGAATCGGCCCCGTCGGAGGGGCAACGGCGGCCGGCGGGGGTGCGGTCGAGATGGCGAGAACCTCACGCGTGATCGCGTCGCGGGAGGGTTTCGCGCGCAGCTCGCGCCGCACGACCATGAGGTCGAGGATCATCTGGCCGGCGCTCCCATATCGTTCCGAAGGCTCCTTTTTGAGGGCCCGCGCGACGATCTGCTTCAGGCTCTCGGGTACGAGGTCAGGCTCCGGCCATGGGTCGGCGTCCTTGGTCATCATCTTGGCCACCATCTGGGTCACGCTCGCTCCCGAAAATGGATGCCTGCCGGCCAGCATCTGGTAGAAGACGATGCCGAAAGAGAAGAGGTCCGACCGCTCGTCCAGGGGGCTGCCGAGCGCCTGCTCGGGGGAGAGATAGTCGAGGGTGCCGACGATCATGCCTTCGCCCGTGTGCCGCCTGGACCGGGACGTGTCGCGCGCGCCCTCGGCCAGGAGCTTGCTGAGCCCGAAATCGAGCACCTTCACGCGACCGTCCGGCGCGAGCATGAAGTTCGAGGGCGTGACGTCCCGGTGCAGGATGCGGCTCTGGTGCGCGACCTTCAGGCCCTCGAGCGCCTGAACCGCGATGTCGAGGCACTCCGTGATCGAGAGCCTTCGCTTATCCATGATCTCGTCGAGGCCTTCGCCCTCCAGGTACTCGAGCACCAGATAGAGGGCGCCCGGCGGGAAGCCCGCATCGCGCGCGTCCGTCGTTGCGAGGTCGTGGATCGTGATGACGTTGGGATGGTTGAGAGCGGCGACCGCCCGCGCCTCGTTCATGAACCGACCACGCATTTTCGCGTCGCTCTGGAGCGCGGTCGGCAGAATCTTGATGGCGACGCGGCGGCCGAGCGCGGAGTCCGATGCGAGATAAACCTCTCCCATGCCGCCCCGACCGAGCAAGCGGATGATCTCGTACCGGCCGATGCTCTTGGGGTGTGGTTCCGCGGCCACCGCGCGGCAAGTATAGGGATACGGGGCCGGATCAGACTGGCGGGGGGGCGGCCCGATCGAGAGTCAGCGCGATCGTCCAGGCGTTGCCCTGGTCGCACGACATGCGGGCGAGACCCGACCGCTCGAACACGCGGAGCATGCGCTCGTTGTCCTTCAGGACCTCGGCTTCGAAGACCGTGATGCCCCGTGCGCGGGCAAGCGCGGCGAGACGCCGGAAAAGGCAGCTGCCGAGGCCGCGGCCCTGCAAGTCGTCGGCCACCGTGAACGCGACTTCCGCGTGCCCGGGGCGATCGGCGAGGCATTCCCACCGCGCGACTCCCCCGATGGCTCCGCCCACCTCCGCGACGACGGCGTAGCGCTTGTCGTAGTCCACGTTCGTGAGGTATTTGGCCTTCCCCGCGTCCTTGCCGGGCACGGCGAAGAAGCGGAAATACAGACTCTCGGGCGACAGGCGGTCGTAGAGCGCGAGAAGCCCGGGACCATCGTCGGGCCGGATCGGGCGCAGGCACATCGCCGTGCCGTCGCGGAGGACGACGTTCTCCTCGTCCCCGGCGGGATAGGTCCCGCTCGTGCGGGCCCCGCCTCCGGGGTCTTCCCGAACTGTTCGAACCACGTGTCCTCCAGCGGGCTGTTCTTCGACTCCGAAAGACGATACAACGCGCCGTCGTTCGAGAGACGAAGGAGGGTGCCATGAAACTGATTACGACGATCATCCGGCCCGAAAAGCTCGCGGACGTGAAGGCCGCCCTGTTCCGCGCGGGCGTTACCGGGATTTCGCTGTCGCGGGTGCAGGGCCACGGCGGCGAGCACGACACCGTCGAGCAGTATCGCGGCACGACGCTCGTCTTCGAGTTCGTCGAGAAGGTGCGGATCGACATCGCCGTCTCCGAGCCTTTTGTCGAGGCGACGATCGCGGCGATCCTCGCGGGCGCGCGCACGAACGAGGTCGGCGACGGCAAGATCTTCGTTCAGGCGCTCGAGCGCGTCATCCGGATCCGAACGGGCGAGCAGGACGTCCTGGCGCTCACCCCGGTCTCGGCCGAAGAGGTTCAGGCGCGCGCGATCCGCGTCGCGAAAGAAGATCCGTCGTGAACGCCGCCCCTCCTCCCGCGATCAGCGCCGGCGACACCGCGTGGCTCCTCGTCTCGGCCGCGCTCGTCTTCCTCATGAGCCCGGGTCTCGCGTTCTTCTACAGCGGCCTCGTGAGGCGGAAGAACGCGCTCAACACGCTCATGATGACGTACGTCGCGATGGGCACGGGCGCGCTCGTCTGGATGGCGGCCGGCTACTCCCTCGCGTTCGCGCCCGGGACGGCCTTTCTCGGCGGCCTGAAATGGCTCGGACTTTCGGGCGTTGGCGCCGCTCCGGAGCCGGCCTACGCCGCCACGGTCCCGCACCTCGCGTACTTCGTGTTCCAGGGCATGTTCGCCACGATCACGCCCGCGCTGATCTCGGGGGCGATCGTCGAGCGGATGAGCTTCCGCGCCTACGTCCTCTTCATCGGCCTCTGGAGCCTCGTCGTGTACGCGCCGGTGGCGCACTGGGTGTGGGGCACGGGGGGCTTCCTGCGCGGCTGGGGCGCGTTGGACTTCGCCGGGGGCACNNCACGATAACAAACGCATCGCCCTGATCCCGCACAACGTGCCCTATGCCCTCCTCGGCTCGGGCCTGCTGTGGTTCGGGTGGTTCGGCTTCAACGCGGGCTCGGCGCTCGCGGCGAACGGCACCGCCTCGCTCGCGTTCGTCACGACGAACGCCGGCGCGGCCTCGGCTCTGCTCACCTGGATTCTCCTCGAGAATTTCGTCGGCGGCCACGCGACGGCGGTCGGCGCCGCGACGGGCGTGGTCGTCGGGCTCGTCGGCATCACGCCTGGCGCGGGCTTCGTGTCGCCTCTCGCCGCGATCGCGATCGGGGCGCTGACGGCGCTCGCGAGCTACACGGCCCTGCGCCTCCGGGCTCGCACGTCGCTCGACGACACACTCGACGTCTTCGCGTGCCACGGGATCGGCGGGATGACCGGCTCGATTCTGACCGGCGTCTTCGCGTCGAAAGCGGCGAATCCCGACGGCGGCAATGGCCTCCTCGCGGGAGGCGCGGCGCAACTCGGCATCCAGCTCGGTGCGGTCGCGATCGTGTTCGTGTACGCCGCCGCAGCCACGGCGGCCGTTCTCCTTCTCGTGAAGCTGGTCACGCCGCTGAGGGTCGGCCTGCACGCCGAGCTCGAAGGTCTCGACCGGCAGGTGCACGGCGAGGAGGCATACCGGGGCGGAAGCGCGGCCGGCGGCCTCGGAGAGTCCGTCATCCTGCTGCATTCCGAGCGCGTCCACGGAGGCTAGAGAAGCTCATGAGCGAGAGGTTAGGGGTTATCGGGGTGCGCCCGCGCGTCCCGTCAGCGTCGCGAGGCGCCGGAGGCGCGCGGCGCGTTCGGGCGAGAACGCATCCTTCGCGGCGCGCCAGTCCCAGTTCTGGCCTGCCCGTCCGGGCACGTTCATGCGGCCCTCGGTTCCGAGGCCGAGGACGTCCTGCATCGGCACGATCGCTCGCTCGGCGACCGACGCGAACGCGGCGCGAATGAGATCCCATGCGGCGTCTTCGCCGGCCGTGCCGAGGTAGTCGCAAAAGCGGGCCCTCGCGCCGTCGTCGAGGGCCGCGAACCAGCCGCGGGTGGTGTCGTTGTCGTGCGTGCCCGTGTAGACGACGCCGTTGGGGACATGGTGATGCGGCAGGTGCTCGCTATCGGTCTCGCCGAACGCGAACTGCAGCACCTTCATGCCCGGAAGGCGGAGGACCTCGAGGAGGTGGCGGACCTCGTCCGTGAGGACGCCGAGGTCTTCGGCCACGAGCGCGACGTCTCCGAGCGCGTGCTGGATCGCCGTGAAGAGCATGACGCCCGGCCCGTTCACCCATCGCCCATCGCGCGCGGTGGCCGCGCCCGCAGGCACCTCCCAGTAGGCCGAGAAGCCGCGGAAATGGTCGAGGCGCACGGCGTCCGCGAGCTGGAGGTTCAGGCGGATCCGCTCGATCCACCAGTCGTAGCCTTCCGCGGCGAGGACATCCCAACGGTAAACCGGGTGGCCCCAGAGCTGTCCGTCCGCGCTGAAGTCGTCGGGAGGAACGCCCGCCATCGCCGTGGGCCGCCCGTCAGCATCGAGCGCGAACAGCCGGCGGTGGGCCCAGACGTCGGCGCTGTCGCCCGCGACGTAAATAGGCACGTCCCCGAGCACCAAGATGCCGCGTGCGTTTGCGGTCCGCTTCACGCGCTGCCACTGCCGGAAAAAAAGGAACTGCGCGTACGTGTGAAACGCGATCGAGTCCGCGAGCTCGGTTCGCGCGGCGGCGAGAGCGCGCTCCTCGCGGCCCGCCAGTCGCGGGTCCCATTCCATCCAGGGCCGTCCCTCGTGCTTTTCCCTGAGGGCGACGAAGAGGGCCCAGTCGGAAAGCCACGTGGCGTTCCCCGAGGCTTCCGCGAATCGGGCGATCTCCCCGGTGATGGGCTCGCCGAGAGAGCGCGCGTGTCGGTACGAGTCCTCGAGAAGGCGGCGGCGGAACGGCACGACCCGCTCCCAGTCCACGCGCCCCTCGGGAAACTCCGGGACGCCGTCGAGGGCGCCGGTGGGAAGAAGACCTTCCTCGACGAGCCACTCCGGCGAGACGAGAAGCGGATCGCCGGCGAAGGCCGAGAGCCCGTCGTAGGGGGAGTGATGCGGGCCCGTGGGGCCGAGCGGCAGGATCTGCCAGAGCCGCAGGCCCGCGTTCGAGGCCCAGTCGAGAAACGCGTCAGCGGCGGGTCCCAGATCTCCGACGCCGAAGCGCGAGGGCAACGACGTCGGGTGCAGGAGCACGCCGGCTTGTCGCGTGGAGCGGGCCATCCTCACCGCCCCATGGCGGCCTCGTGTCCGAGGATCCGCAGAGTCTTGCCGTAGATCGCCTCGACCTCCTCGCGCGTGTTCCCGATCGCCGTCATCCCGAGCTTGCCGTACTGCGAGAGCGCGCCGATGAGGTGAAACAGGACGCCGGACTCGGAGTTGTGGCTGTAGTGAAGGGAGTTGATCGTGACGATCTCGATGAGGTCCTCGGGCAGGAGCCCCCGAAGCGTCTCGGACTGGAGGTTGTCCGTCGCACGATAGAACTTGGGCGAGCCCCGTGGCGAGTGGAAGATCCCGGTCGAAGGATCGAGCTGTCCGCCCGTCAGGAACTGCAGCGCGAGGTAAGGATGCGTCGTGCCTCCCATGCGGAGGTTGATCTCGAGGGCCCACGCCTCCCAGGGAGCCGACGCGTCGTCCCGCATCACGAGAAAGTCGACGGCGAAGCGGCTCATGACGCCCTTCGCGGCGAGGACGGTGCCGATCCGCATGGCGGCCTCGTGGATGAGCATGCGGTACTCGTCGGCGGCCGGGAACAGGCAACCGAGGAACACCTGGCCGCCCGGCCCGCCGAGGATCTGGTCGTGGGTGGAGATCGGCACGACGGTGCCATGAGGGTCGACCCTGAGCTGGACGCTCGGGGACATCTTGCGCGAGGCCTCGAGGAATTCCTCGGCGATCCCGCCCATCCGGCGGAACTTCGCGTGGTAGTCGTCCCACGTCTCCCAGGGCACCGAGAATTCCACGCTCGGCAGCATCGCGTGGACCGCTTCGGCGAGATCACCCGAGGTGCCGGGGTATCGAAAGACCGCGTTGCCCTCGCCGGAGAAGCTGTCGTTCAGCTTCACGACGGCGTGCCTGAGGCCCGGCTTCCGGCGCTTCAGCTCGACGAGCGCGCTCTCGATGTCGCGGTCGTCGCGCAGGTCCTCGAAGCCGTCGGGGAGGGCGATGCCGGCCTCGCGGAAGATCTTCCGGCTCCCGGATTTCGTCCCGTGCGTGTTGAGCGCGGGGTCGACGCCGTTGAGAGGAATTCCGAGAAGAACCGCGAGCTTGCGTTCGAGGGGCGTGGAGTTGAACACGGTGAGATACGCCCGCGAACGATCGACGATGCCGTGGCGGATACGTTCGATGAGCCGGGGACGCTCGAGAATCTTCTCCGTGAGGGAACGGGGCGACGAGTCGTGCGCGCACAACAGCGTCAGCCGGCTCCGCGCGTGGCTCGCGGGAATGCCGACGAGGAGCTGGAAGTAGTACTCGAGCACGAGGGGATGCACGGGCTGCGACGTCACGAAGACGACGCGTGCCCGCGGGTTGCGAAGCCGGATGAGCAGAAAGAGGAGCCTCTCCTCGTAAAAGCTCGCTCCCTCGAGCTTCTTCATCTCCGCCTGGTCGAGGGTGAGCGACGGGACGACGACCGAGGTGTGCGGCAGGTCGTCCCGTCCCGAGATCGAATCCCAGACCTCGCTCAGGCGCGGCTTCAGAGCTTCGAACTCGGCGAGCTCCTGCTCGAGGGAAAGCGCCGATGCGAACGGCGGGCGAGGAATCACGTTGGACCCATTCTAAAGGCGGAGGTGCCCGACCGGATTCGGAGGCACGTTTCTTGAGTGCTAAATTGGGGTTTCGGGGAATCAAGAGGCAGCATGACGAGACGCCGGGGGTTCACGCTCATCGAGCTTCTGATCGTCGTGGCGATCATCGGAGTCATCGCCGCGATCGCGATCGTGAACATGATCAACGCCATCCAACGTGCCAAGCAGAAGCGCTCGATGGGGGACATGAAGACCCTGGCGACCGCGATCGAGGCCTACGCGACGGATTGGAACCACTATCCGGCGGCGGCCGGCTTCACGATGCCTTCGGGCCTTTCGCTGCCGACTGGTACGCTCGGGGAGGCCTCCAGCTCGATCAGCCCGACGTATCTCAGGGTGTTGCCGCTCGTGGACGGCTGGAACTCATGGTTCAACTACGGGACCAGCGCGTCGAAGAACGACTTCGTGGTGCGCTCGACGGGGGCTGACGGAATCGCGGAGACGACTCCTGCCTATGGCGTGACGACGGATTTCAACGCCGACATCATCCTCGTCGACAGTACTTTCGTGCAGTTTCCGGAAGGGGCCCAGAAGTGACCGGCGGGATGCCAGCCCGACAAACGGTGGCCAGGCCTTCGCGCCTCCTCCGACAAAATTTCGTCACACCGCCGATGTTTCGGTCTGATTCCTGCTCGAATGGACCAGATTCCGGGCGTGGAGCACCACGGCACGAGTCTTGAAGACATCCTTCTCAATTAGGAGGTTCATCTCATGAAAAAGAGGAATAACAAGGGCTTCACCCTCATCGAGCTTCTGATCGTCGTCGCGATCATCGGCATCATCGTCGCGATCGCGATTCCGAACCTGCTCAACGCCATCCAGCGGGCGAAGCAGAAGAGGACGATGGCCGACATGCGGTCCGCAGGCACGGCCGCTGAAGCGTACGCCGTCGACTACAACCACTACCCGGCGGCAGCGGCGTCCCCCATGGTGTTTCCCTCGGGTCTCACCATGCCGACGGGAACTTTCGGCGATGCCACCACGCCGAGCTCATTCAGCGGCAGAGTCTCTCCAACGTACATTCGCGTCCTGCCGTTGGTGGACGGCTGGCAGTCGTACTTCCTCTACGGAACCGACACCTCCAAACAGAACTACGCGATCGCATCCGTTGGCAAAGACGGTACGTCCCAGGGCATAGCCACCAACCACGAGACGACGAACTTCAACGACGATATCATCTTCGCGGACGGCCAGTTCCTTCAGTATCCGGCGGGCGCACAGAACTAAGCGTCCTCCCATTGAGTCCGGATCCGAGAGCCCCCTCACGGGGGCTTTCTTTTTCCGGGCCTAGAATCGCGGTAGTGCAAGGCCGTGGGATGACGGGACGGACGGCGCTGCTCGGCGGTGCCCTGGGGCTCGCGTTCGCGGCTCTCCTTCTCTCCCCTTGTGCCCTCTCCGGGGGAGTGCCGGTTCGAGGCGATCTCGCCGACTTCTTCTGGCCGATGAAGGCCTACACGGCAGCGCGCTGGCCGTCGGGCGTGCCGCTCTGGAATCCGCTCTCGGGATGCGGTGAGCCGTGGCTCGCCCAGCTCCAGACGGGCGTTTTCTACCCGGGGGACCTGCCGTTCCTGCTGCCGGGGGCCTGGGGACCGCTCCTGGGTATCGTCCTCCACATCGTGATCGCGTCTTCCGGAACGGCGGCCTGGCTTTTCGCACTCGGCACGTCGCGCGCCGGCGCGCTTCTCGGTGCGGCCGTGTTTGCGGGAGGGGGCGCGTTCCTTTCCCTCGCGCTCGTCTACAACAATTTCGAGACGGCGGCCTTCCTCCCGTGGCTCTTCCTCGCGGCGTGGCACGCAGCGCGAGGCGGCTCCCCGGCGGGGCTTGCCGCTGTATCCGCGCTCTCGTTTCTCGGCGGCGAGCCCTCCCTCGCGGTGGCGGGCGCGGTCGGCGCGGCCCTCGTCGCGCTCGCGACGCGCGGCGACGAGCCTACGGGCCCGGCTCCGGCTCGTCGTGCGGTTCTCCGGCTTGCGTCCGGCCTCCTTCTCGGTGCAACCCTCGCGGCCGCCGCGGCGCTTCCGTTTTTCGAATACGCGGCGTCCTCCGGCCGGTTCGGGGGCGTGCCGAGAGCGGAGGCGCTCGCGCGGCCTGTCGGAGCGTCGGACCTTCTCGACCTCGTTCTTCCTCCAGCCGACGCGCTGACTCGCCGTCCGTCCGAGGGCCGTGGTGGATATCTCGCGACGCTGGCGCTCTCGCCGCTCGTCCTGGTGCTCGCGGCGGGAGCGGGTGCGGGCCTCGCGGCGCGGCCCCGGCTGCTCGTCGCGCTCGCGCTCGTCGCGCTC
>PLZI01000157.1:3124-12013 GCA_003152095.1 Acidobacteriota bacterium | reverse complement strand
GCGCCCCGGCCGTTCAGAGTGCCCTTCGTACCCCTCACGCCCATTCTCGGCATCCTCACCTGCACGCTCCTGATGTTCTCTCTCCCCGCCGAGAACTGGTGGCGGCTCATCATCTGGCTGGCGATCGGGTTCTTCATCTACTTCGGCTACGGCCGGCATCACTCGGTTCTCCAGCAGGCCCGGGCCCGCGGAGACAACTCCTGAGCGCATCGTGAAGCGCGCGGCGCTCCTGATCCTCGTGGTCGGGGCGCCGCTCGTCCTGCTTTTCTTTCCCGAGCTCCGCCGCCGCATCGCGAGGAAGCTGCGATTCCTGCTGCTGCTCTGGGCGGGGGCGGTGCTCTTCGTCGGACTCTTCGCGGGGAGAGGAACAGATTTCCTGGAAGGGAAAGAGACCTGGGAAATCGGCCTCGGGCTGTTCGGACTGGCCCTGTTCGTCGGGGCGTTTCTGTCCGTTCTGAGAGATTCCTCCCGGCCTTCCCCTTCCCCTTCGAAGGATCCAGGCGCGAAGCGCCGCTAAAATCTTCCTCGATCTCTTTTCTCGTTTACTCCAGCGAGACGCGGTCCACGCCGATCCCGAGCGCGCGCGTGTCGTCCCCCTTGCCCGCGTCCTTCGGGACCGTCGTCGGCAAGCGGAACTGCAGACGCACGGGCTCCGGCCCTGAGAGAGCGCGCACGGCCTCGGGCGGCAGCGGGCAGGACACCTCGGCGAGACCCGGCGCCACGCGGAGGGACCCCGCCGGAACGTTGCCGACCGAAACGGCGACGTCGACGGGGGCCGCGACCGAGCGCGCGCGGAGGACGAGCCGCGAAGGAACGAAGCCCGGCACCGGCGAAAAGACGATCGACGCGGCGCCGGTCGTCCAGCGGAGGTCGAGTCCCGTGTCCGCGATCCTCTCGCGGCCGAAGAAGCCTTCCGGGTCGAACCGGCCGTCGTCGGGCGCGCCGACATCGGCCACGAACCGGGCCGCCTGCCGCGTCCAGAGCGCTTCCGGCGCATACGAGTATGTCGCTTCGTTCACCGTGAAGCAGCCTTTCGCGGGCCGTGTCGCGCCCTCGAGCGGCGGCAGGTCCTTCGGCCGGTCGCACGACAGGACGTACTCCGAAGGTCCCGGCATCGGCCCGAAAACCGCTCGCGGGACGATCGCGAGGTCGAACGGACCAGGCGCGATCCGGCGCTCGAGGAGCAGTCGTCCCGAGCCCGCCTCCGTCACGCGCAAGATCGTCTCGCCCACGTCGGCTGGCCGGTCACCCGACAGCACGGCGCAGAGAGGTCCCTGGTCCGCCGGGACGTACAGGTGCGCAGCCGGACCCGCCCAGCGGAACGAAGGCGCGTCCGGGGCCGACTCCCTCACGCCGAAGCCCGGCCCGAAAAGCGGCGGCGCCGGGTCGCGCAAGGCGACGGAGAGGAGCCGCCGGTTCCCGAGCGCCTCCGCGACGCGTCCCCCCCTCGACCACGACTTCCAGACCGGATCGACGCGGTCGGGCGCGCCCTTTTCGCCCGTGAAGTCCGCGAGGCGCACGAGCCGCTTGTTCATCTGACGTGGGGCCTGCGCGAGCTCCTCATCCGTGTAGCCCCACACGACGAGACGGCCTTCCCAGCGCTCGGTCCTGAGGAACGCGTGGAAATCCGGATCGGCCACGATCGTCTCCCGGCCGGGATGGACCCAGCGCTCGAGCGTGCTGAGGGCGGCGATCGGCGGCGTTTCCTCGCGCGCGCTGGTGCGTACCTCCGGCCACGCCTCGCGCGCGAAAAAGAACGCGCCGAGGCAGGCCGCGCCGAAAGCGAGGACGCCCCGCCTGAGAAGCGCCTCGAGCCCCGCGCCCACGGCCAGCCCGAGAACCAGCACGAACGGCACGGAGTAGCGCGACATCGCGCGGCTGTGAAGCAGCCACAGCGAGAGGAACGTCGGGACGAGGACAAGGACGAGGTCCAGGGACCCGCGGCGCCTCTGCACGGCCAGCGCCACGAGGCCGATGCCCGCGATGGCGAGAACGACGAGCGCGCGACGCCACGAGAGGAAATCCCGCACGAGGAAAGAGTCGAGAAGCGTGCCGAACGTGCCGGTCGCGAACGCGTGCGCGCGGAATCCGGCGCGCTCGGACAGCGACGCGAAGAGTCCCGGCATGCCCCCCGCCTGTGCGAGGAGCCAGACGCCCCATGCCGCCGTGCCGGCCAGGGCGGAAAAAACGAAGGTGATCGCGGCGTCGCCCCGGCCGTGGCGAAACATGAGCCGTACCGTCCAGACGAGAAGGATCGGGAAGAAGGCGAGAAGGAGATGCGGCCTCACGCCGCAGCCCGCGGCCGCGAGGAGCCCGCCCGCGAGGGCGAGAAGACGCGCATGCCGGGCGCTGACGAGCTCGCGCCAGCGGGTCTGGTTCGGCGAACGCCGTTCCTCGGCGGTCGCGAGGCAGGCGAGCGCGCCGAGAAAGAGGGCCGTGGCGGGCGAGTCGGAGAAGGCGCGCCCGCCGTTGACCCAGACGACGGGGAGCGCGAAAGCAAAGACGACGCCCGCGAGCGCCGCCCAGCCGCCCACGACACGCCGCCCCCATGCATACAGAGCCGGAACGCTGAAGGCGGCGAGCAGCGTGGACGCGGTCGCGAGCGCGTTGAACGGCGTGACGCAAAACGGCAGCAGGGCCCTTCCGAGGAGGATCCAGACGGGGAATCCAGGAGCCTGGGGGGAAAGGTCGAAGAGGTCGAACCGCGTCACGGCGCCGGCGAAGATGGCTTCATCGATCTCGCCCGGCGAATGCGCGAGCGCGAAGAATCGGGAAGCCATGACGCCGCCCACGACCAGCGCGACGAGAGCGAACGGCGGCTCGCGGCGCAGGTCGTCGGCCCGGCCTGAGCGCCTCAACACGGCCCCAGTGTTTCACTTTTCCGCCCGCCCGGAAACAGTTACAATGAAGCTCGATGTCGATTCGACATCCCGCGGGATGAGCATTCCCCGCATCCTGCCTCGCGCCGAACATCCCATTTCGCGCGGATACATCGACCCCGACGCTTTGCGCGTCCTGTACCGGTTGCACCGCGCCGGCTACAAGGCGTACCTCGTCGGAGGGTCGGTGCGCGACCTCATGACGGGGAGGACCCCCAAGGACTTCGACATCGGTACCGACGCGCGCCCGCAGGAGGTGCGCCGCCTCTTCCGCAACTCGCGCGTCATCGGGAGGCGCTTTCGTCTCGCGCACATCCTCTTCGAGGGGGGAAAAGTCGTCGAGGTTTCGACGTTCCGCAAGATTCCCGACGCCATGCAGGGCGAAGAAGGCCGGGAGGGAGACGACGATCTCCTCATCCGCTCGGACAACACGTTTGGGTCGCCCGAAGAGGACGCCCTCCGCCGCGACTTCACGATCAACGGGCTTTTCTACGACATCGCGACGTATGCCGTCCTCGATTTCGTGGGCGGGGTCGAGGATCTCGAGCGGCGCGTCGTGCGCACGATCGGCGACCCCCTCATTCGCTTCCGCGAGGATCCGGTCCGCATGCTCCGCGCCTGCGAGTTCGCGGCGCGCCTCTCGTTCGCGATGTCCGAGGACGTGCGCGCGGCCATCACCGAGCTCAACCGCGAGGTCACGAAGAGCGCCGCGCCGCGCGTCACGGAGGAGCTCCTCGACCCGCTGCGGCGGGGATGGGGACGAGACACGTATCGCCTCTGGTCGGAGGCCGGGCTTCTCGACGCGCTCCTGCCCGAGATCGGCGGCGCGGGAGCCGCGCGCGCGTCCGAAGAGAGCGCTCAGGGGCTTCTCTTCGCGCTCCTGCGCGAGGCCGATGCGAAGCACGCCGCAGGGACGAGACTCGAGGACGCCACGCTCCTGTCCGCGGTGTTCCTGCCCGTCGTCTTCGACGCCGTACGGCGTCGCGGGCCTCTCTCCGCCGCCGGTCCGGGTCACGTTCTCCTCGTCCTCGAGGACACTGTGAATCCGCTCGCGATTCGCATGGCTCTTCCGAACCACCTCACCGAGTCCGTCAAGCACGTTCTCGAGACGCTCGGACGGCTCACGAGCACCCGCCCCACGGACCCCGGCGTGCGGCGCCTCGCCGGCAGGCCGTACCTCAGGGCCGCGATCGCGCTTCTCTCGCTCTACGCGCGCGCGTCCGGCCGCTATCGCGAGGTCGCTGCGGCATGGGATGAGGCCGTCGAACGCGGCTTCGGTTTGCACGCGGCCGCCGAGCCGTTTCCCGGCGCGCTCTTCCCGCCGCCGGAGACCCTCATGCTTCCCGCGCCGGACGGCCGGGCGCCGTCCCGCAGGCGCCACCGCGGCGGCCGGCGCCGCCGGCCACAGGTTTCAGCCGCGCCGGCCTGACGCTAGCCCGCAGACCGCTGCTGCGGTCTAAACCGAGGATAGGCGGGCTAGCATCTGCGAGTGATGGGGGAAACACGGTCGTGTTTCCCCCGACCCCCCTTCACCGGTCGAGAAGCGTCGGTTCGTCGGCGAGGATTACTCAGACAGACCCCTAACGCGCGCGGCGCCTCAGCCAGTCCGCGAGGTCGGACTCGAGCCGCGCGTAGTCCGCGCGCAGCGTCTCGCGCATGGCCTCCTCGACGCCCAAGCCCTCGCCGAGGCGATCGAGGAGATGCGCGACCGCGCCGAAGCCGCGCGTGTCTTTCAGCATCTCGACCGCCGCGAGCGAGACGGCATAGCTGCCCCGGGCCTGCGCAGCGGAGAATCCGGTGAACCCGCCTTCGAGGGAAGAAAGCGCGAACGTGCCCCGCGCGGCGTAGGCGCCGGCAAGGGCGGACGCGGACGGCGCGGACGACTTTCCCTCCTCCACCTGAGCGAGCCCTTCCTGCAGCCACGTCGGGGCCCGCCCTTTCGCACGAAAATGGACGAAGCTGTGCGTCATCTCGTGCTTGAGAACGGAGAGAAGCTCCGGCGTGACGCCCGTGATGCCGCGCGCCGGCACGCGTACCCTCCCGTCGAAGACGCCGTCCGCCCACGCGGGGGCGAGCGTCGAGGCCTGAAAGTCGCGCTCGGCGTACACGACGACGACGATCTTCTCGACGGGACCCGAGCCGAAATCCTGGGCGAGATCGGCGTAGGCACGCTCGAGCGTCGAGAGGAGGATGCGTTCGAGCCCTGGCTCGAGGCGCCGCCCGTCGTACACGAGGAGGATGCTCGAGCTCGCGCGTTCCGCGTAATGCTCCTCCACACCGGACGCGCTGCGGCGGCTCGAAACGCCCTGAGCGGCAGCGCGGAGAGCCACTAGCGAAAGAGGGAGCAGAAGAAGAAGGAGAACATTTCTTCGAATAGTGAGAAACACCTACAGATCATAAGCGTCGTACGATGCCCGCATGACGCTGGGGCGTTCCCGGTACGAACACGAAGGTGCCGGGACGCCGAACGCTCAGTTGCGGACGAGATCGACGAACGCGAGCAGCTCGCCCTCTTCCATGTCGGACACCGCGGCGTAGCCGAGATCGCCCTCCGTCCAGCGTGCCACGTGGTAGCCGCGCGCCACGTCCATGGTCACGGCCGGCGACGGCCACGAAGACATGACGGGGACGCTCGTCGTGACGCCGGATTAGTCCCGCTTTGCGCGCCCGAGCGGGCGCTCCCTCAACCTGTCGTCCGCTGGCGCTTCCGTCGACTTCTTCACGAGCCGCATGCCGCCTTCCGGGGACCCCCACGTCTGCCGGCCTTTTTCGTCGAATCCCCGATCCCACTGAATGAAGCCGTTCCTGGACAGAATCAGGGTTGACGTCATCGTGGCCGCGGTCCCGCTCGTCGAGGGGCAGCTCGTTCCCTGGGTTCCGCCTTCCCAGCGGTCGGCCGATTTTTTCAGGAGCATCGCGCAGCCGGGCCTCTCGCGCATGTCGTTCACCCCGTAAAGCGCGAGCGTCGAGGGCTCGCGCCACTTGCCGCGCACGATGAAAGGGTCCTTCGGGTCGAAGGCGCGAATGCAGACGGCGTCCCCCTCCTCCTCGAGGCGGAGGAAACGCTGCTGGGACGGCTCGTCGAGCTTCGGCGCGACCGCCTGCTCGCGATACAGGACGAGAGCGCCGTTCGCGATCCGGCTCTTCGGCACGGCCACGATGACGATCCGAACGGCCTCGGGCGTCCCGTCCGCGGCGGCCGATTCATTCGTTTCGAACGCTCCTGTCAACCAGGCCGCGACCTCCGCGGCCCGGCCTTCGGCGGCGACAGCCGGCCGCACGAGCAGCAGGCAGACGGCGGCGGCCGTCCGGCGCGCGCTCACTCTTCCTCTTCCTCCACGAGCGCGCTCCGCTTCTCCGAGACGCGGCGCATGGAATGGTCGAGGATGCGCTTCCTCAGCCTCACGGACTTCGGCGTCACCTCGACGAGCTCGTCGTCCTCGATCCATCCGATCGCGAGCTCGAGCGGCATCGGCCGCGGCGGGGTGAGGCGGATCGCGAAGTCCGAGGTCGACGACCGCATGTTCGTGAGGTGTTTCTTCACGCAGGGGTTCACGACGAGGTCGTTCGGCCGCGCGCTCTCTCCGCAGATCATCCCGCCGTAGACCTCGACTCCGGGAGAAAGGAACAGCGTCGAGCGCTCCTCGAGCCGCTCGAGCGAATGCGCCGTCGTTTCCCCCGCTTCCTTGCACACCAGCGCGCCACGCCCGCGGCCGGTCACGTCGCCCTTGAACGGCTCGTAGCCGTGGAACACGTGGTACAGAACGCCCTCGCCCTTCGTGTCCGTCAGGAACTCGTTGCGGTAACCGAAAAGACCGCGGGTCGGGATATGGAAATCGATCCTCACGCGCCCCGAGCCGTGGTTCGTCATGTTCGTCATCTCGGCCTTGCGCTGGCCGAGCTTCTCGATCACCGTGCCCATCGCCGTTTCGGGAACGTCGATGACGAGATGCTCGATCGGCTCGCAGCTCCGCCCGTCGATCTCCTTGAGGATGACCTGCGGGCGCGAGAGCGCGAACTCGAAGCCCTCGCGGCGCATCGTCTCGACGGTGATCGCGAGGTGCAGCTCGCCGCGGCCCGACACGCGGAAGGCGTCGGGGCTGTCGGTCTCCTCCACGCGCATCGCGACGTTCGTCCGCAGCTCCTTCTGGAGGCGCTCGCCGATGTTGCGGCTCGTGACGTACTTGCCCTCGCGGCCCGCGAACGGCGAATCGTTCACGCGGAACATCATGGAGACGGTCGGCTCGTCGACGTTGATGGGCGCGAGCGCGACGGGGTTCTCGAGATCGGCCAGCGTCTCGCCGATCGTGACCTCCTCGATGCCCGAAATGACGATGAGGTCGCCCGCGTGCGCTTCCTCGACTTCGACGCGTCTCAGCCCTTCGAACGCCATGACCTTCGCGACTTTGGCCTTCGTGACGGTGCCATCGAGCTTGCAGACCGAGACCTGCTGCCCCGGCTTGACCGTGCCGTTCACGATGCGGCCGATGAGGAGCCGGCCGAGGTAATTGTCGTAGTCCAGCGAAGCCACGAGAATCTGGAGCGGGGCGGCGGGGTTGCCGCCGGGCTCCGGCACCTCCACGAGGATCGCGTCGAGGAGCGGGCGAACGTCCGTCTCCGTGTGGTCCACCTCACGGCGCGCGAAGCCGTGCTTGGCGGACGTGTACACGATCGGGAAGTCGAGCTGCTCGTCGGTGGCGCCGAGGTCGACCATGAGGTCGAACACCTCGTCGATGACCTGGTGAGGCCGCGCGTCCGGCCGGTCGATCTTGTTCACGACGACGATCGGCTTGAGGCCCAGCTCGAACGCCTTCCGGAGCACGAAGCGCGTCTGGGGCATGGTGCCCTCGGCGGCGTCCACGACCAGCAGGACCGCGTCGACCATCTTGAGAACACGCTCCACCTCGCCCCCGAAGTCGCTGTGACCCGGCGTATCGACGATGTTCACCTTCGTGCCGTGATAGCGAATGGACGTGTTCTTCGCGAGGATCGTGATGCCGCGCTCTTTCTCGAGGTCGTTGCTGTCCATGATCCGCTCGGTGCCCGAGACGGCTTCGTTCGCGCGAAACGTGCCGGATTGCTTCAGCAGGCAGTCCACGAGCGTGGTCTTGCCATGGTCGACGTGCGCGATGATCGCGATGTTGCGGATTCCGGACATGGGGCCTGCTTTCGGACCGCGGGGCCACGGAATTGGCCGCCTCGCGGGCCTTGCAGGTTACCAGACAGCGGGAGCCGGAGCTCGGTTCTTCCGATGAACCGGAACTCTTGACGATTATAGACTTAACGGCGACGGAACCAATCCGCGCGCTTTTTCGTTACGACGACTTGAGGACTATGCCGTCAGCGCCTCACCCCGACGCCGAGCTCGTCGCCCGCTGCCAGAGGGGGGATGACGGCGCGTGGGTGGACCTCGTCGCCGCCTACGGAAAGAAGGTCTACGGGATCGCCTGGCACATGACGTACGACAGCGCCGAAGCCGAGGAGCTGACCCAGGACTGCTTCCTCAAGGTCTGGCAGAACCTCGACCGCTACGAGCCCACCGAAGCCTCGCTTCTCGCCTGGATCGCGGCGCTGTCGCGGAACCTGTGCATCGATCACTACCGGCGGAGGAAGCGGGAGAAGGGCTTCGCCTTTCTCTCCGACGACGCGGTCTCGGCTCTTCTCCCCGCAACCGACGACCCTCAGGCCGACGCCGTGCGCCGCGAGCGCGTGCGGATGCTCCTCGACGCGATCTCCGAGCTGCCTGACGAGCTGGCCGAGGTCGTGATCCTGCGCGACCTCGACGGCCTCGACTACCGCGAGATCGGCGACCTCCTGAAGCTGGCCGACGGTACGGTGAAGTCGCGCCTGAACCGCGCGCGCATCGAGCTCGCGCGCGTCGTGCGGGGGCGCGTCGGAGCCTCCGCGGGAGACGGACGGTCGCTCTATTCGCCGTTCGGCCCGCGCACCAGCTCGGCCACGGGAGGCGCGCGATGAGCGCCTCCTGCCGCTCGTTCGAGCAGCGCCTCGC
>PLZI01000157.1:0-3041 GCA_003152095.1 Acidobacteriota bacterium | reverse complement strand
GCCGTCCCGCGGCATCGGGCCGAGGAACGTGCATCAAACGTGCGGCGTGGCTTCTTCGGACGGCTGAAACCCGTCGTGACCGACTGGCGATTCGCCGTCGCGGCCGCGTACGCGGCGACGTTCGTCATCGTCGCGCTCCTGCGCATCGACCCGATGTCGGCGGCGCGCGGAGCGGCGAGCGACCTGACCTCCGCGGGCGAACGCGCTCTTTCCGACGCGCGCGTCGCCGCCGTCCAGCGCTTCGACGACAGCGCCCTCGGCCGGGCGGCCGCCCCGATCACGAAACGCCTCGATTACCGCGTCTACCGCGCTTTTGCCGCGGGCCGCGCCCGCGCCGTCGCCTACTCGCAGCTCGTCTTCGAGAAGATCTTCAGCGGAGCCGCCGAGGCTCTGGAGGCTTCGACGAAGACGGCGGAACCTTCCAACGGCTCTCGACGTTCCTGAAGACAGGTGGATACGATGACCGATACCAACGTGAACCCACAGACTCCTGGCGCCTCCACCCCTGCCCCCGCTCCGCCTCCTCCGCCCGTGGCTTACGGGCCGGCGGCGCCCCTCTCGCTGCCGAGCGCGCCGCTGCCGAAGAACCCCGGCGCCGCGGGCGCCCTCGGGATCATTCCGGGCATGGGGCATCTGTACCTCGGCCTCTACCAGCGTGCCGCGATCCTCTTCGGCATCTGGGTCCTGTTCATCTCGCTGGCCGGACACTCCCACGGGCCGTTTCCGGGCATCGCCATTCCGTTCTGGATGGTCTTTTCGATCATCGACGCGTCGCGCCAGGCGAAGGCGATCAACGCGACGGGCCGGCCCGAAGCGAACGTCCTCGGCTCCGACGAGCCGGTGCGCGTGAGCGGCAGTCTCACGGCCGGCGTCCTCCTGATCCTGATCGGCGGGTTCCTGCTCCTCGACCGGTTCGTGACGATCGACCTGTCGTTCCTGAACGACTGGTGGCCGGTCCTCCTCGTCGCCTTCGGCGCGTGGCANNGCGCCCGTGCGCGGATCGATGAGGTGGTCCTCCACGTCGATCTCGAGGGCGCCGTCCGCGCGATTCCACCGCGCGGATCGTCCCGTCCGACCCGCGGCTTTCGCCACCGCCGCCGCGTTCGCCTGGATCGCGCCGCTCCTGATGCCATCCCTGAGGTCGGCCTCGAGGTTGCGTTCGGCGAAGATAAAACGCGCCTGGGGGATCTGCCGCTCGTAGGCGGCCACGGTCTCGTCGATCGACTTCGCCGTCGTGAAGACCGCGATCTTGAGCTTTCCGAGCCTCTTCTTCAGCTCGGCCTTTTCGGCGGCGCTCCGCGACGTGTCCGCGTCGAGGCGGGCGATCGCGCTCCGTGTCTCGGCAGCCGCGCGGTCCGTGAAGACCTGCGTGAAAACCGGGTCGATCTCCCCGCCCGGCGGGAATGGGACACCCGGGATCGGCGAGGCCGGGGCCGCAAGGACGAGCGTGAGTGCGAGGAAAGCGGTCATCTCTTCCCTAATCCTATTCTAGTGTCGCCGCCTCACGCGCGCGTCTTCACGGTGATCTCGGCGGGCTGACCCCGCACGTAGCGGAGCGAGCACTCAGCGAATCCTTCGCACTTCACGCAGATCCCGTCGCGATCCCCTTTGAAATCGACGGGCTTGCAGACGTTCACGCCGGGCACCACGAGCTTCGCGAGCTCGGCCGCGAATTCGCGCTGGCGAGGCGGCGGGTCGCCGCCCCCCTGCATCGCCCGGCGGAGATCCTCGACCTTCGGGAACAGCTCGCGGTTGCGGCGTTCGAGCGCCGCGTCCTCGCGCACCGCGCCGGCCGTCTTCACGGCGACGACCGCGGTCTTCGCCGCCTTCTTCGCCCGAGAGGCGCCATGGTGCCGGATCCAGAAGAACAGGAAACCCGCCCCGGCCCCCGCCACGCTCACGAAGCCCGCTCCCGGCCGCCCCGCAAGCGTCGCCTGCAGCAGGCCCCACGCGAGGCCGGCGGCGGCGAGCCACGCAAGCCATTTCACCTTCACCGGAAGCACGAAGAAAATCAGGAATTGCATGTCCGGAAAGAGGTAGGCGTACGCGAAGAGCATCGACGCGCCCGTCAGCACGCCCCCCGACAGGAGGGCGCTCCCGGTGACGAGCGCCGCGAGCGACGCCCCGAGCGTCGAGACGAGCCAGAAGATCGTGAACTCGCCGGTTCCCCACTCGGCCTCCAGCGCGGAGCCGAGGATAAAGAGGATGAACGCGCCGAAAAAGAGCCCGAAGGGCTCGCTGTGCAGAAACTGATACGTCACGAACGTCCAGGGCCTCTCGAGCGCCGCCCGCGGATCGAACCCGAACAGGGTGAGCGTTCTCACCGGATCCATCTTCACGAGAAAGAAGAAGATGAAATGGAAGCCGCAGAGCGGCATCGTGATCCCGAGCTTCGGCGCGAACAGGTCGTTGTGGTTCCTCATCCGTCGCTCATCCGCGCCGCCCGAATCGTTTTTCGAGCTCCTCGTGCGAGAACGTGAGAAGGATGGGCCGCCCGTGCGGGCAGGTCCACGGATCGCGGCAGGAGGCGAGGTCGGCGAGGAGTCGCGCGGCCTCGGCCGGCGCGAGGCGGTGGTTCACCGTGATCGCGCCGCGGCAGGCGAGAGAAGCGGCGAGGACCTCTCGCCGCAGTGCAGGCGAGGGAGCGGCGCCCTCGGGCAGCGCCGCGACGCGCGCGAGGTAGTCGCGGAGCGCGGGGAGGACCGAGGACGCTGGCGTGTCGAGCGGCGCCGCCGAGACGAGGAACGTGCGCCCGGACAGTTCCGACACCGAAAAACCCGCGCCCGAAAGGAGCGCGTCGGAGCCCGAGAGAAGCGCCGCCTCAGCCGGAGACGCCTCGAAGACGACGGGTGCGAGCAGACTCTGCGAGGCGGGCTGAGCGGCCTCGAGGCGCGCGAGGAACCGCTCGTATCGCACCCGTTCGTGCGCAACGTGCTGGTCGATGAGGACCAGCCCTTCCTCGCCCTCGGCCACGAGGAAGGAATCCCTGTACTGGCCGAGAAGGCGCAGAGGGCCAAGAGGGGAAGAAGAGAGAGAAGAAG
>PLZI01000166.1:172-2853 GCA_003152095.1 Acidobacteriota bacterium | reverse complement strand
GGCGCCGGCAAGACGTCGCTCCTCGAAGCCGTCTCGGGGCTGCGACGTCCGGAGGCGGGACGGATCGTTCTTTCGGGCCGCGTCCTCGATGATGCCGCCGCGGGAATCCACGTCCCTCCGCGCGAGCGAGCCGTCGGATACGTCACGCAGGACGATTCGCTGTTTCCGCATCTCTCCGTCGCGGGCAATCTGCGCTACGGGGCGGGCCGTGGCGTCGCGCGCAAGGCCCCATTCGGAGAGGATCGCGTCGTCGACACCCTCGGACTCGCCTCTCTCCTCGACAGAAGCCCCGCGACGCTTTCCGGCGGAGAGAGGCGCCGCGTCGCCCTGGGCCGCGCCCTCCTGTCGGCACCGGAGATCCTGCTTCTCGACGAGCCGCTCTCCGGCCTCGACCGTCCGCTCAAGGAGAGGGTCCTCGAGCACCTCCTGAGGGTCAAGGCAGCCTTCCCCCTGCCGATCCTCTACGTCACGCACGAAGCGGCCGAAGTCGCCGCGCTCGCCGACGAAGTCGTCGTCCTCCAGCGCGGCACGATTGCCCTTCGCGGCGCGCCCGGCGACGTCTTCGCGCTCTCCGCCGAGGCCGCGTACCGCCTCCGGTCCAACGGCCCGAACGGCCCGGCCTGAGGCAAGTGCATCAGTTGACGAAACCCTTCACAACGGGCACATTCCGCGTATGAGACTGAGTCGCGGGTGAGGCGGGCCGTTCGCTCCGCCGTGGCCGGCGACGACGAGGCTCCGCGGCCACCTCAAGCCGCGGCGATGACCTCATGCGCCTGCACGGGACGGTCGTTCGCCGAGGTCGCGTATCGGATGCTCCGGGACCGCCTGTCCGCGGCCGAGGCCGAGGGCCTCACGGGTTGCGGCTCGATCTGCACGGCCTGTATTCCCGACCTCCGCACGTTCCTCGGCCGCCGGGCGCGGCCCCTGACGAGAGTCCCAAAGGAGCGAATGCCATGAAGGGTGACGCCAAGGTCATCGAGATCCTCAACGACGTCCTGTGCGCCGAGCTGACGGCCGTCAATCAGTACTTCATCCACGGGATGATGTGCGCGAACTGGCGCTATAAGAAGCTCGCGGAGCACGGGCGCGAGGAGTCGATCGACGAAATGAAGCACGCCCAGAAGCTCATCGAGCGGATCCTCTACCTCGAGGGCGTGCCGAACATGCAAAAGTACTTGAAGATCAATGTCGGCCCCACCGTCCCCGAGCAGCACTCCTTCGACCTCGACGTCGAGCGTTCAGCAGTCGCACGCCTGAACACCGGGCTCGAGACCTGCCGCCAGAAGGGCGACAACGGTTCGCGGATGCTCCTCGAGACGATCCTGAAGGAGGAAGAGGAGCACATCGACTGGCTCGAGGCGCAGCTTCAGCAGATCGCCGACGTAGGGCTCCCGAACTATCTCGCCCTCCAGGCCGAGGGTTAAACGACCGCGCCCGCGGCAATGCCCAGCGCCTTCGCCACTCCTTCGCCGTAGGCCGGGTCCGCCTTCACGCAGTTTTCGATGTGTCGGAGCTTGACCTCCTCGGGCGCGTCGCCCATGGCGCGGGTCGTGTTTCACGACCCGGATGACGTTCTCCTCGAGCGACACGTGACGCCCCGGTTCAGCGGCGGCGGTATGCCGTCCGCTGAAACCGGGGGTTGGCTAACTCTCTTTTCCCGTCAGGAGCCCATGAAAACGTTCACGCCACGGTCAGCTGATGTCGAAGCGGTCTAGGTTCATGACCTTGTTCCAGGCCGCGACGAAGTCGCGCACGAACTTTTCCTTCGCATCGTCCTGCGCATAGGCCTCGGCCAGGGCGCGCAGCTGCGAGTTGGAGCCGAAAATCAGGTCCACGCGGGTGCCGGCCCACTTGAGGGCGCCTGTCTTGCGGTCGCGCCCTTCGAACGTGCCCCCGGCATCGGACACAGGCTTCCAGACAGTGCCCATGTCGAGCAGGTTGACGAAGAAATCGTTGGTGAGACTTCCGACCCGTGTCGTGAACACGCCGTGCGTCGATCGACCCGCGTTGGCACCCAGCACGCGCAGACCACCGACGAGCACCGTCATCTCCGGCGCGCTAAGAGTCAGGAGCTGCGCCTTGTCCACCAGCATTTCCTCGGCCGACACGGTGAAGGCTTTCTTCTGGTAGTTGCGGAAACCGTCAGCCTGGGGCTCCAGTACAGCGAACGATTCCACATCGGTCTGGTCTTGCGAGGCGTCGGTACGGCCCGGGGTGAAGGGCACGACGACAGCGTGCCCGCCGGCCCTGGCCGCCGCTTCAACGGCAGCGCAGCCGGCCAGCACGATGAGGTCCGCCATGGAGACTCTCTTGCCGCCCGTCCGGGCGCCGTTGAAGGCCCGCTGGATGGTCTCGAGCACGCCCAGCACCCTGGCCAGTTGCGCCGGCTCGTTGGCTTCCCAGTCCTTTTGCGGCGCCAGGCGAATCCGCGCGCCGTTGGCACCGCCGCGCTTGTCCGAGCCACGGAAGGTGGAGGCCGAGGCCCAGGCGGTGGAGACCAGGTCCGACACCGACAGGCCCGAGGCCAGAACCCTGGCCTTGAGGTCGGCGATGTCCCTGGAATCGATCAGGGGGTGGTCGACAGCGGGGAGCGGGTCCTGCCAGATCAGGTCTTCGGTCGGGACTTCAGGGCCGAGGTAACGGGCCTTGGGCCCCATGTCGCGGTGGGTCAGCTTGAACCA
>PLZI01000166.1:0-151 GCA_003152095.1 Acidobacteriota bacterium | reverse complement strand
GCTCCCACTCGTAGCCGAACAGCGTGTCGAAGTAGCCGTTGTCCCATCTCGTCGGGTTGGGTTTCCATGCGCCTTCGAGACCGCTGGTGGTGGTGTGCGCGCCCTTGCCGGTGCCGAACCGGTTGATCCAGCCCAGGCCTTGCTCTTCGAT
>PLZI01000154.1 GCA_003152095.1 Acidobacteriota bacterium | reverse complement strand
TTCACGAACCGGTCGCGCTTGATGAGCTCGAATCCCTTGCCACCGCGCGAGACGGGCGTGTACCGGCGCGTGATGGTGTGCTCCGTGCCCTTCGTGTTGACGAGGACGAGCTGCGCGCGCTTCTCGTCGGCGCCGAAAAGGGCCGCCCCCACGAGGCGGTCGTCCGCCGCGAGCTTGAAGCCGAGAACGCCCTTGCCCGGTCCCGCGAGGATCGGCACCTCGTTCGCCGGGAAGAGGATCGCGCGGCCTTTCTCCGAGGCGAGGGCCACGAGGTCCTTCTCCTCGCACGCGAACACGTATGCGATCTCGTCGCCCTTCGCGGGTTTCGCGAAGCGCCTCCCGGCCCGTGTCGTCACCTCGCGGAACGGGTCGACCGAGAACCTCAGGACGAGTCCGCGGCGCGTCGCGGCGAGGAGGAGCACGTTCTTCGGGCGCGTGACGCGCGGATCGAGCGACAGCGCCGCGACGACGCGCTCGCCGTCTCCGAACTTGAAGATTTTCTGCACGGGCTCGCCGTAGCCCGTCGAGGGCGGCACGTCGTTGAGCCTCAGCACGTAGGCGGCGCCGTGATTCGAGAAGAGGACGCCGCATTCCCTCGTGGAGCCCTGCAGCACGGCGAGCACCTCGTCCCCTTCCCTGAGGCGCGTCGACTTTGGCTCTTTCATCTCGCGCTGGCGCTTCAGCCAGCCGTCCTGCGAGACGACGGCGTACGTGTCCTCGTGCTGGATGAAGGCCTCCGCGTCGTACGTCGGTTCTTCGACGCTCCCGGCCACCTTCGTCCGCCGCTTCTCTGAAGCGAGCATCTCGCGCACCTCGGCGAGCTCGCCCTTGACCTCGTTCCAGAGCCTCTTCGGCGACTTGAGGATCGCCTCGATGGCGGCGGCCTCGACCATCTTCTCCTTCAGCTCGGCGCGGATCGCGTCGATCTCGAGGCGCGCGAGCTTGTAGAGCTTCGTCTCGAGGATCGCCTCGACCTGCTCTTCGTCGAGAGAGAACCGCTTCATGAGCTTCGCGGCGGCGTCGGCCTTGCCGTCGGACTTGCGGATGATGCGGATGGCCTCGTCGAGGGCGTCGTAGATGACGATGAAGCCCTCGAGGAGGTGGAGGCGCCGCTTCAGCTCCTCGAGGTCGAAAACGAACCTTCGCCTCACGGTCTCGAGGCGGAAGTCGAGAAAGTGCCGGAGGATCGCGGCGAGCGGAAGGCGCGCCGGTTCGCACACGTCGGGATGGACGGTCGGAACCAGGCACGTGAGGTTCACGGGCACCGTCGTCTCGAGCGGCGTGTGCTTGTAGAGGTACGTCATCACGAGAGCGGGGTCCGTGTCGCGCTTGATCTCGAGGACGATGCGGACCTCGTCGGTCGACTCGTCGCGCACGTCCACGAGAGCGGGCAATCGCCGTTCGAGAATGACGTCCGCGATCTTCGCGACGAGCGACGCCTTCTCCTGCGCGTACGGGATCGACGTGATGATGATCGTCTGAGCGCCGCGTGCGCCCTCCTCGGCCTCCCATTCCCCGCGCAGCTTCAGCGTGCCCTGCCCGCTTTCGTAGATCGCGCGCAGCTCGCGCTTGCCGGAGACGAGGAGTCCGCCCGTCGGGAAGTCCGGGCCCTTGATGAAGCGCAGGGGATCCGATTCGCGATCGTCCACAGCCGCGATCGCCGCGTCGAGCACCTCGACGGGGTTGTGCGGCGGGATCGAAGTCGCCATGCCGACCGCGATGCCCGTCGCGCCGTTGATCAGCAGGTTCGGGTAGCGCGCCGGCAGGACNNCTCGGAGAGAAGCTCGATCGCGAGCGGGCGCAGGCGCACTTCGGTGTACCGGTACGCCGCGGCCGAGTCGCCGTCGAGAGAGCCGAAGTTGCCGTGCCCGTCCACGAGCGGCGCACGCAGGGAGAAGGGCTGCGCCATGCGAACCATCGCGTCGTAGATCGCGACGTCGCCGTGGGGGTGGTACTTGCCGATGACGTCGCCCACCACCGAGGCGGACTTCTTGAACTTCGCGTCCGGCATGAGGTGGAGGTTCTGGAACATCGCGAAGAGGATGCGGCGCTGCACCGGCTTCAGGCCGTCGCGCACGTCCGGGAGCGCGCGCGACGTGATGACCGAAAGCGCGTAGTTCAGGTACCGGCGCTGGGCTTCCTCGGGAAGCGGGATTTCGGCGTCGAAAGGCAGGGGCGACTGGCCGCCCGCGTTGGAGAGCTTTCTCTTCGACATGCGGCGACGGTACCGGCCCCGTCCGGCAGCGTCAATCCGCCATGGGTCCTCTCCCGCTTCCTAGGAGGGCGGGAAGCCTCCTATCCTGGGCCACGGCGCACCCAGAGGACCGCCGTGCGCCCGGGGAGCCGGAACCTCCCGAGCGGCACGAACAACTCCCGACAGAGGGAAGAAAGATCACCGGTCAGGGGCCTCATCGACCGATCGTAGGGCAGGCCTCCGGGGTGCGTCTCGCTTTCGGTCAGCAAGACGAACCGGCTGCGCCGGACGACGTCCAACGCGGTGGATGGGTCGACGGCAAGGATTCCGCGCGGGAGCCCGAACTCGAACTCTCGAAGAATTCCGTCGCGCTCGAACGAGAAGACGGAAAGGGTGTCCGCGTCGAAACTGTCGTCGAGCCGGTCGGACGACACGATTCCTGTTTTCCAGCCCTCGCGTCTGGCGAAACCGGTGGCAACGTCGTGGAGCCGCGCTGCTTCCTGCCGTCCCGGATCGGGGGCCGGACCTGCCCACGTCAGCCGGGAAGCAAACGTGAGGAACCCGGCTGCGAGGACGGCCGGTCCTGAGATCCCCCAGAAGCGATCGGCGCCCTCCTTGACCCTCTGGCCGGAAAGGAGTCCGCTCCACTTCGCAAGGAGCCAGAGCGAGAGAAAAAGAAGGGGCGGGACGAAGATGCTCCCGACGACCGGGGACTTGTCCGGGTCGCTCGCGAGGAGCGCGAAAGGGACAGCGAAGGCGGTCACGAAGAACAGGAGGCCCTCGCGGAAGAGGGTGCGGCTCGAGTGGTCGACGAGGGCCGTGCGGACGCCGCGAACGAAATAGAAGAGACCGGCGGCAACGAAGATGATCGCGAGGATTGCGGCCGGCCCGGGGTGCGCGGAGAGGATCGATCGAGGGTAATAGAAAAGGCCGGTCTGGATCCCGAACGCGCGCGCTCGAATCACCCCGGCCCCTCCGAAATGGCCGACGAAGTAGTACTGCCAGATCGCACGACGATTTGCCCAGAGGACGGGACCACAGATGAGAAGCGCCGAACCCGTCGCCAGAAGAGCGGAAAGCGCTCGGGAGCGGGACCAACGGGCCTGGCTGCTGCGGGCCCTGGAGAGGATCACGACACCCGGAAGAACGGCGAGGGCGAGACCGGCGAAGTAGGCGATCGTCAGGTACCGGTTCAGTATGCAGAGTCCGGCCGCGAGCCCTAAGGCGATCGACCAGACCCGCGAAGTGAAGAAGCTCGAGCGCAGCGCCGCGGCGAGGAAAACTCCGTAGAGGCAACACGCCGCGAGATCGATACGGAAGTCCGTCAGCCCCCCCGCCCAGAAGAACGGAGAGCGTGTGAGAAGCAGGAGGCCGAGCCCGAAAGCCGCGAAGGAGAAGCGGCGAAAGGTCGAAACGAGAGCCGCGAAGACGGCGATCTGCAGGAAGGCAAATAAGAGAAAGTTGACGGTCAGGGCGCTGACGCGCGAAGGCCCGGCGACCAGGCAGAGGACGGCTCCCTCGATCGGGAAGAGGAGTCCGGTCGGCCCGCTGCGTTCGGCCGCGGCGCGTAGCGCCGTCCCGACTCCTTCATCCGAGGCCTGTCGATGAATCCGGTAGGCCTCCCTAAGGTAGACGGCCTGGTCATGACGCCTCGGAGGCTGCGGCGCGATCTCCCGGGCAACGAAGCCGCGGAAGAGGACGAACTCCACGCTGAGGAGAACGGCAAGGAACAGCCCGTTGGCGGGGGCGAACAGGCGCACGGTCGGGACAAGATCTCCCGACGGAAAGGTCTCCGTCCTCGGACCGTCGCTCATGCTTTGTCGAGGCGATTCTAGTCGTCCCGGTTCTCCCGCTTGACACGTTCCGGCCGGGCGGGCACGCTGCCCGCGGTCTCAACGTGAGCACGCCGCCCGACCCCGAACTCCTCGCGCGGATCACCGCGGGCGACCGCGACGCATTCGGTCTCTTCTACGACCGCTATGCGCCGGTCCTTTTCGGCTTCTGCATCCGTATTCTCGAGGACGGAAGGGATGCGGAAGACGTGCTGCAGGAAGCCTTTGTCCAGGTGTGGCGCGACGCGCGACGGTTCGACACGGCGCGCACGTCCGTGAAGACGTGGCTCTTCACGATCGTGCGGAGCCGCGCCCTCGACCGGTTGCGGAGCCGGCGTTCTTTGGACCAGCGCTTCTCGGCCGCTTCGGACGAGTCGCTCGACCGCGAGCACGCCGCGGCCGGCGGGCAGGAGGAGGCCGTCCGGCGCGACTATGTCGGGCGCTGGCTCAGGAGGCTCCCCAAGGACGAGCAGGCGGTCCTCTCCCTCGCGTATTACGACGGCCACACGCAGGAGGAGATCGCCGCGCGACTGAACCAGCCGCTCGGCACGGTGAAGAGCCGCACGCGCTCGGGTCTCGCGAAACTGAAGGTGATCGCGATCGCGGAAGGAGGTGCCGGCCGTGGATGACGAACCGCTCAATCCGCGCGCCTCCCACATCGCGGCCGAGCTGACGGCGTGGTGCGACGCCCTCGAGGCCGAGCTGGACGTGACCGAAGAGGGCGCGCCCGCGTCGCCGGAGCTCACGCCTCCGCCCGAGCTGAAGGAGCGCGTCCTCTGGAGCATCCGGGGCATCCGGGGGATCCAGCCGATCACCGCCTCTCGCCCGGCGTTCCGCGAAATCCCGGACCGCGGCCTGACGACGATGTTCTGGGCGCTCGGCGTCGCGGCGTCGTTCATGCTCGCGGCAGCTTTCGGCGCGCTCTGGTACGCGACGCGCGCCGATCTTGGCGCCACGCGCGCGAGCGTCGCGCAGCTCGAAGGGATGCTTTACGACAAGGGCCGCGAGCTGAAGGAGAAGGAGGGCGAGCTCGCGTGGTTGAAGGATCCGCGGGTCCAGGTGGCGCTGCTGAAGGGCCTCGAGGCGAACCCGAACGCGAAGGCAAGACTTCTCTGGCATCCCGAGTCGAAACAGGGGATTCTCTGGGTCAGCGGCCTTCCGCCGCTGCCGCTCGAGAAGAGCTACGAGCTGTGGGCGTTCGTGGGTGACCAGCCCGTTCCCGCCGGCACCTTCGACGCCAACGCGGACGGCGCGACCGTCATCCCCATCTCGAAGCAGGAGAACCTCGGCGAGGCGCCCGTGAAGTTCGCGGTCTCCGTCGAACCGAAGGGTGGCGTCCCTTCGCCCACCGGCGCGATCGTGCTTGTCGGAGAGCGGTTCTGAGGCGGTAAACGTCCGCGCGGCCCGTGCGTCTCATCCCGGCTGGCGGACGGCAAGCCCGCCGCGAGGACGGAAAAAATGAACCATAACCCATTCCAGAAGAAGCTTTTCGGCGCCGCGGCCCTGCTCGTGGCCGGCGCCCTTGCGGCCGGGACGGCCTTCGCCCAGGCCCAGCCCGGGCGATTCGCCCGCGGAATCCGCGCGGCGCTCGCGACCCTCGACCTGTCGCAGGACCAAAAGGACAAGATCACGGCCTCTTTCGAGGCGAGGAAGCCCGAGCTTCAGGCTCTCGGCACGAAAGCGAAGGCCGATCGTCAGGCCTTGGAGGCGCTCATGGCGGCACCTAATCCGGATCCCGCCGCCGTCGGCGCCGCGACGCTCCAAGTGCGTGCGAACCGGCAAGCCGTGCGCGCGCAGATGGAGACGATGCGCACGAACCTCGCGGCCATCCTGACGCCGGCGCAGCAGGCGAAGCTGGAGGGCTACCTCGCCGCGAAGCGGCAGATGCGGCGCTCGATGTGGGGACCGCCGCCCGCAGCCAACTGAGCGCGGAGTCTGCCTCGGAGGAAGTACGGGCGGGCTCGGTCCCGCCCGTTTCGTTTCACGCGACCGGCGACACGAAGTCGAATTTCGCGACGTCGACGAGCCCCCGGTCCGTGAGCTTCAGCTCGGGGATGACGGGTAGAGCGAGAAACGCGAGCGTCATGAAGGGGTGATCCATCGTGCCCCCGAGCGCGTGGGCCGCCTCGTTCGCGCGACGCTCGGCCGCGTCCACGTCGACCATCGGCGCGTTCGACATGAGGCCCGCCACCGGCAGCGCGACTTCGGCGAGCGCCTCGGCCCCGTCCGCCACCACGACGCCGCCACCGATCGCCGCGACGCGGCGCACGGCGGTCTCCATCGAAGCGTCGTCGACGCCCACGACGACGACGTTGTGCGAGTCGTGCGCGACGGACGACGCGATGGCGCCGCGCTTCAGGCCGAAGCCGCGCGCGAAGGCGACGCCGACGTTGCCCGTGCCCGAGTGCCGCTCGACGACCGCGAGCTTCAGGAGGTCGCGCGAGACGTCCGCCACGGCCGCCCCGTCGACAATACGCGCCGGCTCCCGCGACGCGCCCGTCGCGAGCGAGCCCGCGCGCACCTCGATGACGCGCAACGAGGCGCGCTCGGGCGCCGCGACGCGGAGGCGCGAGCGGTCGAAGCCGTCGATGCGGAAACCGGGGCCCTCTTCCATGGGTGCGCCCGGGATCTCCTCGAGGAGGCGGCCTCCCCGCGCGACGCGCCGCCCGCCGAGGACGACGAGGTCCGGCCGGAAGTCGTCCAGCCGCTCGAACGTCAGCAGGTCGGCCCGAAAACCGGGCGCGACGGCGCCGCGGTCGGTGAAACCGTAGTGGCGCGCGCACGACCAGGAGGCGAGGCGGATCGCGATCACCGGGTCGAGGCCGAGCGCCACGGCCCGACGCACGTGGTGATCGAGGTGCCCGTGCGTGAGGAGATCCCAAGGGTGCCGGTCGTCCGTCGCGAAGGCGAAGCGCTCTGAGTTCTCGCGCGTGACGAGCGGTAGAAGGTCGTCGAGGTTTTTCGCCGCCGTGCCCTCGCGGATCCAGATCGACATCCCGCGCCGGACTTTTTCGTGCGCCTCGGCGCGGGAAAGGCACTCGTGGTCGGATCGAATGCCGGCGCCAATGTACGCGTTCAAGTCGAGCCCGGACAGGAGCGGCGAATGGCCGTCGATGGGGACGCTGCGGCGGCGGGCGTCCTCGACCTTCGCGACGACGCCCGGGTCGCCGAAGAGGAAGCCCGGCACGTTCATCATCTCGGCGAGGCCGAGGACGTTCGGCAGACCGTAGAGCGGCGCGAGGTCGGACGCCGACAACACGGCGCCCGCCGTCTCGAGGTGCGTGGACGGCACGCACGACGGCAGCATGACGAAGACGTCCACGGGGAGGCTCGCCGCGGCGTCCAGGAAGGCGCGGATCCCGGGAACGCCCCTCACGTTCGCGATCTCGTGCGGGTCGGTGATCGCCGCCGCCGTGCCGTGCACCGCCGCGAGCCGCGCGAACGTGGGCGGCGTCGTCATGGTGGATTCGATGTGGAGGTGCGCGTCCCAGAGCGCCGGCGCGACATAGGCGCCCTTCAGGTCGATCTCGTCGTCCTTCCGTGCGGCATGGTAGTCACCGAAGCCGAGAATGCGGTCGCCCTTTACCCCGACGGTCTCCTCGTGGATTTCGCCCGTGAGCACGTTCACGATGCGGGCGTTCTTCAGGACGAGATCGGCCGGAACGGCACCGCGGGCCGCGGCGACGAATTCGGAGAGCGGAAGGGGCGCGGGCTTCAAGAGCGTCGTCATTCCGGATCAGACTACGACAGACCCGGCAGGGAAGAAAATGCCGCCGGTTCGCGATCGAGATAGGATTGGGTCATGGCCGCTCCTCTTCTCACCCGGGACCCTCGGTCGGGAGCGTACAGCCGCGCCTTTTTCGACGAGATCATCGAGCGCGAGATCGAACGGGCGAAGCGGCACAAAGGCCTCCTGTCCGTGATGTCCGTCGTCATCGCGAACTGGAATACCTTCGTGCGTGAGGAAGAGGCCGCCGCCGTCGAAGGCGTCGTGCGAACGATCGCGAACACTCTCCAATCGAACCTGCGCATGACGGACTACCTCTTCCGCTGGGAGGACGATGAGTTCCTGGCTCTCCTCATCGAGGCGGACCTCGAGGCCTGCAAGGTGAAGGTGTCGCGCCTTGGCGACATGTTTCGACCGTGGCGCGAGGGGAAAGGGCCCGTGGCGCGCCTGCTGAAGGTTCGCGCAGGGGCGGCCACGCTGACCGGCGACCTCGTCTTCGCCGGCGTGCTCCAGATCGCGCGCGCCGCGGCGCGCGACGCGTCCGGCGAGATCCCAGCGATCATGGTCTGACGGCGAGATCCACGCCGAGCTCCGACGCGAGCCGGTAGAGGAGCCGCACCGGAAGGCCCACGACGTTCGAAGGGCTGCCCTCGACGCGCTCCACGAACAGGCCGCCAATCCCCTGCAGGGCGTATGCCCCGGCCTTGTCGTCGGGCTCCCCCGTCGCGGAGTACGCCGCGATTTCGGCGCCCGACATCGGCGCGAACACGACGCGAGTCGTCTCGCGGCCCGAAACGATCCGGCCGCCGTGCGCGCAGGCCACGCCCGTGACGACATCGTGCGCGCGTCCCGAAAGCGTCGCCAGCATGCGCCGCGCGTCCGCACGGTCCCGCGGCTTACCGAGAGCGTCCCCGTCGAGGACGACGAGCGTGTCTGCCGCGACGACCAGGGCTTCCGGGGTGCCCGCGGCCGCCGTCTCGGCTTTCGCGCGCGCGAGGCGCTCGGCCGCGTCGGACGCGCTTTCACCGGGGAGGAGCGTCTCGTCCACGTCCGCGGCGCGAGCCTCGAAGGTCAGCCCCAGAGAAGCAAGAATCTCGCGGCGCCGCGGAGAAGAGGAAGCAAGGACGAGTTTCGGAAGCACGCGGAGAGGAAGATTAACCCCCTTACGGGTAGTAGCCGCTGATGGTCCGGGCCGTGAGGTTCGAGGGGGTCATCTTCACCTCGATCTTCCGCCACTGGTTCGACACGGATTTGTTCTGGGGCACGAACGAGAGGAGGTACTGGCTGCGCAGCTCCTCGTTGATCTCGGCGTAGATCTTTCCGAGGTTGCGCGCCGAGTCGACGTAGTACACGGTGCCACCCGTCTCCTTCGCGACGCGGTTGAGCTTGTGCCTCACGTCGAGCTGCGTCGAGCCGATTCTGAGACCGATGAAGTAGACGGCGACGCCCGTCTTTTTCGCGTAGTCGAGCGCGGCCTCGAACGTGAAGTGCGAGCAGCGGTCCTCTCCGTCGGTGAGGATGACGTACGCCTTGCGGCCCCGCGTGCCCTGGTACTGGTAGAGGCCGTAGACGAGCGCGTCCCACAGCGCCGTGGAGCCCTGGGCGCGGAGACCCGCGAGCGCCTGCGCAAGCCGCTCGCGGTCCGTCGTGAAGCGCGAGACGAGCTGGGGCTCGTTGTCGAACGTCACGAGGAAGCAGCGGTCGCGCTTCGTCATCACGTCCTTGAGGAATTCCACGGCCGCCTTTTGCGCCTCGACGATGGACTCCTCCATCGAGCCGGACGTGTCCACGCCGATGCCGATCGAGAGCGGCAGGTTCGTCACGACCTCGAATCCGTCGAGAATTTGCAGCACGGTGTCCTCGAAAACCGAGAAATTCTCCTGCGTGAGGCCCGTGACCGGCCGTCCCTTGGCGAAGACGCTCGTGTAGAGCTCCACCGCCTTGACGTTCTCTTCGGAGAGGTACTTCGGCGCGTTGTAATACCGCACGTCTTCCGTCGTGGAGCCGTCGTCGAGCGTCGCGACGACGCGCAGGAACCCGAGCTCCTCGCTCTTCGGCACATCCACGACCTGTTGGAACGGCTCCTGGTAGAGGACCGCGGAGCGCCGGTCGTTCACGTAGAACTCCAGCTGCGTGAGCCGCTTCGTCTCGGGTACGGCCACGTCGGCCACCACGCGCGTGGGACCCTCGAGCTTGACGCCCTTCGCGGGTTGCGTGATGCGCAGTCGGAAGGCCTCGCGGCCTTCGTTCAGGATGACCTCGTCCTGCGCGATGGGCTTTTCGTCCCTCGCGTAGCCGACGACCTTCACGATGTGTTTGCGCGGCAGCTCCCCGAGGTCGAGGTCCGCCGCGAACGGAGGCCGCCGTTTCGTCACGACCCGTGTGTTGTCCAGGTAGAACTCGGTGAACGAAATGTCGTTCGACGACGCGCGCGTCTCGAACCGGACGAGGCCCGTCGCGATCTCCCGCGCGATCGGAATGATGGACAGAGAGCCCTTCGCGCCGCTGCTCGCGACGAGCTCGGTCACGGCTTTCCGGGCAACCTCGCGCGCGGCCTTCTCCTCCACGGAGAGCGTGGCGTCCGGCGCGTCCGGCACCGCGACCTTCTCGCTGATGAGCGCCGCCGCGTTGCGGTTCGCGTCGGCGACCTTCACCTTGAGGCGGTACTCGCCCGGGTAGAGATCGCGTTCGACCGTGAGCGGGACGAAGGGGCCGTTCACCGTCGAGGTCGGAAAGTCGAACCGGTAGCGGAAGTTGTCGATGAGGTGGCCGTCGCGCACGACTTCTCCGATGACGTCGACGTCGAAGAACGTCTCGCCGCCGATCTGCTTTTTCGTGAGCGAGTCGCGCTCGAGGAGCACCGCGAGCTCCATGCGGATCCGGCTGCCGATCGCCTCCGGGAACCGGAAGACGCGCTGCACCGGGAGCGTGGCCGCGCCCGCCTGCATGTCGGTCGTCATCTGGAGGATGCGATCCGCGCCTTCCACATCGGGCTTCGGCCCCTGCCGGAGGTCGTCGGCCATCTTCAGCGCGCCCGTCTGCCCGAACATGGCCGAGGCGGAGCTGAGCGCGGCCTGCACGTCCCGCGCCTCCGAGCAGCGGGTGACGTCCACGCGGCGGACCGCGCCGGCGCCGACCAAGCCCGCGATGCCGCCCGCGACGATCGCCTGCGGCCCGTCGAGCGGCGTCCAGAGCTTGTCGTCGCCCACCCCGAACGGCTGGTAGAAGAGAAGAAGGACCTTCGAGAGGCGAAGCGACTCGAGCCGTTCGTAATACCAGATCTGGAGCGGCCAGTAGATGTCCTGGCAGTCGACCTTGCGGAGGCTGTCCGGCGGGCCGTTCACGAGATAGATGCGGCCCATGTCCGTGTACGTGTTCCCGAAGCGCTCCTTGGCCTGCTGGAGGCGCATCTCGTAGATGTCGCGGAAGGCGATGCGCGTGCCATCGGGCAGGAACGAGCGGCGCCTCCAGAAGTCCTCGATGAAATGCTCGCGCTGGTAGTCCTCGCCTAGCTTGAGCAGCGTGTCGCGCTCGACGTCCGTGAGGATCGGCTCCACGTCCGTGAGGAATTGCCGGTATTTCTCGGGGAGCGCGCTCAAGAGCTTCTTGCGCTCCTTGCCCGTGAGCGGCTTGTTCGAGACGAGAACGGTCGGCGGCGCCTCCAGTTTCGTGCCCGCGGGCGGGAGCAGGCGCGGCACCGCGAGCGCCCCGCGCTCGGCGAGACCACCGTTGTTGTCTCCCTGGCGCCGCGAGATGTCCTTGACCGCCGAGACGACGAGAAGCGCGTCCGCGCACCCGCCACGCTCAGCCTCCAGCGCGGCGAGATTCCCCTTTGGCGATGGCGAAAGCAGGACCGGCTCGCCTTCGAGCACCGTCCAGTAGCGGTACGAGCCCGTCGGCGACTCGGGATAGAACACGACGCGCGCGTTCTTCCCAAGCGTGGGATGCTCGAGATAGGTCCAGATCTCGAGCGTTCGAAGAGTGTCTGGGCAGTGCACGATGGCGCGGGCATCCGGCGGTCCCGAAGCGATGAAAACCGCCGAGCGGTCGTCGTCGAGGCGCCCGAACAGCTTGAGCGCCTCGGGGCCGCGAGCGGACTGAGGCGCGGGGGCGGGCGGATTCACCGCCACCAGCGGCGGAGGCGTCGGCAGCGCGGGCACGGGCGAGGGCGAAACGGCCGGCGTATCGGCTCCGGCGCGGGCCGCGGCCAGGAACGCGACGATTCGCAGGAACGACCGGCCCGACCGCATCCCTTTGCCCTCCTTGGGAAGCTCCAATTCTCCGTCCGCGAGCCTCTCCCGGGCAATTGCTCGCAAGACAGATTCCATGTCTCAGCGTCATCCCAAGCGTACGCCCACGGAGCTTACGGTTTTCCGGCCCCTCTCGACCCTACAATCGCCCGTCCGGAGGTCCGGTTTCTTGAACGCCCACGCCCGCGCCGTCTACGCAGACCATCACGCCACGACCCCCCTCGACCCCGAGGTTCTCGAGGCGATGCGGCCGTGGCTGGAGGGTCTGGCCGCAAACCCCTCGTCCTCCCACGCTCCGGGCCGGGCCGCGCGGGAAGCGGTCGAAGCCGCCCGTACGGACGTGGCGCGGGCTCTCGGCGTGGAGCCTTCGGAAATCGTGTTCACGTCTGGAGGCACCGAGGCCGACAACCTCGCCGTACGCGGGGGGGCGCGCGCGGCCCGCGAGGCTGATCCTTCGCGCACGCGCGTCGCCTTCACCGCGGCCGAGCACGCGGCCGTGCGCGAGGCGGCGCTCTCGCTTCGTCCGGACGGCTTCGATTTGGTGGAGATTCGCGTGGACGCTCGCGGCGTGCCGGGGGACGGCGCCTTCTCCGACCTCGACGAGCGGACGGCGCTCGTGTCCGTCATCCTCGCGAACAACGAAACAGGAGCAATCTTCGACTCTCTGGAAACGTTCACCGCGAGGGCCCGTGCCTTAGGAGCCGTCGTCCACACGGACGCCGTGCAGGCGGTCGGAAAGATCCCGGTGAACGCGCGGACGCTCGGCGTCGACCTCCTCGCGCTCACCGCCCACAAGTTCGGCGGCCCGAAGGGCGCCGGCGCCCTCTTCGTGCGGAAGGGGGTCCGGCTTCAGCCTCTCGCCGCCGGAGGCGGGCAGGAGCGAGGCCGGCGAGGCGGGACCGAGAACGTAGTGGGCATCGTGGGCCTCGGCGCGGCCATCCGCCTTGCATCGACACGCCTCTCCTCGGAGGCGGCACGCCTGACCGGCCTGCGCGACCGGTTCGAGGCCGGCCTTCTCGCCCGGGTCCCGGGTCTCGAGATTCACGCCATCCGAGGCTCGCGTCTCCCCACCGCCACATCGGCGCTCTTCCCCGGCACGGAGGCCGAAACGCTCGTCGCGGCCCTCGATCTCCAGGGGATCGCGGTCTCGGCGGGCTCGGCCTGTCATGCAGGCACGACCTCCCCGAGCCGCGTTCTTCTCGCGCTCGGCCGGTCGCCCTCGGAAGCGCGCGCCACGCTCCGGTTTTCCTTTGGACGAACCTCGCGCGAAGAGGACGTCGACCGGCTCCTCGAGGCGGTTCCGCGCGCCGTGGAGCGCGCCCGGGAGGCCGTACGGGCTTGATCGGCAACGCGGGACACGCTCTAATGGCTCGTAACGTGCTTTGCGCAGGGAGTTTCGTCGCGTGATCATCCAGTGCACGTCGTGCCAGGCTCGCTACCATTACGACGAGTCGCGTTTCGCCGGCGTGGCGAAGAAGAAGATCAAGTGCACGAAGTGCAGCGTCGTCTTCGAAATCCGGAACCCCGCGACGGCTGTCACGCCGCCCATTTCGGCGGCCCACTCCGCGCCCGCTCCCTCGCCCGACGAATTCTCGTTCGACGAAACGGCGCTGACGGAGGCCCGCAAGCCAAAGAACCCTTATGCCGGACCTCTCGGAGCGCCGGTGCGCGAGGTCCCGATGCCCGCCTCAGCCGAAGGCACGGGTGTGATCGAGAAGCCCGATGCCGCCCGGACGACCGGCCGCGTGCCGTTTCCGGGCGCGATGCGGAACGCGGCGCGCCCGCTTCGGCTGCCGTCCGACCAGCGGCTCTCTCTCGCCTGCATCTCGGGCCCCGACTCGGGCCGAATCTTCGAGATCGACAAGCCGCGCGTCGTGATCGGACGCGCGAACGCCGACATCGTCGTCGCCGATATCCAGTGCTCGCGCCAGCACGCCGCCATCGAGGTCCTGGACGAACACGTCTTCGTCGTGGACCTCAACTCCACGAATGGCACCTATGTGAACGACCAGCGCGTGAACCGCGCCGAGCTCGAAAACCGCACGGAGTTCGAGATCGGCACGACGACCCTCATGCTCATCCGGAGCTACGCGCGCGAGAGCCCGTCGGGCAACATCTAGGTCTCCCCCAGCGCCGCCAGAATCGCGTCGAGCGTCGCCGGCAGGCGGCGCGGCGGGTTCGCGAGGCGGCCGTCGCCGCGGTGATACGCGGACATCGTGCCCGAGAACTTCAGCGCGTGGGCGGTCGCGACGACGACGACGAGGTCCGCCTCCCGGATGACACCGGCATGCCGCAGCTTTGCGGCACCGGCCAGCGCGACGGCCGAGTTCGGGCAGATCGCGAGGCCGTGGCGGTTCGCGAGCGCGAACGCGTCGAGCAGCTCGGCTTCGGTCACGCTTTCCACGACACCTTCGAAGAAGCGGATCTCGCGTTCGGCCTTCGGATGGGACACGGGCGCGCCGATGCGGATCGCGGACGCCGCGGTGTCACCCGCGACGCACGTCACACGCTCGGTGAATCCTCTCCGGTACGACTGGAAGAAGGGATCCGCGGCCGAGGCCTGGATGCCCGCGAGGCGCGGCTTCTTCCCGATCACGCCGAGGTCGAGCCACTCCCTCAGGCCCTTGCCGATCGCGGACAGGTTGCCTGCGTTGCCGACCGGCACGACGATCCAGTCGGGCACACGCCAGCCGAGGTCCTGAATGGCCTCCCACGCGATCGTCTTCTGCCCTTCGATGCGGACCGGGTTCTTCGAGTTCAGGAGGAAGACGGGCCGCGCGGCGGTCAGCTCGGCGACGAGGCGCATGCAGCCGTCGAAGTCCGTGTCGAGACCGAGCGTCGTCGCCCCGCTCGCGAGCGCCTGACTGAGCTGCTCGTCGGTGATTTTCCCCTGTGGGAGGAGAACGACCGCGCGCATGCCGGGCACCGCGGCGGCATAGGCGGCGAGCGCGGCCGACGTATCGCCCGTCGAGGCGCACGCGACTGTCTTGAAGCCCGAGGCCCGCGCCCACGACACGCCTACGGTCATGCCACGGTCCTTGAAGGAGAGCGTCGGGTTCTCGCCTTCGTGCTTAACGAAGAGGCGAGACAGAGAGAGCTCTTCACCGAGAGCGCCGCCCGCGTAGAGCCGCGTCGCGCCCTCCGGCTTGCTCACGATGCCGTCCTCCGGAAGGTCCGGAAGCACGTGCTCGCGGAAGCGCCAGACGCCGCTCGTCTCGAACGGCCGCATCGCTTCGGAGGGCGACGCCGCACGCCGCCGGTCGAAGAGATCCCGCCACGCGGCGCCCGTGCGCCCGAACGCGCGAAGGTTGGAGACGACGTCGAGAAGGCCGCCGCAAGAGGAGCACGCGAGGCGCGTCTCGGCGAGCGGGAAGGACATCCCACAGGCGACGCAACAGAACGAGGAGAGCCCCGTCACGCGCGCCTCCCGATGAGCCTCGTGCCGCGCCGGTCGATGCGGTGAACGCGGGCGCGCGCCGCGATCCCCGAGCGCCTCCACGCGGCCACGGCGGCCCGGCCGATCCTTTCCGCGTCCCTGGACTCCTCGGTGAGGGCGACGAGGGACGGCCCGGCCCCCGCGAGGCAGGCGCCGTACGCGCCGGCCGAAAGCATCGCGTCGAGCGAGGCGCGGCCTCCCGGCACGAGGGGAAGGCGCTTCGGATCGACGAGCCGGTCCGCGAGAAGACACGCACCGGCCGCGGCGAGATCCCCCGAGGAGAGCGCGAGCACGAGGCGTGCGAGCGCGCCGGCGTGCTCCGTGTGCGCGCCCATCGGAATCGCCCGCGGCAGGACGCCGCGCGAGAGCCGCGTGGGCAGCTCGAGGTCGGGGTGCACGAGGACGATGCGGAGGCGCGCCGGCACGCGAAGCGCGAAAGGCGCGAGGACGCCGCCGGGATCGGAGGACGGCACGAGGACGACCCCGCCGAGCAGAGCGGCGAACACGTTGTCGCCGTGCCACGAGCCATCGGCCGCATGCTCACCAGAGAGCGCCGCGCTGAGCAGATTCATCCGGTCGGATACGCCGAGCAGGAGGCCGGCGGCGAAAGCGCCCGCGGCGGCCGAGGCCGCCGACGAGCCGAGCCCGCTCGAAACCGGCAGCCCCTTCTCGAGAGACAGCTCGATTCCACCGCCTCGTCCGCCACGCCGGCCAGCTTTCGCGAGGACGGCGGCGGCCGCGACGGCGGCGGTATTGCGCCGCGGATCCCGCGGGAGGCGCCCGCCGTCGCCCGTGATCAGGGCGACCGTGACGCCCGGCGCGCGCGTGAGCCGGGCGGTGACCGTGTCGCCCGGCCCGTCCAGCGCGGCGCCCAGGACGTCGAATCCGACGCCGAAGTTCGCGACGGACGCGGGAGCGAACACCGAAACGGATCGAGAGGGACGACTTTCCCCTCGCATCAGATCGAAACCACACGGTGCAGCGCCCGGACGGCTCTTACCCAGTCCTTGCCGTCCACCGCAAAGGAGATGTTGCACTCCGACGAACCCTGTGCGATCGACTCGACGTTGACCTTCGCGCGCGCGACGGCCGCGAAGACCTTCGCGGCGATCCCCGGCGTGCCACGCATCCCCTCGCCCACCGCGGCGACGACCGCGATGGGCGCGCGCGCGTTCACGGAGTCGATCGAGCCGGTGAGGCGCTCCCACCGGAACTCCTGCTCGAGCGCCGCGACGGTGCGCGCGCGGTCGCCCTCCGGGATCACGAGCGCGATGTTCTGCTCCGAGGACGCCTGCGAGAACATGACGACCGAGACGCCGAGACGCGCCGTCGCCGAGAACACGCGGGCCGCGATGCCCGGAACGCCGGTCATCCCGCGCCCGTCCAACGAGAGAAGGCACATTCCCGGGACCGCCGTGACGGCGTGGATGCCCTTCGTCCCGTCGCCCTTCGCGGCGATCGTCGTGCCCCGGATCTCCGGCCGGAAGGAGTTGCGGATGACGAGCGGGATCCCCTCCGCGATCGCGGGGAGCACGGCCGGAAAGTGCAGGACCTTGGCGCCGAAGTACGTCATCTCCGCCGCTTCGCGATACGAGAGGCGCGGAAGGAGGCGGGCCCCCCGCACGAGACGCGGATCGGCCGAGAGGACGCCGTCCACGTCCGTCCAGATCACGACCTCGTGCGCGGAAAGCGCGGCCCCGAGCAGGGCGGCCGTCGTGTCCGAGCCCGAGCGGCCCAGCGTCGTCGTCTCGCCCTTCACGCTCCGTGCGATGAAGCCCGTCACGACGGGCAGGATGCCGGCCGCGAGGATCGGCTTGAGCTTGCGCCTCACGCGCGGGTCGCTCCGCTTCCGGTCGCACGTGGCCGCACCGTGGCGGTCGTCGGTGACGAGGATGTCGCGGGCATCGACGGCGCGCGCGGGAACGCCCGCCTTCGCGAGCACGGCCGCGAGAAGCGGGGACGAGAGGCGCTCGCCGAACGAGGAGACGAGGTCCGTCACGCGGGCCGTGCGCTCGCGAAGAAGGGACACGCCTTCGAGCGCGGCGCTGAGCTCGCGGAGCGGCGCCTCCTCGAAGCGTACGCCGAGCTCCCGGGCGGCGGCGGCGTGACGTGCTTTCAGCGCGTCGACGGCCTTACGCGCGAGGCCGATGCGGCCGCGTTCGGCATCGCGCGCGGCCTGAAGAAGGACGTCCGTGACGCCTCCCATGGCCGACGCGACGGCCACGACGGGCCGCCGTCGGCGCGCGGCGGCCAGGAGGCGGGCGGCGTTGCGGATGCGGGAAGCGTCGCCGAGCGACGTCCCGCCGAACTTGTGGATCGCGACGGCTCGAGACATGGCGGAGGATGGTACAGCCGCGCCCGCGCGATAGGATCACGCACATGAATCACTCG
>PLZI01000077.1 GCA_003152095.1 Acidobacteriota bacterium | reverse complement strand
GGCTGGGCGATGAAGCAGGCGTCGGCGAGGCGCTCGATCGCGTCGGGCCTCACGAGGTACGGCGACACGGTGTTGCCCGCCTCGTCGAGGTACGCCGCGCGCCCCCACGCGAACATCAGCTCCGGATCGGATGCGAAGGCCCCGCCGATAGCGTCGAGCGCGCCGGGCAGAAGCACGTCGTCGCTGTTCAGATAACCGAGGACTTCTCCCCTCGCATGCGACATGCCGTGGTTGATCGCGTCCGCCTGTCCGCGATCCTTTTCCGAGACGAACGGGACGCGCGACTCGAACTCGCGCAGTACCGCGAGCGTCTCGTCCGTCGACCCTCCGTCCCGCACGTGATAGTCGAGATCCGGGTAGCCCTGCGAAAGGACGCTCTCGATCGTCGCGCGGATGAACTTCCCCTGGTTGAGTGAAGGGGTCACCAGCGAGATCGAAGGCAGGCGGTTGCTCATCGGGGGAAGAGAAGCCGGATGCGAATGAAATTCAGCAGGAGAAATCCAACCCTCAGGGCCAGCGAGAGCGGCCAGAGGATTTTCGGCCCGTGCCTTCTCCAGATCTCCGCGTGCGCCGACAGCGAGAGATTGTGCTTTCGGTCTTTCATCCAGCCGGCGTACTGCTTCGCTGTCGGCGCGCCGGCAATCCGGGCGTCGTAGCCTCCCACCTCGTGAAAGAGGCGCGCGGCCGGCTCGACGAGCACCGGAATGCCCGCCCGCTTCGCGCGCAGCGAAAAGTCGAGATCGCCCCACGCCATCGGGAACCGCGCGGCGTCGGGCAGGCCGATACGGTCAAAGACCGCGCAGGGCACGAGCGTCCCCATCCCGAAGAGCCAGTCCGCCGGGAAGGGCTCCGTCGGCAGCGACGAGACCGGGGCGCCGTGCCTCAGGACGCGGATCCCCCGACGCCACCACTCCACCGACCCGCCCGCCGACCAGACGCGGCCGGGCTCCTGCGCGTAGAGGATGGCGCTGCCAATGAGCGCGCCCGGGTAGCGCCCGGCCGTCGCAAGGAGCCGTTCGAAATAGTCCGGCGCGCACGTGACGTCCTGGTTGAAGAAGAGGACGGCCTGCTCGCCCAGCGTGCGCGCTCTCTCGATGCCGAGGACGATCGCGCCGGTCCACCAGACCGGCGTCGCCGTGCGGATCACGACCAGGTCGGGGAACTCGCCGGCCAGGGCGCCCCCGTCGGCGGCGCCTTCGTCATCCACGAAAACGATGCGCTCCGCGCCCGCCGCCCTCAGCGAGGCGATCGCCCGCCGCGACGCCTCGACCCGCTTGAAGGCGGGAATGAGAACGGCCGGCGGCCTCAGGCGGCGTCCCCGCGCCCGTCGAGTTCGGCCAGCTCGGCGTCCACCATGATCCTGACCAGTTCCTCGAATCCCGCCTTCGGGGCCCAACCCAGCTCTTTTCGCGCTTTCGAAGAGTCCCCCCGCGTCTCCGTGATGTCGACGGGGCGGGCATACTGAGGGTCGAGGACGACGTGTTTCTTGTAGTCGAGGCCGACGATCCGGAACGCGGCCTCGCAGAAGTCGCCGACCGAGTGCGAGACGCCCGAGGCGAGGACGTAGTCGTCCGGCTTCGCGGCCGAGACGATCAGGCGCATGCCCTCCACGACGTCCGGGGAATAGCTCCAGTCGCGCTTCGGCGTCAGCGTGCCGAGGTGCAGCTCGTGCTGGCGCCCGCGCGCGATGGATGCGGCTCCACGGGCGATTTTTCGCGTGACGTAGTTCTCGCCGCGGCGCGGACTCTCGTGGTTGAAGAGGATGCCGGCGCACGCGAAGAGCCCGTAGGCGCTCCGGTAGATGCGCACGAGGTTCAGCGCATAGACCTTCGCCGCCGCATACGGGTTGATCGGATTCATGGGCGTCTGCTCGTTCTGAGGCGACTCCTTCGCCTCGCCGAAGATCTCGCTCGTGGCCGCGAGGAAAAAGCGGCAGTCCGGAACCACGTGGCGCATCGACTCGAGGAGCCGCAGCGTGCCGAGGCCCGTCGAGTCGGCCGTGTACTCCGGAAGGTCGAACGAGATCTTCACGTGGCTCTGCCCCGCGAGGTGGTAGATCACGTCCGGCTTCACGCCGCGCAGCACCGACACGAGACTGCTCGTGTCGGAGAGGTCGGCGTAGTGGAGCTTGAGCCGGCCCTCCTCGCGCGCCGCCGAGAGCGCGGGCAGCGCGTCGAGGCGCGTGCGCTGAAGAAGGCTCGACTGGCGCACGAGCCCGTGCACCTCGTCGCCGGTCGAAAGGTGCGATTCCGTGAGGTACGACCCGTCCTGACCGGTGATACCCGAGATGAGGACACGCGCCATGAGCGACAGTTTGTGGGAAAGTAGAAGGATGTCAAAGGGGCGGAGCCTGCGGGTCTTCGTCGACCTCGCTCCCCTGTCGCGGGACGGCGGCAACGGCGGAGCGCGCGTATTCGTTCTCCGCCTTCTGAAAGCCCTTCTCGAGCAGCCCTTCGCCCACGAGATTCACCTTCTCGTCAAGCCGGAAGCCGAGGCTGTCGTCGCGCCGCTCCTCGCGAAAGGCGCCGTCCTCCGGCGTCTCGGCCACGGTCTCGACGTCGAGGAACCGCGCAAGATACTCCGCACACGCCGGCGCCTCCACGGCTTCTTCCAGCCCCTTCTCGAGCTCGCCGCCCCGGATCACACGTCCCTCAAGCGCCTCGGCGCCGAGGTCCTCCTCAGCCCGCTCGGCACGGCCGCGTTCCACGAGACGGGACTCCCGCACGTCGTCGTCGCGTACGACTTCCAGGATCTCGTCTACCCGGAGTTCTTCGACGCCGACGAGCGGCGGCGGCGTATCGAGTTCCGCGGCGACCTGCGACGCGCGGACCGCGTCGTCGCGATCTCGGAGGCGACGAAGCTGATGGCCGTCGAGCACGTCCACGTGAAGGCCGAGCGGGTCTCCGTCCTGCCGCCCATCGCCGGACCCACGCGGAAGGCCCTCGACCCCCGGGATGCTCTCGCGCGCCTCGACGCGCTGGGTCTCTTCCGCGTGGAATATGCCCTTTACCCCGCGAACTTCTGGCCGCACAAGAACCACGAGCGCCTCCTCGCGGCGGCAGCCCGCGTCGCGCGCGAGACGCCGGACTTCGTCCTCGTCCTGTGCGGCGCCCTCGACGAGGCGCGCGAGGCCTTGCGCGCGAAGGCCGAGGCGGCGGGCCTCGCCGAGAACGTCCGCGTCCTGCCCTATCTCGACGACGCGGACACGACGGCGCTGATCGAAGGGGCCGAGCTTCTCGTCTTCCCGTCGCTCTACGAGGGCTTCGGGATCCCCGTCCTCGAGGCGATGGGTCTCGAGACGCCGGTCGTCTGCTCCGACCTCCCCGCCCTCCTCGAGCTCGCGGGCGACGCTGCGCTCTTCTTCGACCCGTCGGACGAAGCCGGCATCGCGCAGTCGATCCTCCGCCTCTGGACCGAGGACGAGACGCGCGACCGGCTCGTCGCGAAGGGCCTCGCGCGGGCGGAGCGGTACGCGAAGATCGACGTCGCGGGGGGATACCACGAGCTGCTGGGCTCGACGGGGGAGTGAAGTCGCTCAGGTGACGGACGGATCGACGAGGACCAACGCTGTTCTCACCGACGCCCGGGCTTCGGCCCCCTCATCTCGTCGAGGGCCGCGTCGACACTCTTCGGCAGTCGAAGAATGCCGTAGACCTCGTCAACCGGATGCCGACCCCTGGACCCCTTGCACAGCAACACACCCTCTCGCCGAAGCTCGAATGTGACGGGAGTGCCCGCGGAAAGGCCGAGCCGCTGGCGCACCGCGGCGGGCACGGTGATCCGGCCTCTCGCGGAAATGATGCTGGTGTTCTTCATGGATAAAGCGTGGTTCTCTTTACCCAAGAAATCAAGCACCTGGACCGGCGTCCGGGATTCCCTCCGCAGCGCG
>PLZI01000121.1:5003-17121 GCA_003152095.1 Acidobacteriota bacterium | reverse complement strand
TCCCTGCCCGTGAGGCCGTGCTCGGCGTTCACGTGCGCTTCGATCGTGTACGAGGCGACGGGGACGGCGCGCCCCGCGTCGGCGCGGGCGGCGGCGAGAGTTGCGGCGAAAGCAGCGGCGAAAGCGGCGCCGAGGGCGAGCTTCCGCTCGACGAGGAGCGTCACGAGCGCGGATGCTAGCAGGGGTGAGGATCCCGGGAGGTGGCCTGCTCGCCGCGCCCGCGCCCTAGAATCGGCCCGTGGCGAAGTCCGGCCCTAAGGCGAAGGATCCCGAGGCGCGCGCGGCGGAGCTTCGCGAGGAGATCGATCGGCACGCGCGCCTCTATTACGTGGAGGACCGGCCCGAGATCACGGACGCCGAATACGACGTCCTCTTCCGGGAGCTGATCGCGCTCGAAGAGGCGCACCCGGAGCTCGTGACACCCGACTCGCCCACGCAGCGTGTCGGAGGCACGCCCGTCGGCGAGCTGCCGGCCGTGAGGCACGAGATTCCGCTCCTCTCCCTCGAGAACGCGTACTCGCCAGAAGAGCTGAAGGCGTGGGCGGACCGCGTCGTCGACCGCCTCGGGCGGACGCCTGCCTTCGTGTGCGAGCTGAAGATCGATGGCCTCTCCGTCTCCCTCACGTACAAGGCGGGCGTTCTCGTTCGCGCCGCGACCCGCGGCGACGGGACCACGGGCGAGGATGTAACTCCGAATGTGAAGACGATTCACGCCGTGCCGATGAAGATCGGAGCCGCTGCTGACGCGGCACGGAAGATCTCTTCGAAGGTGAAGATTCCCGCCGTGCTCGAGGTGCGCGGTGAGGTGTACATGCCGAAGAAATCCTTCGTGGCGCTCAACGCAATCCGCGAGGAGGCGGGGGAGCCGCTCTTCGCGAACCCGCGCAACGTGGCCGCGGGTTCGCTGCGCCTCCTCGACGCGAAGATCACGGCGTCGCGCCGTCTTTCGGCCTTCCTCTACTCGGTGGCACGATGGGAGGGAGCGGGCGAGCCGCAGACACAGACCGAGGCCCTCTCCACCCTCGAGGAAATCGGCCTTCCCGTGAATCCCCACAGGTTGCTTGCGCGCGGCGTGGACGAAATCCTCGAGTTCCTCGACACATGGCGGACGAAGCGCCACGACCTGCCGTTCGAGACGGACGGCGTCGTCGTGAAGGTGGACGCGCTCGCCGACCAGAAACGCCTCGGCCAGACGGCGAAGTTCCCGCGGTGGGCCATCGCGTACAAGTACCCGCCCGAGGAGGCGGCGACCGTCGTGACGGGGATCGTCGTGCAGGTCGGGCGCACCGGCGTCCTGACACCCGTGGCCGAGTTCACGCCCGTTTTCCTCGCGGGGTCGACCGTTCGCCGCGCGACGCTCCACAACATGGAGGATCTTGCGAGGAAGGACGTCCGCGTCGGAGACACAGTGGCCGTCGAAAAAGCGGGCGACGTGATTCCGAAGGTGACGCGCGTCCTCCTTCAGAAGCGGCCGAAGGGGGCGAAGCCCTTCTCGATGCCGAAGCGCTGCCCGGCCTGCGGCGAGCAGGTCGTGCAGCTGGAGGGCGAAGTCGCGGTCCGCTGCGTAAACCCCGGCTGTCCCGCGCAGGCAGCCGAGCGAATCCGTCACTTCGTCTCGCGCCGGGCGATGGACGTCGAGGGTCTCGGAGACGAGCGCATCGAGCAGCTGCTCGGGGCGGGTCTCCTCGAGGACATTGCGTCTCTCTACGCCCTCACGAGGGACCAGCTCGCGCCGCTCGAGCGCTGGGGCGAGAAGTCGGCCGCGAACGTGATCGCCGAGATCGAAAGGTCCAGGGACGCCGGCCTTGCCCGTCTCCTCTTCGGCCTCGGGATCCGGCAGGTCGGCGAGAAGACGGCGAAGCTCCTCGCCCGGCGCTTTCTTTCCCTGGAGGCCCTCGAGGCGGCTGACGAGCAGGCTCTGACGTCCGTGCCCGAGATCGGCCCCGAAACGGCGCGCGGTATCATCGAATGGTTCGCCCGTCGCCCGAATCGGGCCCTCCTTTCGAAACTCCGGGCCGCCGGGGTGCGTATGACAGAGAGCCCGGCGGCGTCCGAGGCGGGGAGATCCTTGTCCGGCGGAGTCTTCGTGCTCACGGGGACGCTGCCGCGACGCTCCCGCGACGAGGCCACGGCCGCGATCGAGTCGGCGGGAGGAAAGGTGAGTGGAAGCGTGTCGAAGAAAACGACGGCGGTCATCGCCGGCGAGGAGCCGGGAAGCAAGCTCGACAAGGCGAAATCGCTGGACGTCGCCGTGTGGACCGAGGACGACCTCGACCGGGCGCTCGGAGTGCCTTCTTGAGCGCGACGGCGCCNNGCGGACGCCGACGCCGCGCTCGAGAGGGCGATCGACGATCCCTCCGTGGCGCTCGTCGTGACAGACCTCAAGATGCCGGGCAAGAGCGGGCTCGACCTCGCGGCGGAGCTTGCTGCCGCGCGGCCGGACGTCTCGGTCCTGCTCGTGACGGCGCACGGTGACGTCGAGACCCTGCTCTTGGCACGCACGCTGGGCACCGTCGACTACGTCGCGAAGCCTCTCGCGAAGGATGACCTGCGCCTGAGAGCCGAAGCGGCGCTTCGCCGCTCGCACCAGGCGGGCGAGATCAAGGACCTCCGCGAGCGCCTCGATAAACGTTTCGGCTTCGAGGCGATCCTCGGCATCAGCAAGCCGATGGAGGAGCTCTTCGCGCGCCTTCGCGTCGTCGCGCCCGCGAAGACCACCATCCTCGTCGTCGGCGAGTCGGGTACGGGCAAGGAGCTTGTCGCGAATGCGCTCCACCACAACTCACCGCGCCGGGGACGCGCGTTCGTGGCGCTGAATTGCGGAGCCATTCCCCGCGAGATCATCGAGTCCGAGCTCTTCGGGCACGAGCGCGGCGCCTTCACGGGCGCGCTCGTGAAGCGCGTCGGGCGCATCGAGCAGGCGCATGGAGGCACGCTGTTCCTCGACGAGGTCTCCGAAATGCCGCCCGACCTGCAGGTGAAGTTCTTGCGTGTCCTGGAAGAAAAGCGCGTGACTCCCGTGGGAGGGAACGAGAGCAAGGACGTGGATTTCCGGCTCGTGGCCGCCACGAACCGAAATCTGCTCGCCGAGATCGACGCCGGGCGTTTCCGGCAGGACCTCTACTACCGCCTGTCCGTCGTGACCGTCGAGATTCCGCCGCTCCGCGAGCGGCGCGACGACATCCCGCTCCTCGTCGAGCGCTTCCGCGATGTCTTCGCGAAGGAGCACGACAAGGCCGTGACCGGTGTGACGCCCGCGGCCCTGGCGGCGCTCGTCGGGTATGCGTGGCCGGGCAACGTGCGTGAATTGAAGAACGTCATCGAGAGCGCCGTTCTCTTCGCTGCCGGCCCGCGCATCGACCTGGGTGACTTGCCCGCGGCCGTGCGCGGCCGCGCGAGCGCCCCCGCGCCCGCGAGGCCGTATTCGGGCGAAGGACCGGCCGTCCGGCCGGCGGCCCCGACGTCGCCGGAGATCACGCCCGCGGCGCCGGCACCAGAAGAGCCCGTCTCCGTCGCGACGCTCGTGGGCAAGACGATGGCCGAGATCGAGCGCGAGGCGATCCTCACGGCCCTGCAGGTGACAGGCGGCAACCGCCGGCGCGCGGCGGAATCGCTCGGGATCGGCCTCAGGACCCTTCAGCGAAAGCTCAAAGAGTATCAGGGTGAGGCGGTGGGCGAGGACGACGAGGACGACGGCGATGAAGCGGGAGACTGAGCGCTATATCCTTCGGGCGACAGGAGGGGCCGATGGACATCCCCATGAAGGTCTACGTGACCTGCCCGATGGCAGAGCTCAAGCAGGTTCCCGGGATGCTCATTTCCGTCTCGCCGCACGGCTTCTATGAGATCAACCTGACGTACGGCGCGAACACGCACCTCGTCCTGGTGCCCATCGAGGGCACGACGCTGACCGCGCAGGAGCCCGTCCTCAGCCCGCCGTCGAGCTTCGAGGTCGAACGCTGACGCCGCCCGGGCGTCGCGCGGCGACGGCGTCAGGAGCAGCAGGCGAGGCGCTCAGGACGACGCGTCCACTTCCCGCTCTGGGGTCTCGAACGCGTCGGCGCCCCGCCTCTCGAATGTCTCCACCGCCTTGAGCACGCGGCGGCGCGCGTCCTCGACGAAAACGGCCTGCGAGTCGATCGGTGTCTCTCCCTCCGCGGGCCTGAGGCGCTCGTAGCCGCCGTTTTCGTTCAGACGCCGCGCGCGCACGTTGTCCTTGAGCATCGTGTCGAGCACGTCGACGACCTGCTGCGCGAGCATGGGCTCCTCCACGGGAAAGGCCGTCTCGACGCGGCGGAAGAAGTTGCGCGGCATCCAGTCGGCCGAGGAGAGCCAGACCCTGCGGTCGCCGCCGTTCTCGAACACGAAAGTGCGGCTGTGCTCGAGGAACCGGCCCACGATGGAACGCACGCGGATCGTCTCCGACACGCCGGGGACGCCGGGTTTCAGGCAGCAGATGCCGCGCACGATGAGGTCGACCGGCACGCCCGCCTGTGAGGCCTCGTAAAGCGCAGCGATGACGCGCGGATCGACGAGAGCGTTCATCTTCGCCTTGATGCCCGAGGGGCGGCCGGCGCGCGCGTGCGCGGTCTCGCCCGCGATCCACTCCAGAACGGCGCGGTGCATGTCCTTCGGAGCCGTCACGAGGCGCGCGTAACTCGTCTTACCCGCGAAGCCCGTCAGCGCGTTGAAGAGGCGCGTCGCGTCCTCGCCGAACTCCGGGCGGCAGGTCATGAGCCCGAAATCCGTGTAGATACGTGCCGTCGATTCGTTGTAGTTGCCGGTGCCGAGGTGCACGTAACGCCGGATCTCATCCTTCTCGCGCCGGACGACGAGCGCGATCTTGCCGTGCGTCTTCAGGCCGACGACGCCGTAGACCACGTGGACGCCCGCCTGCTCGAGCGACTTCGCCCACTCGATGTTCTTCTCCTCGTCGAAACGCGCCTTCAGCTCCACGAGGACCGCGACCTGCTTGCCGTTCTCGGCTGCGCGGATGAGCGCCGGGAGGATCGCCGAGTCCGCGTTCGTGCGGTACAGGGTCATCTTGATCGCGACCGTCTTCGAGTCGATGGAAGCGCGTTCGATCATCTCGGCGACGGGCGAGAAGGAGTCGTAGGGATGGTGGAGGAGGATGTCGCCCGCGCGGATCGCGGCGAAAATGGACGTGTCGGGCTGGCTGAAGACGGCCGGCACCGCGGGTGAGAAGGGCGGGTCCTTCAGCTCCTTCCGGTCGAGCCGGGTCAGCGACACGAGATCGCCCGCGCCGATCGGCCCGTCCACCTCGTAAACCTCGTTTTCGCTGATCTCGAGCTGTTTCAGGAGAAGCTTCCGCACGCGCTTGGGCGTCTTCGGAGTGACCTCGAGGCGTACGACCGCGCCGAAACGGCGGCGCCTCACCTCCTGCTCGATCGTGGCGAGGAGGTCGGAGGCCTCGTCCTCCTGGATCTCGATGTCGGCGTCGCGCGTTACGCGGAAGAGGTGCGAAGACACGATCTCGAGGCCGGAGAAGAGCTCCGCGAGGTTCGCCTGGATGAGCGACTCGAGAAGGAGGAACTCGGCCTTCTCGGGCTTGACCTTCTTCTTGCCCTCCACGAGCTCGCGGAGCGGCAGAAGGCGCGGCATGGCCTGCGGGACCTTGACGCGTGCGAATTTCGTCTCGCCCGTCTCGGGGTTTTTCACCTCGACCGCGAGATTGAGGGAGAGGTTCGAGAGGAACGGGAACGGATGCCCGGGGTCCACGGCGAGCGGCGTGAGGACCGGCAGGACGTTGCGCCGGAAATGCGCGCTCGCCGCCTCGCGCTGCGCGTCGGACAGGTCGCTCCACGTGAGAATCGAGATCCCGGCCGCCGCGAGCTTCGGCAGAAGGTCGGTCATGAGACACGAGGTCTGCCGCGCTTGCATTTCCTGGACCGTGGCCCGTACGCGCGCGAGAGCCTCGGCGGGCGAGAGGCCGTCGTCCGTCGGCTCCACGACCTCCGAGGAGAGCTGGTCGAGGAGGCCCGACACGCGGATCATGAAGAACTCGTCGAGGTTCGTCTCGCTGATCGCGAGGAACTTCAAGCGCTCGAGGAGCGGCCAGCGCTCGTCGTAGGCCTCTTCGAGCACGCGCTCGTTGAAAGCCAGCCAGGAGAGCTCCCGGTTGAGAAGCGGAAGGGAAGGTGACGGCGCCGGGGTGGGTCCGGGACTCGGCGTGACGGGCTCTCCGAGGACGAGCCTCAGCGGGCGCCTTTTCCTGGGTCGTTGCTCGTCGCGGCGAAACATGAGAGATCCCCGGGGGCAAAGAGGATACCGCGACGCCGAGACGCGTGGGTTAATAAACGTCCGGCCGACAACCTATCTCATTGATACATAGTTATTTGTCAGCCTTATCAGCGCGGCTGATGCTCGGGGCGCAGGAGATCGAGGACCGTCTTCACCGGCGCGAACGTCTCCTTCGGCACCTCGACGAAGACCGTCTCCCAGAGCGCCATGGCTCCATTCCAGAGGCCCGGCCGCTCGAGGGCGAAGAGGACCCGCCCCTCGTGCGTCTTTTTCGCGATGAAGACGGCGCGCTCGTCCACGAAGCAGGGGAGGTCGAAGGGCCGGCCCGACGCATCGCGAAGGGAGCAGACGAGGTCCACCGGATTGAAGTGCGTGGCCGCGCCCCAGATTGCCGCTTGCGCGGGATTCGCGAGATTCACCTGCGCCGACTCGACGATCTGGCGCGTCTCTCCGTCCGGCCCCTCCACCCAGAACGGGCCGCCGCCGGGCTCGCCCTCGTTCTTCACCACGCCGGCGACGCGGAGCGGCCGCGTGCGCGGGGAGGCGCGCTCGAGGCGCACGAGGTGTCCGGCGAGGAGGCGTTTCCAGAGAATCGTCGGTCGGCGGCGGTCGTCCGGCACGACGTTGTCGACGTTCTTCACGAGGACGATGTCGCCACGCGAGTCGGCGAGATTCTTCAGGAGGGCGCCGTGACCCCCCGGCCGAAAGACCAGTCGCCCCTCTGGGTCCCGGAAGAGGCGGCCGGACTCGTCGAGCGCCACGGTGTCGGTGGAAGCCGCCTGCTCGGAGAACGAGACCTCGAAGCGCGCCTGCGTCTCCCGTTCGAGTCGGGGCCGCGCCTCCTCGAGCACCGCCGCGAATGCGGATCTGTGCTCGGGCGAGACGGTGACGTGGATGCGGCAGATTCCCCGCGCGTCCCGCACGGTCGCGGCGGCCTCGACGAGATGCTCCTCGAAGGGCGTTCGCGCGGACTCGGCGTACCGGTGGAACGGGAGGAGACCTTTCGGAAGGGCCGCGAGCGCGTCGATCTCGCTGGCGGAAAACGCGAAGGCCGGGGCGTTCTCGCGGAAGCGGCGGGCGTCCTTGTGATCGGGACCGCCGGACGTGAGGAACGCGAACATGCGGCTCGCGGCACCGGACGCGGGCACGAACTTCGAGAGCCGGCCCGCGCGCGCCGCCTCGTCCGCGAGCGCGAGCAGCGCCGCGTGCTCGCTTTCGTCGAGGCGCACGACGCCGTCCGAGATGGTGCACGGGCGCACGAGCCGGATCGCGGGCGGGGGGTCGCGGAGGAGAGCCGCCTGACGCTCGACCTCTTCGACCGTCAGACCCCTCGCCCTGATCCGGACGAGGTCGTCCGAGGAGAAGGGTTTCATTCAGACCTTCGTCGCGGTCGACGATCCTGCCTTCCACGCCGCGTAGTACGTCTCGACCTCGTCCTCGAAGCCGCCATGCGCGGGCTGCCAGCCCAGGCGGACGACGGCCTTCCTGGAGTCGACGTGCTGGTCGAGCGCGAGGGCGTCGGCGAAGCCGCCCATCGTCTTCCGCGCCTCGTCGAGCGGGACCCAGCGAATCGCGCCCTTGAAGCCGGCCGCGCGCGCGGCGGCGGCGACGAGGCGGCGCACGGGCGCTCGCGAGCGGTCCGTCACGTTGAAGATCTCCCCGGAGAGCCCGCTCGAGCCCGCCTGCACGTAAGCGTTGGCGCAGTCGTCCGCGTGCACGGTCGCCCAGCGGTTGTGGCCGTCGCCGACCACGTCGAGCGATCCCGCCGCCGCCCCGGCAAACCACATCGCCGTCATACTCCCGCCGTAGCCGTACACGCAGCCCGGGCGCATCACGAGTCCCCTGACGCCCGCAGCCGAGAGGACACGCTTCTCTGTCTCGACGCGTGGCAGGCTCATCGGAAGCGGCGCGAGCGGCGTCGTCTCGTCGGCGAGGCGGTCGCCCGTGGAGCCGTAGACCCAGACGCCGCTCGTGTAGAGAAGCGTCTTCGGAGACGCGCCCTTGCCGGCGAGGGCGAGGAGGCCCTCGACCGCGGTGCGGTCCACGGCCCACATGTCGGTTTTGGAGTCGGACGCCGCGTGGACGAGGACGGACGCGCCCTCGGCGCCCTTCCATGAGCCGGGATCCTGCATCGTCCCGAGGACGGGCTGAATCTCGTGCCGATCGAGGCGGGCGGCGCCCGCGTCCGAACGCGCGAGGCCGAGGACGTGGTGTCCCGCGCGCCGAAAGGCGAGCGCGACGTGAAATCCGACGTGGCCGGTCGCTCCCGTGACGAACACTCTCATGCGCGTGAGCTTATCCTTCCCGTGAAGGCTTCATGGGGACCGATTCGCATGACGTGTCGACGGGCGATCTGGCCGCGATCGCGGAGGGCCTCGGCATCCCGAAGGGCGAGAGGCACATCTTTCTCTGCTGCGACCAGACGAAGCCGAGGTGCTCCGAGCGGGATCGCGCAAACGCCGCGTGGCTTTTCCTGAAGGCGCGCTTGAATGAGCTCGGCCTTTCGACGAGCGGCCGCGTGCAGCGGAACAAGGCGAACTGCCTGCGCATCTGCGCCGGCGGCCCCATTGCCGTCGTCTATCCCGAAGGCGTCTGGTACCGCGCGTGCGACCCGCCCGTCCTCGAGCGGATCATCCAGGAACACCTCGTCGGCGGGCGCCCCGTCGCGGAGTTCGCGATCGTGACGCGGGCGCTTCCCGGAGACGAAGAGCCGTAGAATGACGAGCGTCATGAGCCGATCTACTGCCCGAAAGCCGTCCGCGTCTCCGGTTGAGTCCGCTCTCGATCGCGCCCGCCACGGCGAGCGCGTGATCGTGCGCCGGGGAAAGAAGCCGGTCGCAGCGGTTGTCTCGATCGCGGATCTAAGGCTCCTCGAGGAGCTGGAGGACCGCTTCGACGTGAGCGTCTCCGTCTCTCGACTCGCAAACCCCAAGGAGAAGCGAATCCCCTACGCCGAGGTCCGTAAGCGCGCCGGGCTGTAGCGGCGTGGCGTACCGACTCGAATTCGTCTCGTCGGCTCAGCGCGAGTTTCTCCGGCTTCCCCTCGCAGTCCGCAAGCGTCTCGATCCTCATGTCCTCGGACTCGAGCAAAACCCGCGGCCCCACGGTGTGAAGGCGATGGCCGGGCACAAAGGACTCTTCCGGGTCCGCGTCGGCGATTACCGAATCCTCTACGAGATCGACGACGTGGATCATGTGGTGACGGTGACGCGCGTGAGACTGCGAGGCTCGGCATATCGCGGCCTCTGATCGGCCTGTTTCGTCGGACACCTCGCGCGACCGCTACGATGCTAAGTGAGCTGTTGCCCCACGCGGAAACTCTAGGAATAGGAAAACGCGTCGCAAAGACGAAGTACATCTGCGACGGGGTCGAAAGAGCTCCGAGATGACCTCGCCTTAGCAGGGAGAATGCACATTGAGCAAGACGTCAGGTTTCTTTGCCTTCATTCTGGCCGGCGTAGGATTTGCGGCGGCCGCCCAGTCCACGCACTACTACGTGCCTCTCGTGATTGCGGTGATTGGAGAGGAGAGTCTTCCTGGCCAGCAGGTTATTCGAACGGAATGGGTCAGTAGTCTATCTGCCTTCAACACGGGCCAGGCGCTCGCGACGGTGCAGCCAATCGCGATCTATGGCGACCTGTCCCTCGGCCAGGACGGTGGGCTCCCGTACCAGCTTCTGCCCCTCACGGGACAGTCGATATTCCGACTGCCATGGACGGGTTTCAATGCTCCTTCGTCACCCGGCCCGCTTGGCATAGCCGAGCTTGTCGCGGATTCTGGTGTCATTCTGAATGCCGGCATCGAGAAGGCGCAGTTACATTGCGGATGCTCCAATCCCGATATCCTCGACTGCGTGCTTGTGTCGCAGGGCCGCACGGCCATTCCTGTCTTTCAGGGGCTGTTTCCGGCCGGCGCCACCGTCGTCTGTGGAGACGTCAATCTTGGCGCGCCCGAGCAAACGTGCGGGGATCCTCCAAACCAGCAATACATTCGACGAGTGAACGTGACGCTGTTCAACGGCGGAAGCCAGTCCGCGACGTTCTCGATCACAGCCATTCCGCTCGCCAGGACCTCGCAGCCGCTGTATCAACAGGGTGTCACTCTCGCGCCGAAGGAAGTCCGCCAGCTCAACCGAGTTCCGATTCCTGTCGTAACGGACACGGCCACGCGGAGCGGCTACGATGTGTTCGCCTGGATCACGATCAGCTCAACGCAGCCCTTCCTTGCCTATGTGAGCTCGATCTTCGAGGGTGGGGCGCCGGGATCGATGCCCTTCGAGGTCTTCCCGCCGCGGCTGGCGGCGTCGAGCCAATGAGGTAATTTCGCGGCTCTACTTCGCGGCCACGAACTTCAACGCCGTGCCGTTCATGCAGTAGCGCAGGCCCGTGGGCTTCGGGCCGTCGTCGAAGACGTGGCCGAGGTGGGCGTCGCAGCGGCGGCACATCACTTCGGTGCGCACGGAGAAGAAGCTCCGGTCTTCCACCGTTTTCACGGCGTTCGGCGCGAGCGGCTGCCAGAAACTGGGCCAGCCGGTGCCCGACTCGAACTTCGTATCCGAGCTGAAGAGCGGCAGATCGCAGCACACGCAGACGTACGTCCCTTTCGCGTGGTTGTCCCAGTTCGGGCCCGTGAAGGCGCGCTCGGTGCCCTTCTTCCGCGTGACGGTGTACTGCTCGGGTGTGAGGAGCGCTTTCCACTCGGCATCCGTTTTCACGATACGGTCGGGGAGGCGATCGGCGGCGTCGGCGTTTGGCATCGCGGGTCCTTTCTGGGCGGGGCTCTTCTCGGGACCGGCCGAGCCGATCGCGACGAGCGCGCCGGCGCCCGCGAGGAAGGGGAGGGTCGCGGAGAGGAAGTCGCGCCGTCTCATGATCACCTCACGAAATGCTCTTTGAGGCCGGATTATTCCCTCGGACCTCCTCGGCGGCCGCGCGAAGATCCTCGAGGGCCATCTGGACGCGGTCCGCGTGCGTCCGGAAGCAAAGGATGCACATGCGGAGGGCGAAGATCTCGCCGAGAAGCGTGCCCGTGACGTGCACCCTTTGTCGGCCGTTCACGCGCGCCATCAGCTCCCGGTTCACGCGGTTCGCCTCGTCGATGGACGCGCCCTCAGGCGTGAGTCGGAACGCGAACAGCGAGAGCTGCGGCTCGGCCACGATCGTCATGCCGGGGATCCCCCGCACGGCCTCGACGGCCTCCTTGGCGAGGTCTAGCTTCTCGTCGAGCGCCGCGCGGAAGGCCGCGAGGCCGCAGAGTTTCAGCGCGAGCCAGACCCCGAGGCCGCGAAAGTTTCGCGAGAGCTCCGGCGAGATCTCGCAGAAGTCCACGCAGTCCGGGTCGTCTTGCATGCCGGGCAGGTAGTGCGCGGAAACGCCGTGCGAACGGCGCAGCGTCGCGGGGTCCTTCACGAGAAGGCTGCCCGTGCCGTATGGCATGAACAGGCCCTTGTGCGGGTCGAGCACGACCGAGTCGGCGCGTGCGAGGCCCTTGAGCGCCGCGCGGCCGCGCGCGGTCAGCATGAAGAAACCTCCGTAAGCGGCATCGGCGTGCAGCCAGAGGCCCTCGTGCTCCGCGAAGTCGGCGAGGGCGTCGAGATCGTCGACCGCGCCGGTGTTCGTCGTGCCCGCGCTCGCGACGACGAGGAACGGCGTGAAGCCTAAGGCGCGATCCTCGGCAACCCGATCCGCGAGGGTGTCGAGCCGGATGCGGAACGCCGCGTCGGCCGGGATCTCGCGCACGTTCCCCGCGGGAAAGCCCGCGAGGAGCGCCGCCTTGCGGATGCAGTGGTGGCCCTGGTCGGACACGTAGAGCGTGCCCTTGAGGAAGTTCTCGGGCAGCTTCTCGTGCCGCGCGGCGA
>PLZI01000121.1:0-4986 GCA_003152095.1 Acidobacteriota bacterium | reverse complement strand
ACGTACGCGAGATAGCCGGGCCCGGCGGCGTTGAAGCTCGCGGGGATCGCTTTGTCGAACAGGAGGTCGAGGAGCGGCTCCGCCGGCATGCCGTCCTCCGGGGGCTCCTCCTCGATCAGCGTGCGCGCGAGAGCGGCAGCGCCGGCGGTTCCATCGGCGGGCTGAATGGGGAGCGAGCCGACGTGCGCGACGACGCGCCGGACGGTTTCGTCGAGGAGACGCCGCAGGTCCTTTTCGGAGGGCTCGAGGGGGAGTCCTCGGCTCACGCCCCAAGACTCTCTCTCAGGGCGCCCGCGAGGTCCGCGGCCACGGCCTCGACAAGGCCCGCTTCCATGCCCTCCACCATCACGCGCGCGAGCGCCTCGGTTCCCGAGTAGCGCAAGAGGAGACGGCCGTTGCCCGCGAGGCGCTGCTCGGCGACGCGGTGCAGCGCCGCGAATCCGGGGATCGTGTCGAACGGGACCTTCTCGCGGACGCGCACGTTCTTGAGGACCTGCGGTGTGTGGACGAAGCGCGGCTGCGCGGAAAGCGGCTTTCCCGACGCGGCGACGAGCGCCGCGAGATGAAGGCCGGTGAGCGTGCCGTCGCCCGTCGTCGTGAGATCGGCGCGGATGATGTGCCCGGACTGCTCGCCTCCGAGGAGCGCGCCCGTCTTCTCCATCTCCTCGACGACATACCGGTCGCCGACGTCCGCGCGGACGAGGACGATGCCCCGATCCCGGAGGGCCCGCTCCAGCCCCCAGTTCGACATGACCGTTCCGACCACGGCCTCGGGCTTCCTGCCCTCGCGCTCCAGCTCGAGCGTCCAGAGATACAGAACGTCGTCGCCGTCGAGAAGGGTTCCCGTGTCGTCGGCCACGATGATGCGATCCGCGTCGCCGTCGAGCGCGATTCCGAGCGAGGCCCCGGTTTCGACCACGGCCCGCGCCATTCCCTCGGGGTGCAAGGCGCCGCAGCTCTCGTTGATGTTCCGCCCGTCGGGCGCGACGTTCCGCGCGAAAACCTCGGCGCCGGCAGCGCGGAACGCGGCGGGCGCGACCTCGAAGGCCGCGCCGTGCGCCGCGTCCACGATGACGCATACGCCGTCGAGGCGATGGGGAAGGCTGCCCGCGAGGTGCGTCACGTAGTCCCGGGCCAGGGCTGGCTCCGCGACGGTCCCCGCCGGCGCCGCCGCCGACGCGGCGCCGATCCGCCGCTCGATGGCGGCCTCGACCGCATCGGGGAGCTTCCGGCCTTCGGCCGAGAAGATCTTGATTCCGTTGTCCTTCCAGGGATTGTGCGAGGCCGAGATCGAGACACCGGCGTCGGCGTGAAGCGTTCGGGTGAGCCACGCCACGGCCGGCGTCGGGACGACGCCCGCGAAGCGCACGAGGCCGCCGTTCGCGACGAGTCCGCCGGAAAGCGCGGCCACGATGCCCTCGGAGGAGATGCGCGTGTCGCAGCCCACGACGATCGAGACTCCCGGCCGTGAGAGGGAGGTCGCGAGCGCGGCTCCGACCTTCGAGACCGTGGCCGCGTCGAGCGGCGGCACTCCGGCCTCGCCGCGGATGCCGTCCGTGCCAAAGAGAACCCGCATTCCGCTTTGATGTTACGTGACTCGCCCGGGAGCATCGCCATTCGCCCGCGCGAGCACCCCGAGGAACCGGACAGTCTCGGCGACGTCGTGGACGCGCACGAGGATGGCGCGCCGCGGCGTGAGGCGCGCGGCAACGGCGACGGCCGCGAGGGACTCGGGCAGGCGGTCGTCCACGCGCGCTCCCGCGACCGTCCCGAGGAACGCCTTGCGCGACGCCCCGACGACGATCGGGACGCCGGGAGGCGCGAGGCGATCGAGCGCGCCGAGGAGCGCGAAATTCTGGTCCGGGGTCTTCCCGAACCCGAAGCCGGGGTCGAGGAGGATTCTCTGCTCGGAAATTCCGGAGGAGATCGCACGCTCACGGGCGGCGCGAAGGTCCGCGGCCACTTCGAGGGTGACGTCCTGGAAAGAAGATTCTTCGAAAGTGGTCGAGGGCGTGCCTCGGCAATGGTTGAGCACGAGGGCGGCGCCGCGGCTCGCGACGAGCTCGAGGAGATCCGCCGGGACAGCGAGGCCCGTCACGACGTTCACGACGTCGGCCCCCGCGTCGAGCGCCGCGCGGGCGACGGATGCGCGGCGCGTGTCGACGGAGAGCGCAAGGGAGGGCCGCATGCTTCGAAGGAGAGAGAGGACGGGCAGGACGCGCCCCTCTTCCTCTTCAGCGGAAATCTCCCTTGCGCCCTTTCCGTACGCGTTGCCCCTGGGGCGCGTGCTCTCTCCTCCGATGTCCACGATCGTCGCCCCGAGATCCGCGCAGCGCGCGCCCTCGTCGGCGGCGGCCTCCGCGGACGCGAAGCGGCCGCCGTCGCTGAAGGAGTCGGGCGTGACGTTCAGGATCGCCATGACGCCCGGGAGCGGGCCGAAGCTCAGGCTTCGGGCCTGAGGCAAAGAAAGCGCGTCGCGCACCCCTTGATTATGTCCGGCGACCCATGGAATACACTGCCGTCATGCGGATCGCCGTTCTCGGAGCGGGCGGAGTCGGGGGCTACTACGGTGGCATCCTCGCCCGCTCGGGTCACGCGGTCGCGCTGCTGGCACGGGGCGCCCATCTGGACGCGCTCCTCTCTCGTGGGCTCGAGGTCAGGACTCCAGAGGGGAGCTTCACCGTCGCGGTTCAGGCGACCGACGACGCAAAGACGCTCGGTGTATGCGACGTCGCGATCGTGACCGTGAAGACGTATTCGCTCGCCGAGATCGCTCCCGCGGCCCGCCTTCTGGCCGAAGGCGGCGCCGCGATCCTGCCGTTTCTCAACGGCGTGGAGGCGGCCGATCGGCTCGTCGAGAGCGGCGTGCCGGCGAATCAGGTTCTCGGCGGGCTGACGCAAGTCAGCGTGCTCANNGCCGTCCGAGCGGGTTCGGCAGATCGTGGAGGCCTTTCAGGGAGCGGGCGCGGAGGCCCGCGTCTCGGAGGACATCTCGGCCGACCTGTGGCGGAAGTTCGCCTTTATCGCCCCCATGGCGGCGGCCTGTGGGCTCGCGCGCGCGCCCATCGGGCCCGTGCGCTACGCCCCCTACGGGGAGGTGCTCCTCGCGCGCGCGGTGCGCGAGGTCCTTGCGGTGGCGCGCGCCCGCGGCCTGTCGCTGGCCGAAGACGAAGAGGCGAAGATCCTCGCCTTCATCGATTCCCTCGATGGCGGCATGAAGCCGAGCTTCCTCCTCGACCTCGAGGCCGGCGGCCCGAACGAGCTGGACGACCTTTCGGGAGCCGTCGCGCGCCTCGGGCGCGAGGTCGGTGTCGAAACGCCCGTGCACGACACCGCCACGGCGGCCCTTTCGGCTGCCGTGAAGAGCCGATGAGGCACGTCGGACGCTTCACACCGCTTGGATGGGGTTTCTCAGGACGCCGATGCCTTCGATTTCCGACTCGAGCACGTCTCCGGGCCTGAGATATTCCGGCGGCTTGCGGGCGTGCCCGATGCCCGGCGGCGTGCCCGTCGCGAGGATGTCCCCGGGCTCGAGCGTCAGGCCGAGCGAAAGCTCGGCGAGAAGACGCGGAACCTTGAAGTACATCTGGCTCGTGTTCCCGTCCTGCTTCACGACGCCGTTGACGCGCGAGACAAGGCGGCGGGAAGACCAGTCGAAGCCGTCCGCCTCGACGATCCAGGGCCCCATCGGCGCGTGCCCGTCCAGGCTCTTGCCCTTCCACCACTGGCCGCCGTGCTTTTTCTGTTGGATGTCGCGGGCGGTCGTGTCGTTGAGGACGCAGAATCCGAAGACGTGGTCCATCGCCTCTTCCTCGGAGAGGTTCTTCCCGCGCCGACCGACGATGACCGCGAGCTCGACTTCCCAGTCGATCGCCGTCGACACGCGCGGGTCGTACGGAATCGGGTCGTACGGGCCGTTGACGGCGTTCGTCCCCTTCGTGAAGAAGACCGGATGCTCGGGAAGCGTCTGGCCCGAATCCCGGAGCGACTTCCCTTCTTCGAAGTGCTCGACGTAGTTCCAGCCGACGCAATGGACGTTCCGGCGTGGGACCGGGATCGGCGCGAAAAGCCGAACCTCTTCAACGCGCGGCCCGCCGGGCGAAGCCTTCTCGAGCAAAGTCCGCACCTCGTCCCGCGCTCTCTCGCCTGCGGTGATGAGGGAGATCATCTGCGCGGGATCGAAACAGAGCTTCATCCCGAGATGCCCGGCGCCGGCGCCGAGGTCGACGATCCGGCCCTCCTTCGAAAGCACCCCGACCCGCACCTCGTCGCCCCTCGGGGCGAAGCTGAGGAGCCGGAGGGGATCGGACGGCGAAGAAGGGGTCACGCGAACATCGCGTCCCCAAGGCGCTTGAGCATCGGGACGCCGCGGATCTCCGTCTCGTAGAGCGGCAGGATGGCACGGACGCTGCCGTCGAACTTCTGCCAGACGGTCTTCATGTGCTCGTCCTGCATCGCGACGCGGTTCTTCACGAAATCGGCGGCATCGGCGCCGACGGAGGCCTTGTCGATCAGCATGTTGACGAGCACGCCGCCCACCGGAATCCCGAAGTCGTGGAACCACTGGATGAAGCGGGTGATGACGGCGATGGGAAGGGCCTCTGGCAAGGTGACGAAGAAAAACGAGGTTTTCTCGGGGTCCGTGAGGAGCACGCGACCGTGCTCCATCCGATCGCGGAAGGAGAGGAGGTACGTCATGAGCGGGTCGTCCTCCTTCTTCTTCGTGAAGGAGAGCAGCTCCCTGAGGGTCTTCGCCTCCTCGCGGCTCTTGAGCATCTTGTTGACCCAGAGCGAGTAGACCTTGGACATGCCGAGGAGGCGCCGCGCGTTCGCGGTGGGCGCGGTGTCGAAGACGTAGACGTCGTACTCGTCCTTGAACATGAGGTCGATCATGTTCTCGAACATGGCCGACTCCTCGAATGCCGGGTTCATCGTGGCCGACTCCACGAAGTCCTCGGCTTTCGTCGAGATGTCGGCGAACTTGAG
>PLZI01000150.1 GCA_003152095.1 Acidobacteriota bacterium | reverse complement strand
ACAGATGGTCCGGATGTATCCACCGCGACGCTGGTGTGGAACGAGTTAAGGGATAACCAGGAGTGAGCCAGCATCTCTCCAAGTCCCGTTATACGTCCGGCCTGCAGTGCTCGAAGCTGCTCTGGTGGAAGGTGTACGAGCCCGACGCGCCGGAGCTCGTCGCCGACGACGCGTCGCAGGCGCTGTTCACACGAGGCCAGCGGATCGGCGAACTTGCACGCGCCTACGTGCCGGGCGGCGTACTCATCGATCTTCCGTACTACGAGTTCGACCTCAGGGTGACCGCGACGGCCAAGGCGTTGGCCGACGGAGCGCCTGTCGTCTACGAAGCGTGCTTCCTCGAGGACGGCGTCTTCGTGGCGGTCGACATCCTCGAGCGGCGGGACGACGGCTTCGTCCTCGTCGAGGTCAAGTCCACGCTCGGTGTGAAGGAAAAGCACCTCGCGGACGTGGCGGTTCAGATGCACGTCGTCCGGCGCGCCGGGCTCACGGTCAATCGCGCGGAGGTCATGCACCTCAACCGGGACTGCACCTACCCGGACCTCTCGAACCTCTTCATGCGCGAAGACGTGACGGAGCGCATCGGTCCCGCGCTTCTCAACGTGCCGAACGAGATCGCGTCACTGGCCGCGGCTCTGACGGGTCCGCTGCCCGATGTCGTCACGGGGCCGCACTGCAACACTCCTTATCCCTGTCCCTTCCTCGGGCGATGCTGGCCGCAGCTCCCTGAGAACCATGTGAGCACCCTTTACCGGATTCACGCGACGAAGGTCGTCCAGCTCGTGGCGGACGGCATCAACACGCTTCACGATCTTCCGCTCGACTTCACAGCGTCGGCTCCCGCCCTGCGGCAGATTCGAAGCATCAGGGCGGGCGAGGTCATCGTCGAGGAGGGCCTCTCGGAGGCGCTTGCCGGGCTCGAGCCGCCGATTGCCTACCTCGACTTCGAGACGATTAGCCCCCCGGTACCCGCGTGGCTGGGCTGCCATCCCTGCGAACAGGTGCCGGTGCAGTTCAGCTGCCACGTCCTCGGGCCCGACGGGCTCGCGCACCACGAGTGGCTGGCCGAGGGACCGGGCGATCCGCGTGAAGAATTCGCCCGCGCCGTCATCAACGCCTGCGCCGGCTCCAAAACCGTCGTCGCATTCGGTTCGCCGTTCGAACGACGTTGCATCGGCGCCCTGGCTGACTTCCTTCCGCAACTTCGCGCCGACCTTGTGGCTCTCACCGGGCGAATCCGGGATCTGCACCTGATCGTGCGCGACCACGTCTACCATCCGGGCTTCGGCGGCAGCTTCAGCCTCAAGGACGTCCTGCCGGCCCTCGTTCCGGGGCTCGGCTACGACGATCTGGAGATTCAGGACGGCACGACCGCCTCCACGGCCCTCCAGGCGCTGCTTCTTGACGCGGATGCTCTCGGCCCAGAGGAACGCCGGGCGATTCGACGCGCACTCCTCAGCTACTGCGAGCGCGACACGCTGGCCATGGTTCGGCTCCACGAACGGTTGGACGTCCTTACGGGGCTTGCCCCTGCGACGAAAGAACTACCGATTCCCGGCACCCCTGTGCAGGCGATCGTTGCCGAGCTCCCCTCGTGAGGCTCCTGGCAGGGTGGCTTCCCGTGGCGCATCTCCTCCTCCACCCACCAACCCGCCGCCTCCGACCTCGGCCGGTCGCTGGGGGGCTCGGGAAGGCGCTGGGGCCGAAGGAACTGGTGGAGGGGATTAGGGGAGAAATTGAGGGCATGAAAAGGGAGTACAAGACATGACGAACAGCAGGAGAGGCATCTCCAACGCCGTCAAGCGGGTGTCTCAATCCATGTCAATCGATGAACTGGCAGGCCATATTCAGTGCTTTGATGCGGAGACGCCGATAACGGCCGGCCTGAGGCGCAGAATCTACCCGTCGAGTAAAGCAACAACGCCGGGCTTAACGAAGAAGAGCTGGCTGGGGTGGCTTGCCGATTACCCCAAGACAGATCCCCATCGTAGGAAGGACAGCGATCGCGACGCAGCATTCGTTTACAACCACCTTCACTTCGTGATCATGCTCATATGGCTCGCCGAGTCAGCGGGCGTGCCTCGTGATTTGCTCGAGAGAGCTTCCGCTGCGATTCCTGAAGTTGCGCCAGATCCGACTCAGGCCGCTCGGCTCCGGAAAGTCATTCCCTGGAAACACGTAGCGGCCGCGCTCGCCGCAAGTCAGGGCGCCCCGGTCGAGGTCGGCACGAACGACCCCCGAACCACTATCCCATGATGAATCGTTTTCGCCTGAGACCCGCTACGGTAAACGACTGATGCACCTCTCCTCCTCCCGCCTCACCCTCGCCGCCACCGACCTCGGCCGCTTCCTCGCGTGCCGCCACTCCACCGCCCTCGACATCGAGGTTGCGTTCGGCAAGCGCGCGAAGCCCCCGAAGTACCGCGACCCTTTCCTTGACCTCCTCATCGAACGCGGCCTCGCTCATGAGAAGGACTACACCGGAAAGATCGAGAAGGGCGGCTCGCACGTCCTCGACCTAACCGACTTTGGTGGCGCCGACGCCGTCTCACGCACCATCGAAGCCTTGAAAGCGGGGAAGCCCGCCATCGCACAGGGCGCGCTCGCGACCGACGGCTGGTACGGCCGGCCCGACTTCCTCCAGAGGGTGATGAAGCCGAGCGCCCTCGGCGCGTGGTCGTACGAGGCCTCGGACACGAAGCTTTCCCGCGACACGCGTGGCTCCACCATCCTCCAGCTCTCGTTCTACTCCGAGCTTCTCGGCGCCGTTCAGGGAATCCAGCCCGAGTGTTTCCACGTCGTCACCCCGCTTCGGGAAGAGCACTACCGCGTCGCCGACTTCGCTGCCTACTACCGCCTCGTCAAGGAGCGCCTCGAGGAAGCGTCGGCATCCGACGCGGAAGCGCTCATGGCAGCCAACTACCCCGAGCCTGTCGACTACTGCGACGTCTGCCGCTGGTGGCAGGGGTGCGACAAGCGCAGGCGCGACGATGACCACCTCTCCCTCGTCGCCGGCATCACGCGCCTCAACCGGCGCGAGTTCGAGATGCACGACGTCAAGACGCTCGAGCGCCTCGGCGACCTCGGCCTCCCCATCCCGTTTAAGCCGGCCAAGGGCTCGAAGGAGTCGCTCGAGAAGGTGCAGGGCCAGGCCCGCGTCCAGCTCGAAGGGCGCCGCGCCCACGCGCCCATCCACGAGCTGCTGCCCGTCGAGGAGGGCCGCGGCCTCACCCGCCTGCCCGAGCCCTCGCCCGGCGACGTCTTCCTCGACCTCGAAGGTGATCACTTTGCCGCCGAAGGGCCGCGCGAGTACCTCTTCGGAATGACCGTCCTTGGCCCGAAGGGCGAGACGTCTCACCTAAGCCTTTGGGCCGAGACCGACGCCAGGGAGAAGGACATCTTCGAGACGATCCTCGACCGGATCAACGCCCTCTGGGAAGCCAACCCGGGCATGCACGTCTACCACTACGCGCCCTACGAGCCCACCGCGTTCAAGAGGCTCATGGGCCGGCACGCCACGCGCGCCCGCGAGCTCGATCGCATGTTGCGCGCCGAGCTGTTCGTCGACCTCTACTCCCTCGTCAGGGAGGGCCTCAGGGCCAGCGTCGAGTCATACTCGATCAAGAAGCTCGAGGAGTTCTACGGCTTTACGCGCAGGGCCGACCTGCGCGACGCGGGCGCCGCCCGGCGGGCCGTCGAGTTCACACTCCAGACGGGCGACCGCACTGTCCTCACCCCCGAAGTCAAAGACCTCGTCGCCCTCTACAACGAGGAAGACTGCGTGTCGGCCCTCCGTCTTCGCGACTGGCTCGAAACCCTGCGGCCCGCCGGCCCGCGACCGCCACTCGGCGACGGCGGTGCCTCGGAGGAAGCCGAGAAGCGCAGCGCCGAAGTCCAGGCCGCGATGGACGCGCTCCTGAAGGACGTACCCGACGAGAAAAGCGACCGCACGCCCGAGCAGCACGCCTGCTGGCTCCTCGCCCACATGCTCGAGTTCCACCGCCGCGAAGACAAGGTCACGTGGTGGGAGTTCTACCGGCTGCGCGATCTGGCCGACGATGACAACCTCCTCGACGAGCGCGCTGTCGTCTGCGGCCTGAAGTTCGAGAAGAGGACGCCGCCGAAAGGCAAGAGGGCCAAGGCGCCCACCGACCGCTACTCCTACCCGTCGCAGGACTTCGAAGGTGGAGAAGGCGACGAGCTGTTCACCAGCGACGGCCTCTCCCTTGGCACCATCGACGCCGTCGATCGCGCCACACGCCGCATCGACGTCAAGAAGCGCCTCAATCGCATCGAAGATCACCCACGCTGGGCCTTCGCGCACTCGCACGTGCGCGCCGACGCGCTCGTCGCGTCGCTCATGCGCCTCGCCGCCGACATCGCCGAGAACGGCTTCACCCCGAAGTCCGCGGCCCGCGACCTCCTCCTCGGCAATCCCCCGCGCCTGAAGAAGGGCACGTTCGGGCCGTCGAAAGGCGAAGACCCGGTCGAATTCGCGAAGCGCACCGTCCTCTCCCTCGACCGCTCGCTCCTCGCCATCCAGGGCCCGCCCGGGGCGGGGAAGACCTTCACCGGCGCGCGGATGATCGTCGCCTGCGTCAACGCGGGAGTGAAGGTCGGCATCACGGCCGTCAGCCACAAGGTCATCCGCAACCTCCTCGACGCCGTCCTCGAAGCCGCCCGCGAGCTGAAGGTTCCCGTCTCCTGCGTCCAGAAAGTGAAGGAGAGATCAGAGAAGCCAACCCACGGCATCGAGGAAGTCACCGACAACGCCGATGTCCTTGCCGCCCTCGACGACGGCTCCGCGCAGGTGGGCGCTGGAACGGCGTGGCTCTGGTCGCGCGAGGAGTACGCCGGCGCCGTCGATGTCCTCTTCGTGGATGAGGCCGGCCAGGCCTCCCTCGCCAACGTCCTCGCCATGGCTCAGGCCGCGAAGAGCGTCGTCCTTCTCGGCGACCCGCAGCAGCTCGAGCAGCCGCAGCGCGGCACGCATCCCGAAGGTGTCGACGCCTCGGCTCTCGAGCATCTTCTCGCCGGCAGCAACACGATCCCTGAGAGCCGAGGCATCTTCCTCGACAAGACGTGGCGCCTCCCGCCGGCCATCAGTGAGTTCACCTCGGAGCTCTTCTACGAAGATCGCCTCAAGTCACGAGACGGTCTGGAAATTCAGAAGCTCTCCGGCGCGCCGCCATACGAGGGCGCGGGGCTCTGGTTAGTTCCGGTCGAGCACGATGGCAACACGAACTCCTCGCCCGAGGAAGCGCTGGCCGTCGAGGCCGTCGTCGCCACGCTCCTCCGTAAGGATAGCCTCTGGACGAACGCCAAGGCCGAGACGGAACGGGTGACGGCAGAGAACATTCTCGTTGTCGCCCCGTTCAACGCACAGGTCAACCTTCTGCAGGACGCGCTTAAATCAAGGGGCATCCGGGTCGGCACCGTGGACCGCTTTCAGGGACAGGAGGCAGCGGTTGTCATCTACTCCATGGCAACCTCCCGGCCCGAAGACGCACCGAGAGGGATGGAGTTCCTTTACGATCTCAACCGCTTAAATGTCGCGACCTCGAGAGCCCGCTGCGCCTGCATCCTCGTTGCCAGCCCCCGGCTCCTCGAGCCCGAGTGCAAAACGCCGAGACAGATGAGGCTCGCGAACGCCATGTGCCGCTACGTTGAACTCTCTGCGAGCTAGTCTTGAATGAACCTCTGCGGGAAACCAATGGAATCGGTAAAGCGCTGATGAGCAGCCAGGGACTGCCCTCGGCACTCGGGTTTCGATCTGGAGACCGAGGTACGCATTCGTCCCGAACGATGATGTTCTCCGAACTGACGGAGGCCCTCGCCGCGGTTCGCCCGGAGGCGCCGCTAGCGGAATATCGCAGCGCGATCGTCGAGCAGAACATCCTCGGCAAGAAGAGCCTTGCAACTCGCAAGCTCACCGCACAGCGGCTCTCGGAGATATACGCACTGAGCCCAGATTCCGCGCTTTTCCGGAACCTTCGTCGCTTGTGGCCGCAGGCAGGCGTCGGCCGCCCTGCCCTCGCGCTCCTCTGCGCCTCGGCCCGTGACCCGCTCCTTCGCCTCGTGGCTCCCGCCGTCCTGAGGGTCCGCGAAGGAAACCCGATCTCAAAGGACGACCTCGACGCCGCTCTGGCCTCGTCCGTGCCGGGTCGGTTCAACGACGCCATTCGAAACAAGATCGCCAGAAACGCCGCCTCGTCCTTCACGCAGTCCGGCCACATTTCCGGGAGAACCAAGAAAACTCGCTCGCGCCCCCGCGTTGGACGCGAGGCGGCTGCCTATGCCCTGTTCCTCGGGTATCTTTGCGGCGCGCGCGGCCCGGCACTTTTCACCACGATCTGGGCCGAATTTCTCGATCGGCGCCCCGAAGATCTTCTAACCTTGGCTGCGGAAGCTTCCGCCGCCGGGCTCCTCAAGCTCAAACAGGCTGGCCCCGTCGTGGATGTCCGATTCCCCGGCTGGCTCACTCCCGCAGAGGAGGCAATCCTCGATGAACCGCGTTGAAGCTCTCGTTCGCGCCTGGGCTTCTCACGTGGCCATCCCCTGGGTGGCCGGCCTGAGCGGCGGGGAAAGAGTCTGGTTTTGTGTGTATGACAAGGCCGATGAACGTCGCAAACGGCTCCACCTCCCCGAGTTCGAGGGGGCCGCGAAGAGGGCGGGACACGGCTGGGAGATGTTCGACCTAACGGACTCGTTCGCCCGCTGGATGGCGACCGAGGAGTACCGCGATAGGTACTTCGAGGATCCGGAACTTCTCGACGCCGACAAGCTCGTCGACTTCCGCGACTACCTCGTCCGCCTTGTCGCGCCCCTCCTCGAGAGGGCGAGCGAGGGTGACGTCGTCGCTCTCTCCGGGGTCGGCTCCCTTTTCGCGTTCGTCCGGGTCTCCGAGTTGGTCCACGCCCTCGAGTCACACATCCGGGGCCGCCTCGTCGTTTTCTTTCCCGGTGAGTACGAGAACGGGAACTACCGCTTTCTCGACGCGCGTGACGGCTGGAGCTACCGCGCCATTCCGATCCTCCCCAGCGAAGGAGCGTTCTCCGCATGAAGAACCGCGAGGTCTTCGCCAAGGATCCTCTTGAGCTCCGCCTCGTCAACAACGGTGTCGCCGAGGTCGTCGATGCATCGACTCCGGAGCAGCTCCGGACGCTTCGCTACGAGCTGGAGACGTTCGTCTGCGAGAAGCAATACGCTCGCGGCCTTCAGAGGATCCTCGATACTTACCTCTCCTGCCTCGGCAAAGAAGAGCAGAAGCCCGTTTGGGTGAGCGGTTTCTTCGGGAGCGGCAAGTCGCACCTCGTCAAGATGCTCCGGGCGCTCTGGGTCGACTTCGAGTTTGCCGACGGCGCGAAGGCCCGCGGCCTCGCCCACCTGTCTTCCGACGTGAAGGCCACGCTGAAAGAGCTCTCGACTCAGGGCAAGCGCCTTGGCGGGCTCCACGCCGCCAGCGGGACGCTCGGGGCAGGAGCTGGCGGGAGCATCCGTCTCGCTCTTCTCGGTGTCGTCTTTCGCTCCGCCGGACTACCGGAAAGCTGGGCGGCCGCCCGCTTTGTCCTCTTTCTGAGGAGTCACGGGCTTTTCGGGAAGGTAGCGAAGGAGGTCGAGAAGGCCGGCCGGAAGCTCGAGAAGGAGCTTCACGACATCTATGTTTCTCCGGTTCTCGCCAAAGCGCTCCTGAAGGCCGACCCTTCCTTCGCCGAAGGCGAGGCGAAGGTCAGGTTCCTCCTCAAAGAGCAGTTTCCGAAGAAGGAAGACGTCACCGACGATGAGATGGTTCACACCATCCACGAGGCCCTCGACATCAACGGGAAGCTCCCTTTGACGCTCCTCGTCCTTGATGAAGTTCAGCAGTGGATCGGCGACGACGCGAACCGCAGCTACCAGGTCAATGTCCTCGCGGAGTGTCTTGCTAAACGCTTCGGTGCGCGCCTGCTCCTCGTGGCCACGGGCCAGACGGCCCTCTCCGGCACCCCCATACTCCAGAGGCTTCAGGACCGCTTCCACGTCAAGATCGAGCTCTCCGACGCCGACGTTGAGACCGTCATCCGAAAGATCGTCCTCGCCAAGAGAGCTGACAAGGTCGGACAACTCGAGAAGCTTCTCGAGAAGTGCAGCGGCGAGATCTCTCGCCACCTCGTCGAGACGAAGATCGGGCCTCGCCCGGAGGACGAAGAGGTCCTCACGGTCGACTACCCGCTCCTGCCGGTGCGCCGCCGCTTTTGGGAGAGGGTCCTCCGCGCCGTCGACCGTGGTGGCACGGCGGGCCAGCTCCGAACGCAGCTCCGTATCGTTCACGAAGCGGTGAGGAAAACGGCAGAGTCGCCCCTCGGCACGGTCGTCCCGGCCGACTTCGTCTACCACGAGAGGGCGACCGAGCTGGTCCAGACGGGCGTCCTCCTCCGCGAGATCCACGAGAAGGTTGCCCGCCTCGACGACGGCACCGCCGACGGAACGCTGAAGGCGCGCCTCGCCGCCCTCGTCTTCCTTATCAGCCGGCTGCCGCACGAAGGGCACCTCGACGACGGCATCCGCGCCACACCCGAGAACCTGGCGAACCTCCTCGTCGAGGACCTTTCAGCTGGCGGGAACGAGCTGCGACGTCGCATCCCGAAGCTTCTCGACGCGCTCGCTTCTGCGGGTCACCTGATGAAGGTGGACGAAGAGTTCCGCCTCCAGACCAAGGAGGGGAGCACTTGGGACGCGGCCAATCGCGAAGCGTTGGGACGGATCCAGGGCGACGAGCCGAAGATGGCCGGCCTGAGGCGGGATGCCCTACAGGACGCCCTGAAGGCGAGTCTCGACGGCATCTTCACTCTCCAGGGAAAGTCCAAGGTCCGTCGCGCGGCCGAGCTTTCGTTCGGCGCTGAGAAGCCAACCTCCCGAGGTGGGATTCCCGTCTGGATCCGCGACGGCTGGAATGAGGACGAGAAGGCGGTTCTCGCGGAGGTCCACGCCCTCGGCACCGACGCACCCCTCGTCGTCGTCTTCGTTCCGAAGCGACGCAGCGACGACCTGAAGAAGGCCCTCGCCGCCGCGAAGGCCGCGGAGGAAACACTCAACGCCAAGGGGATCCCGACGACCGACGAGGGTCGAGAGGCTCGCCTCGGGATGGAGAGCACCCATGAGCGCTGCCGGCAGGAGGTCGAGGGCCTGGTCGGCGAAATCGCCGATGGCGCACGCGTCTTCCTCGCTGGTGCGCCCGCGGCCCGTGACGGCGACGACCTTGGCGAGACGGTGAAGATTGCCGTTGAGGCGGCTCTAGCCCGGCTCTACCCACGCTTTGGCGACGGTGACGACCCGCGCTGGGAGCAGGTCTTCACGAAGGCAAAGGGAGGAAGTCCCGAGGCCCTCGAAGCGATCGGCCATAAGGGGCCAGTGGAGGCGCACCCCGTCACATCGGCGCTTCTCGCTGAAATCGGCGGTGGACGGAAGGGGAGCGACTTGAGAAAACGCTTCGCCGACACCCCTTTCGGGTGGCCTCAGGACACGGTCGACGGCGCGCTCTTCGCACTTCTCGCCACCGAGCGCATTCGCGCGACGTACCTGGGGCAGAGCATCGGAGTCGGCCTCGACCGAACGAAGATCGGGCCTACCGAGTTCCGCCTCGAACAAGCGGTCGTCGGCGTCGCCCAGAAGGTTGCCCTGCGTGGACTCTTTCAGCAGGCGGGTGTCACCGCCAAACCAGGGAACGAGATCGTTGCTGCGCAGGAGTTCCTTGTTGAGCTCCGGCGACGGGGCGAGGCGGCGGGCGGCGTTCCACCTCTTCCCGAGGGGCCGTCGCTCACACGCGTGGGCGAGCTGGCCAGCCTCTCGGGCAATGAGCAGCTCCTCGCGCTTCACGAGGCTCGCGCTCAGCTCGCCGCGCAAGCGAAGGAGTGGAAGGAGCGTGCTGATGCCATCGGCCGCCGCCTTCCCGGCTGGGAAGTTTTGCAACGCCTTCTCAGTCACGGGTCGGGTCTGCCGGTGGCGGGTGAGATCACGCCTCAGGTCGAAGCCGTCGAAGGCGGGCGACGCCTGCTCGAGAACCCTGATCCCGTTCCGCCCCTTGCGGCGCGTCTCGTCGACGCCCTGAGGGCCGAGCTTAAGACCCGTTACGCTACCTGGCGCGCCCGATACGCCTCCGAGCACCAGGCTCTCGAGTCGGCGGATTCCTGGAAGAAACTTCCCGCCGCTGACCGCGAGCAGATTATTTCCACCTGCGGGCTGAAGGAGCTGCAGGAGCCCGCGGTCGGCACGCCCGACGAGCTTCTCGCCGCGCTCGACGCTGCGTCGCCCGCGACCTGGGTTGAGCGGCTCCACGCCCTTCCGTCCCGCTTCTCTGAGGCCCGTGCGGAAGCGACGCGTCAACTCACCCCAAAGGCGGTGCGCGTCTCTCTCCCTCAAGCTACCCTGCACGACGAGCCCGAGCTGGAGCAGTGGCTCGCTGAGGCGCGCCGGATACTGAAAGAGAAGCTCGGCTCGGGTCCCGTCATCGTCTAAAGAGAAGCGAGTCGTGTCGTCCCTTCATCCCGACCTGCGCAAACTCCTCCGCGAAGCCGTCCTCGAGGCCCGCCACATCGCCGAGGAAGGAGCCGAGCAGGCAATCCGCTCCCTTGCCGTCGATGCCGGAGAGCCCGTGACTTCAGCATCCACCGAAAAGCGCCATTTGCGGAAGGTTCTTCGGGCACGCGGTCGTCATCTCGGCGACGAGATGGGCCGCGACGGCCGTCAGAAGATCGAGCACCTCATAGCCGAGTGCGCTTACGAGCAATGGCACCGAATGCTCTTCGCCCGGTTCCTCGCGGAGAACCACCTCCTTCTGCATCCCGAGGGAGTGCCCGTCACGCTCGACGAAGTGCGTGAGCTGGCTGCCGCGGAGAAGCCGCCAATCGGGATGTGGAGCCTCGCTGCCCGATGGGCCGCGAGAATGCTCCCGGCTCTCTTCCGTCCCGACGATCCTGTCCTCGCGGTCGATCTTGCCGCCGAGCACCGGACGAAGCTCGAGAGCCTTCTCGCCGAACTCCCCGCCGCTGTCTTCACGGCCGACGACGGCCTCGGATGGGTCTATCAGTTCTGGCAGGAGGAGCGGAAGGACGCTGTCAACAAGTCAGAGGTGAAGATCGGCGCGGACGAGCTCCCCGCCGTGACGCAGCTCTTCACAGAGCCGTACATGGTGAAGTTCCTCCTTCACAACACGCTCGGGGCATGGTGGGTCGGCCGGCACGGCGGCAAACCCCCGATCGAGATGGAGTTTCTGAGGACGAACGATGACGGCACCCCGGCGGCGGGAACATTTGACGAATGGCCGGCACGCGCGGCGGAGCTGAAGTGCCTCGATCCCTGCTGCGGCTCGGGACACTTCCTCGTCGAGATGCTGAAGATTCTCGTCGCCTTCCGGATGAAGGAGGAGAACCTAACCGCGGGCGAGGCAGTCGACGCTGTCCTTCGCGAAAACCTCTTCGGCCTCGAGATTGACCCGCGCTGCACGCAGATTGCGGCCTTCGCGGTCGCACTCGCAACCTGGAAGCTTGCTGGCGGCTACCGCCCGCTGCCGGCCGATGGAGTTCATGTCGCGTGTTGCGGCATCGCGCCGCGTGCGAAGAAGGAGGAGTGGCTCCGCCTGGCCGGCGGCGACGAGAGGGTACGGAACGGCCTCGAGAGGTTGTACGAGTTATTCAAGGACGCTCCTACGCTCGGAAGCTTGATCGACCCGACGTTGGGGGAGCAGGAGCTGCTTGAGGCCGGATGGGGGGACCTTCAGCCTCTGCTCGCAAGGGCGCTCGCGGGAGAGACGAAGGACGAGGAGGCGCGGGAGATGGGCGTAGCCGCACGCGGGATTGCGGCGGCGGCGGAGATCCTGGCCGGGCGTTACTCACTGGTGGCGACGAATGTGCCGTACCTGACAAGGGGTAAGCACGACGACAAGCTCTCGAAGTACTGCGAACGTATATACCCGGACGCGAAGGCGGATCTCGCAACAGTGTTCATCGAACGCTGCATCGGTGTCGCCGGTAACCGTGGAACAGCCGCCCTCGTCACACCTCAGAACTGGTTGTTCCTCAGTACCTATCGACACCTTAGAGAACGGCTACTACGGGAAGCACGTTGGAACGTGGTTGCCCGGTTAGGGGAGGGTGGGTTCCAAAGCACTGCCGCAGCAGGGGCATTCACGTCTCTTGTGATCATCACTGATTTGGCCCCGACCACAGCCCATTCTTTCGCTACAGTCGAAGTGGCGGCCCTCCGATCGCCTGCTGAGAAGGCAGACGCACTCGAGTCCCAACCACTTGGTCACGCCATTCAGTCGAGACAACGGAAGAACCCGGAGGCAAGGCTGATTCTTGGCGCCGAGAATGTCGGCACCACGGCGACGCTGGGCATGTACGCCAGGGCATCGCACGGACAGGGGACCTTTGACACGCCTCGTTTCGTCCGCGAACTCGTCGAGCTGCCTACGATCAAGGCAGGATGGGTCAAGCAACAGACGCCCCCTGAAAAGCCAGGGCTATTCGGTGGGGCCTCGTTACTCTTGCGGTGGGAGGATGGCGTCGGAGACTTAGCCCAGTTCATGGCTGACTGGGAAGCTGCCGGGTATTCGAGCGGTAAGTGGAAGGCGGGCGTTTCCGAGTGGGGGAAACGCGGTGTCCTCGTCGGGCTAATGAGGGAACTCCCCGCAGTTCTCTATGTTGGTGCAGCGTTCGACGCGAACGCCGCTGCGATCGTACCGGCCGATTCTGAAGACACGGCTGCCGTCTTGGCCTTCTGTCACTCCTCGGAGTTCCGCGCGGAGGTCCGACGCCTGAATCAGTCGATCTACGTCCCGCCGCACACGTTCTTGCACGTACCCTTCGACGTGGGGCGGTGGCGCTGTGAAGCCCGTAAGCAGTACCCTCGTGGCCTCCCCGAACCTTACTCCGAGGACCCGACCCAGTGGATCTTCAAGGGCACGATCGTTCCATCCACCGACTCGCTTCAGGTTGCCGTCGCCCGTCTCCTCGGTTACCGCTGGCCTGACCAAGAGCGCGACGACCTCGATGCGCTAGCCGACCGCGACGGCATTGTCTGCATCCCGGCCGTCGGCGGCGAGCCACCCGCGGCCGATCGGCTCCGTGCCCTCCTTTCGAAGGCGTACGAGAAGAAGTGGAAGGCGGCGATCGAGGGAGAGCTTCTCGCCGCCGCCGGCTACGAGGGGAAGAGCCTGGACGAATGGCTGCGCGACGGTTTCTTCGAGCAGCACTGCAAGCTGTTCCACCACCGGCCCTTCATCTGGCACATCTGGGACGGCCGAAAGAAGGACGGTTTCCACGCCCTCGTCAACTACCACCGGCTCGACCACAAGCTTCTGGAGAAGCTGGCATTCACGACGCTCGGGAGCTGGATTCAACAGCTACGGCAGGCGGAGAAGCGTGGCGAGGCAACGGCCGAGGCGCGGATTGCGGCGGCGGTCGATCTTCAGGGGCGGCTCGAGGCAATTCTCGAGGGGGACGACCCATACGACATCTTTGTCCGCTGGAAGCCGATCGGGGAGCAGCCGATCGGCTGGGAGCCTGACCTGAACGACGGCGTGCGCCTGAACATTCGCCCGTTCGTCGAAGCCGACGTCCTACGCAAGAAGCCGAACGTGAAGTGGGAGAAGGACCGCGGCAAGAATCCGCCCGGCTCGCCGTGGGGCGAGGAGCGGCTCAACGACCTCCACCTCTCCCTCGACGAGAAGCGGGCGGCGCGGAAGAAGAAGGGGCGGAAGTGAGCGCAGGCCAGGCAGCGCGGACCGTTCTCGACGCTCTAGTGGGGGCGCTTGAGAAGGCTGTCACGGACGCATCGGAGGTGGGCGGGCGACCGGCAGTCGTCCTCTGGACGGACAAGGAGAGGCAATGGGAGCCGATTGTCCAGCTCTTGAAACTGCGGCTGCCGGCGTTCCTCGTGCTGGGGCCGTGGGCGCCGGCGGAGCGGTCAGGGCCCGCGATCTGGCTCCGTTGCGTCCTCGCCGGGGCGATCCCGGAGGTGATCGTTTCCGCCGACGCAGCGTCGATCGTCTACCTACCAGGAATCAGTCGTGCGGAACTCCGAGCAGTAGAGGACTGCTCGCGCCTGCTACAGCCGCTCGCCGAGCTTCAGTACCGCGGCACGTTCTTCTCGCAGAAGAACGGGAAGGACTGGACGGTGCGGGCCTTTCTCGAGGCGGAGGGTGGACTGGGACTAGACGTGGCCGGCGATGAGGCGACAAGTCGCGCACTCCTCGCGTCAGCCGGCGAGTTGGCGGGATGTCCCGTGCGGCGTCTCTCGGGGAAGCGGCTCGAGGCGATCGACTTCAACGAGCTGGTCGCCCCCGACATGGTGAGGAGCCTTCTCGGGTGGATGAACGATCCGAAGGGGACGAAGGCAACTTGGCCCGCCGAGAGGTGGAAGGCCTTCGTCTCCGAATGCAAGACGAGCCTGCATTTCGACCCCCGCAGCGAGGGTGAGCTTGCGGCCGCCGAGCTTCTGGGAGGTCGCGAGCACGGCTGGGAAACCGTGTGGCAGAGATTCGAGGAGGCGCCAGACCACTTCCCCGGCGTCGTGCTGCTCCTCGAGAAGGCCGAGCCTCTCAAGGCCGCCGGCTCCCTCTACTATCGGGCGGAATCATGGCCAGGGGCGACCGTCAGGGCCGAGGATGCGCTCCGAGCGGAGCTTCTCGCGCTTGCCGATGCCCCTGCAAAGGCGGCGGCAAAGAAGATCGCTGAGCTGGAGGCGAAGAACGTGGCGCGCCGGTCATGGCTTTGGGCGCGGCTCGGCGGTGCTCCGCTGGCGCGGGCACTCGAGCATCTCGCACGGGTTGCGGGAGCCTCGGCGTCACCGATCGCGGCGGCGAGCGCGAGCGAACTCGCGGAAGCATGGGCCAGCGAAGGCTGGAAGGTCGACTCCGCGGCGCTTCAGGCGCTAGCCTCTGTCGAGAGGCCGGCCGACGTGAAGGCGGTTCACGGCTCGCTTCGTGCCGTCTATCTGCCGTGGCTCGAGGCAGTGGCCGTGCGCCTTCAGGGCGTGGCGGGGGCCAGCCCCCCCGTGTCGGAGTTTCTCGCGGCTCCCGAGACGGGGACGTGTGTTCTTTTCGCCGACGGGTTGCGTCTCGACGTGGGGCGCCGGCTCGAAGAGCATCTGAAATCGGTGGGGTTCAGCGTCGACCTTGCCTGGCGTTGGGCGGCGCTGCCCACCGTCACGGCCACCGCGAAGCCCGCTGTCTCGCCCGTGGCACGCCGCTTCGCCGCAGGTCCTGTGGCGGATTTCCAGACTGCCATCGATGGCAAGCCGACGACGACGGACCGCTTCCGCAAGCTACTCGAAGCAGAGGGCATCACGCCGCTCGGAGGCGACGCGACCGGAGATCCATCGGCGAAGGCATGGACAGAGGCCGGCTCTCTCGACCGCTACGGGCATGACCAGCAGTGGAAGCTAGCGCGGCGGATCGCCGAGGAGGTCAAGGAGCTCGGTGCGCGCATCGGAGCCCTTCTCGATGCAGGCTGGCGCGAGGTGCGGGTGGTCACCGACCACGGCTGGCTCCTCGTTCCTGGCGGTCTACCGACCGTGCAACTGCCGAACTACCTTGCGGAAAGCCGCTGGGGACGCTGCGCGTCTCTCAAGGAAGGAGCGATGCCCGATCTCGTCCGCGTCCCGTGGCGCTGGGACCCGTCCGTCTGGATCGCCCTCGCTCCGGGCGTGCGGACCTTCGTCAAAGGAATGGACTACGCGCATGGGGGGCTCAGCCTTCAGGAATGCGTCGTCCCGGTCCTCACCGTTCGAGCGCCGAGCGCGGTGACGAGCGCAGGAAAGATCGTCTCCGTGAAGTGGACGGGGCTGCGGTGCAAGGTCGCGGTGGAAGGGGCGACGGCTGGTTCCCATGTCGACCTGCGGCAGAAAGTAGCCGACCCGGCCAGCACCGCGCTTGTCGAGGGAAGGGTGAAGACCGTGTCGGGGGACGCCGAAGTGACGCTCTTCGCCGACGACAAGCACGAAGGCGAGGCCGTCTCGGTTGTCCTCGTCCGGGCCGACGGCCAGGTCGTCGCGAAGCTCCCGACGTCCGTGGGCGGGGGTGCATCATGAGGCGGCGCACGGGTTGGCGGAGCATTCGCGGAGGAAGAGCATGACGCTGGACAGAATCGACGAGATCGCGGCGAAGGCCTTCGAGGGCTTCATCGTTCGGAAAGACCTCGTCCGGAAGCTCGGCCGGCAATACCCGGTGCCGACATACGTCGTGGAGTTCCTCCTGGGACGCTACTGTTCGAGCATCGACCAGGACGAAATCGACGAGGGGCTCAAGCTCGTCCAGGAGCAGCTCGGAAACAGAACGGTCCGAGCAGGAGAAGAAGAGCTGTTCAAGGCGCGAGCACGCGAGAAGAGCTCGGTCAAGATCATCGACGTTGTTCGTGCCCGTCTCGACGCGAAAAACGACTGCTACGTCGCCGAGCTGCCAAGCCTCCAGCTACGCGACGTGAGGATTGACGACGAGCTCGTTCGGAAGAACGATCGGATGCTCACCGGTGGCTTCTACGCGGAAGTCACGCTCGGCTACGACGCGGTGGTCGCGCAGGAACAAGGGGGGCGTCCTTTCGGCGTTAATGGGCTGCGGGGGATCCAACTCTCAACCGTCGATGTACTGCCTTCACTACGCCAGGGGCGCTCGCTGTTCAACGTGGACGAGTGGAAGATCTTCCTGTTGCGCAGCGTCGGCTTCGAGCCCGAGAAGCTCTCTGAACGGGCGCGCGACATGCTTCTCCTGCGAATGGTTCCCTTCGTCGAGAAGAACTACAACCAGGTCGAGCTTGGGCCACGAGGGACGGGCAAGAGCCACCTCTATCAGCAGGTTTCTCCTTACTCCCGGCTGGTCTCGGGCGGCAAGACGACGGTCGCGCAGATGTTCGTGAACCTCGCGAGCGGCCAGCGCGGACTCGTGTGCCAGTACGACGTCGTCTGCTATGACGAGATCTCGGGCGTCTCTTTCGACCAGAAGGATGGCGTCCAGATCATGAAGGGCTACATGGAATCGGGGGAGTTCGCTCGCGGTAAGGAAAGCATTCGCGCGGACGGCGGAATCGTCATGGTCGGGAACTTCGACGTGGATGTCGTGCACCAACAGAAGATCGGGCATCTGCTCGGGCCCCTTCCCCCGGAAATGCGCGACGACACGGCCTTCATGGACCGGATCCATTCCTACGTCGCGGGATGGGACATCCCGAAGCTGAACCATCTCGAACACTTCACGCTTCATTTCGGGCTCGTAAGTGACTTCCTGACGGAGTGCTGGCATCGCCTCCGGATGGAGAGTCGAGCTCGGGTTCTGCAGGATCGCGTTCGCTGGGGCGGCGCCCTGAGCGGCCGCGACCTGACTGCCGTTCAGAAAACAGTCAGCGGGCTCATCAAGTTGATCTCCCCTGACCCCGACCTGCCCGTTTCGGACGACGACCTGGAATGGGCCCTTCGGCTCGCGCTCGAATGCCGGCGCCGAGTGAAGGAGCAGCAAAAAAGAATCGGATCGGCGGAGTTTCGGGCGACGCAGTTCAGCTACGTTGTCGGCGAAAGTGGCGTCGAAAAATTCGTCTCGACACCGGAGCTGCAGAGCGAGGACGCCGTTGGAGGCGATCCCCTCCCGCCGGGCCAGGTATGGGCTATCAGCCCCGGAGGTGGCGACGACGGTGTCGGCCTCTATCGAATTGAGGCGACCGAGGGTCCAGGATCAGGCGTGAAAATTCTCAATCAGCCCGCGCCGCCCCCATTCAGAGAAAGTCTCCGATACGCGGAGCAGAACCTTTACGCGCACGCCCGATTTCTCGTGGGGGATCGTGACCCGCGGACGCACGAGTTTTCCGTACAGCTCAGGGCGTTCGACTCAGTGAAGTCAGGGGCGTCGCTTGGCGTAGGCATTCTCCTCGCACTCTGCAGCGGTCTTCTCCAGAAGAGCCTGAAGGGCGGGCTCGTTACGGTTGGAAGCCTGAATCTCGGAGGCTCGATCGATCCCATTTACAACCCGGTTGACGTCGCGGAGCTGGCTATCGAGAAGGGCGCGCGGATTCTGTTGATGCCGGTTTCCGCCCGGCGCCAACTCATCGATCTACCCGATGACCGGGCTACAAAGGTGGATATCCAGTTCTATGGTGATGCCCGGGAGGCATTAATGAAAGGGCTGGCGGAGTAGTTCCGCAGCAACGACGGCGGGCGCTAACGGCCGGATTCCGTCCGCGCCCTTTCGATGAGTTGCTTTAGGAGCGCCGCGTGCTTCTCGATGTCGCCTTTCGAGAGGCGAACACGATACTGGCCCCACCTCTTGTCGTAGCCGAGTGTATCGATGCCGCTGCCCTGAATGAGCGCGTCCAGTTCGTCCGTACGCGTGAGCCTGAACTCGGTCTTGAGCGCGCTCTTTTGAGGGACAAATTCGACGAAGTTATTCGGGCGCCCGTGTTTCGCCAAGCCGATATAGAACTTGTTGTACTTGAGTTCAACCCCGGGTTCGAACTGCTTGATCAACTCGAGCACGCGATCAGCCATTTGGACCGTGTCCTTCGCGCCGCGCTGCTCCCAGTAAGGTCGATCAGTAGCCTCGTGAGTCTCTTCATCCTCGTCGACGAGGCCGAGGCGAAGTTCGTCCATGACAGTCGTGAAGACTAGGGAGAGGCTGTCGCCGACGCGAATCGCGGACATCTGAATCGCGATGAGGGGTATGAATCCGTTGAAGAGGCCGACGACATTCAAGAACCGGCTCGTGATGTCTTCGGCAATGATCACGGCGGCGTGATCGTACTGGGGATATCGCTTGCGCTCGATATCCCAGTACTCGAGCGTGCGGATGATGTGGCTCTCGTCCGTCTGGCCCAACTGGAGTTCGACCTCGTACCGGCGGTCGGTTTCCGGATCCTGTAAGAGAAGATCGAGGCGCCCGGCCTTTGGTTGAATCCGTTCCCGGTCCTTGAGAAGAAGCTCGCCGAGCCCCAGGATCTTCGGATCCTCGGCGATTCGGTCCTGGACCCACTTCTCGTCCAGCTCGGGGTTGTCTTGAAGGGAGAGACGTTCGTGCTTGGAATACGTGAGGGCCATAAATCCTCGAGTAAGGAGGGTGAGTTAGAGTGAGGTGTAGTTAGCGCGCGTCATGATACATCGTGTCGCATTGAGCGCAGAGGGCACGCGCGTGAGCGAACCGTAGGTAACTGGATCAGGGCTAATCATTGACACGGAGCTCGGTGCCGGCGCCCACTTCCCTTACGCCTTTCCCGCCGGGAAGAAATAGTGGAGAGGTTTTGTTGCGGTTCATTCATACGAGCGATTGGCAGGTCGGCAAGGTCTTCCGGATGTTCGACCGGGAGGTCGAGGCCGTACTGCAAAGCGAGCGCCTCGAGGTTATCGAGCGGCTGGGGGGGTTAGCTCAGAAGCACAGCGCCGTGGCGATTCTTGTGGCTGGTGATGTTTGGGATCACGCGGAACCGTCCGACCGGACGCTTGCTCAGCCGCTGGAGCGAATGCGGAGCTTTCCGACGGTGGAGTGGCACCTCACGCCGGGGAATCACGATCCCCATCAGCCCGGTGGCGCCTGGGAGTCACTCCAGGAACGTGGTCTTCCGCCTAACGTGAAGCTCCACCTCCACCAGGAGCCCGCTCCTATCGGAGACGGGAAGGCGTGGGTTCTTCCCGCTCCCCTCTCCCGCCGGCACACCATCGGTGACCCCACGCAGCCGATGGACGAGATGCACACTCCACCAGGAGCCCTCAGGGTCGGTCTCGCGCACGGCTCCATTAGAGACTTCAGTGCGGACGGCCTCACCACCCACAACCGCATCTCTCCAGACCGCGCCGAACGTGCCCACCTCGACTATCTCGCCCTCGGAGACTGGCACACTCTTCGCCAGATCGACCCGAAGACCTGGTACTCCGGCACCCCCGAACCCGACAGTTTTGCCGAAGACGCCAACGGGAAAGCCCTCCTGGTCGAACTCACCGGACCAGGCAGACCACCCATCGTCACTCCCCTCGACCCTGGACGGTTCCGTTGGGTGCAGCAAAAGGCCACGCTCCACGACGAGCAGGATATCCGTGCCCTCGCAGACCAACTTCGCCGCTTGGATTCAACCCTAGGCCGGCTGCTCGTCGATCTCCGTGTTACAGGCACGCTCGGCGTGGCTGCTCGCGCGACCTTCGACGCTGAGATAACTCGCGGAGTCGGGCCGGCACTCTTCGCCCTGCGACTCGATGATGCGGGCCTGGTCCTCGCTCCCACCGAGGAGGATCTCGACGCTATCGACCACGCTGGCTTCGTCCGCACCGCAGCCGACCGCCTGCGCCAACGGGCCGCCGACCAGACTGATCCTCAGCGTGACGCGGCAGCCCTGGCGCTCCGGGAACTCTGGACCCTGCACGCACGGACCACTGACGCATGAAGATTCGCTCCATCGAACTTCAACACTTTCGAAAATTCATCAACCCCGTCCGGATTGCGGGCTTCGGCGACGGCATCAATGTCCTCGTCGGCCCGAACGAATACGGCAAGTCAACGATCCTCGCCGCCCTCCAAGCTCTCCTCTTCGAGCGGTATCGATCCAAGACCGACGCCATTCGGCGAATGCAGACCGCCGGAAGCGAGACCTCACCCATTCTCGCCCTCGACTTCGACCTGCCCAGCGGGCACCACCGCCTCGAAAAGCGCTTCCTCCATCGAGAACCCTATGCTCGACTCTTCCTGCCCGACGGCCGCCAAGTCCACGACGACGCGGCAGAAGAACAACTACAAGAGCTGCTCGGGTTCCTCCCACCCAACCGTCAAGGCGCGAGCCCCGACACACAAGGTATCTGGGGCCTCCTCTGGGTCGAACAGGGCGCGTCGTTCGACAAGCCACAACTGCGCGAGTCAACACGCCGCACGCTCCGCGAATGCCTCGACGCTGAAGTCGGAACCCTGGCCGGTGGACAGCGCGGCCAGCGACTCCTCTCTGCCATCGAAAAGGAGATTGCGACGTTCGTGGACGGCAGGGGGCGGCCCACCGGCACCTGGAAGGCCTTTATCGAGGAGACCGCTCGCATCACCATTCGCCTCACCGAGACGCAGCAACGGCGACACGATCTCGAGGATCACCTCAACGACCTCGACAACCTCCGCGCGAGCATCGAACAGGCCACCATGGACGGCAACGACGAACGACTCCAAACCGAACAACGCACCACCCAGCAGGCGCTAGATACCGCCCGTCACTTCGAAGACCAGCTCGGCCAGGCACGAGGCACCCACGAGGTACTCAGGGTGCGCCGCGAGGCCGCGGCAAACGAAATCGTCACCCGAGAACAGCTTGAGTACACCATCCGCCAAGCCGGCGCCACCACCGTGACCAGCCGCGCCGAGCACGACGCTGCCAAAACGGACCTTGAGACCCGCCGATCCCACCAAACACATCTCGCCGCACAGGAAGCTTCGCTCTACGACGACCTGAAGAAGGCGACGGTGGCTCTCGAACGGCTTGAGACGACCCGACAGATGCTCGTGATCCAGGACTCGCTCACCGGACTAGAACGTTCACTCAACGCCGCCCGTACCGCCGCCGAGCGTGCCGAGGAACTCAACGGCCGTGCCACCGCCATCACTGTCGACGATAAGACGCTCCGAAAACTCCGGAACACGGAAACAGCGCACACAACTGCACAGGCAGCGTTTGACGCCGCCACTACGCGCCTCGAATTCAGCCTCAAAAACGCTGCCCTGGGGCGCGTCAGTGTCGACGGCAAGCCCATCAAACAGGCGCAATACGAGCTTCAGGTCGATCAACCCACCACCATCGGGCTAGATGAGTTCGGCGAGATCCGTATTCGACCCGGCGCGCGAGACACGAACGACCTCCGTGAGGTCCTACGAAAGGCCGAGCGCAATCTCCAAGAACTCCTCAACGCTGCAGGCGCAGCGACCGTCGCCGACGCCGACCTCCTCTCGCGCGAAAAGGCCCGCCTCCTCACGGAGGCAGACGCTGCCCGCCGGGAGATCACCGCGCACACGCCAGCACGCACCCTGCCAAATGGGCTTCAGATCGGTGCCGGGACCGACGCGCTCAGCCAGGCAGTCGCCGCTTTACGGAGCCAGATCGCCACCCACGGCAGTCTGGCTACTGGAGACCACCAGAGCCTCAACCGCGAGATTACGGAGGTCAACGAGAAGGTCAAGCTGCTTGAAGCACAGCGCGACAAGGCCAGTGCGGCCGCCCGCAAGGCTGACCGAGCACTCGAGGACGCCATCCACCGCGAGGCCACCACACGAGCAGCGGTCACTAGGGCAACAGAAGACGAAGAAACGCCACGTCGCGACCTCGCGCGCCGCCGCGCTGAAAAGCCTGACGACGCGCTCCGCGCCGACTTGGGTCGGCTTGAGCTAGACCGCGCCGCCGCAGAAGCAGCCCTTACAAGACTCGGAGAGGACGCCCAGACACGCGAGCCGCTCTCGCGCCTGGAGGCGCGACTGCAGCGACTCACCGAGGCCTGCGAGGAACGACAGCGCGCCAAGGAGAACCGTGAAGGCAAACGGCGCGAGGTCGAAGGCGCCGTCAGCGCCCTTCGCGGCGCAGGCATCGACGAGGAAATCGCCGGCCTTGAACAGGAGCTCACCGCCCGAAAGGAAGACCAGGAGCGCCAGGAACGACGCGTGGCGGCCCTCAAGCTCCTCAGTGAGGAGCTGCGGCGAGCGGAGCGCGAAGCCAAAGAGCGATATCTCGCGCCGATCACACAACGCATCGAGCCGTACCTCCAGGCACTCCTTCCTGGGGCACGGATTCACTGTGACGACGAACTGGCCCTCCAGTCCATCGAACGTACCGGGGTGCCCGAGGACTTCGACCGACTCAGTGGCGGCACACAGGAACAGATCGCCGTTCTTACCCGGCTGGCCTTCGCTGATCTTCTTCTCGACCGGGGTCGACCCGCGGCCATCATTCTCGACGACTCGCTTGCATTCGCCGATCCGCGCCGGCTTGAACGGATGTTCGACATCCTCACGGAAGCATCGCGAAGGATGCAGGTCACCATCCTCTCATGCAGAGAATGGGCTTTCGAACGCCTGGGGGGAAAGCGACTCGTCCTCGAAGAAGGGGTGAGCCCAACGGAAAAAGCTTGAGTTCGGTGTGTCGAGCCGAACAACCTCCTGCTAGCACGACCTCGAGACCCTGAAGGGAGACCGACCGTGACGACGCCTTGGAAGAGACACCACTACCGCATCAAGGCAGAAACCGCCGATCTAGACGACGCCCCTGACTCGGCGATTCTCCGAAGTAAGATCGAGCCTTGGCTCGCCGCCCTCCTCCAGAGCGAACACCTCACCCTCCTCGTGGGCAGCGGCCTCACCAACGCCCTCGCCCACGCGGCCGGCACCAGCCCCGCCGATATGAACCCACCCCCACTGACTGGCCCATACGCAGACAAAATTACGACTCACGCCAAGAAGAGTGCAAACAAACTCTGCAGGGGCGCCCCAAACATCGAAGACACCATCAACACGATGAACGACCTCATCGCCGGACTCACCATCCTTGACGACAAAGAACCCGACGCTCTCAGGAGTACCAGGGACTCGCTCCTCAATAACTTCCTCAACATCATCCTAAGAACAGAACACACGATTACGACCAGCACAAATTCTCAGGTTCGGGAACTCCTCGGCAGCTTCCTCCTCACGTTCGCCAGCAGAACCGCCACGCGCGAACGACTCCACGTCGCAACCACCAACTACGATCGCCTCATCGAGTACGGCTGCGACGAACACGGCATCCACGTCATCGACCGATTCACCGGCACGATCACGCCAGTCTTCAGAAGCTCCCGCCTCGACCTGGACCTCCACTACAACCCACCAGGGATTCGCGGAGAACCCAGGTACCTCGAGGGCGTCATCAAGCTCAACAAGCTCCACGGGAGCATCGACTGGCGCCACCAAGACGGGAGAGTCCGCCGAGTCCCACTCGCATACGGCGCCACCAACACCAATGACCCGCCCGGATCGGCACTCATCATCTACCCGAACACCGTCAAAGACGTCGAGACCAGCCACTACCCGTACGCCGACCTCTTCAGAGACTTCGCGACCGCGATCTGCCGCCCCAACAGCGCGCTTGTCACGTACGGTTACGGCTTCGGTGACACCCACATCAACCACGCCATTCAAGACATGCTCACCATCCCCAGTACCCACCTCCTCGCCATCACCTACGACGATTGCAACGGCAGACTCCCGGACTTCCTCGCACGCGCCGGCCACGAAGAACAGACAAGCCTGCTCGTCGGACCCCACTTCGGCGACCTCGCCACGCTGACCGAGTACTACCTCCCCAAGCCCGCCATCGACCCCATCAGAGTCCGCGAGACCGCACTCCTCGATCGTCGAGCACCCCACACCAAGACCACACCTCCCGGTGATACCGATCCGGATGATTCAGAGTCAGCATGAGTACCATCGAACGCGTGACTCAGCTCGACGTCGGCACGGTCGAAAGCGTCAGTCCCGACGAGATCAGGATTGCGCTCAACACCGATGCGCCGCAAGCAACCGCGCTCAACACCGGCACGCCAACCTCCTTCCCGCGAATCAACGGCTATCTGCTCGTGCCGCATGAGACGGGAGCCACCATCGGGCTCATCACGTGGATGGGCATCGAGCGCAGCCCATTCCCCAAGCGTCGCGGCCGGCCGGACTTCGGCATCGTCGACCTGCCCTTCCCACAACGAAAGCTCACCCTCACGCCCATCGGCACGCTCCGAAGGGAAATGGATGGCTACCGGTTGGATCGTGGCATCACGAGCTACCCGAGCGTCGGGGACACCGTGTGACTCCCCACCGACCGAGAACTTCGCTCAGTCATCGAGCCGCGCGACAAGGACAGCAGAGTCATCATCGGCGACGCACTCCTGGCCGGGAACGCGCACGTCGGGGTCGATCCGGACAAACTCTTCGGACGGCACCTCGCAGTGCTCGGGAACACCGGCAGCGGAAAGAGCTGCAGCGTCGCCGGACTCATCAGGTGGTCACTCCACAGCGCGACCGAAGCTCGCGCGACCGCTCGCCGGGAAGGTGGCGTGAATGCTCGCGTGATCATCCTCGACCCCAACGGTGAATACGCCAGGGCATTCGAAGACTACCCGAACCTCCGCCTCTTCCAAGTTCCCCCGGCAAAAGTCCCCGCAAATGACTTCGTCCTCCCCGCCTGGCTCTGGAACAGCCACGAATGGGCATCATTCTCGAACGCCGCACCAGGCGTACAACGACCCCTACTCATGACAGCGCTACGCGCGCTCCGCGCAAAACAGGAGGGTGCCACACCCGATCTTGTGGCGACAGCAATGCTCGTCCGTCACGCCGCCGCTTACTTTCTGCAGGTCAAAGAGGATGGCATTCCTGTACCGAAGACCGCTGGCAAGATCTTCGAGGTGGAGAACGCGCTTACAAGTCTAATTACCGACGCGCGCTCCCACGCCGAACGCTACCAGCCACCCCTCCGTGACGCCCTCACCGAACTCGCCAGCCACGCCGAAACACTCTACAGCCGACGACACCCCGACAGGTACTTCAATTCCCCCAGTGACACCGAGTTCAACGACCTCCTGCAACGGCTTGGAGCGGTCGAACCACACCTTCCGAAAGCCGCACCGCTCGGCCTCGCGAGCGAGGATGCCCCCACACCTTTCCGCGTCGGCGATCTTGCAGGCCATCTCGAGCGGATCGCACACGAACAGGGACATGCGAGCAACTTCATCGCCTTCCTTGTTATGCGTCTGAAAACGATGCTTGCAGACCCGCGACTCTCGCCCGTCGTTGACCCAAAGAACCCCGTCACCCTCGAGTCCTGGCTTGAGGCCTACGTCGGAGCGGACTTGGCGGAAAACGGCCCACTAGCGATCATCGATCTCTCCTTGGTGCCCTCAGACGTAATTCACACGGTGATTGCTGTGCTCGCTCGACTCGTGTTCGAGGCTACCCAGCGGTACCGACGCGCGCATGGCAAGGAACTCCCAACCGTTCTCGTCCTCGAGGAGGCGCACACTTTCGTTCAGCGCGAACGTGCCCTCCCACGCGAGGACGGAGTGATCTCCCCAACCACGATGTGCCGTTCGGCGTTCGAGCGAATCGCCCGCGAGGGACGAAAGTTCGGTCTCGGACTCGTCCTCTCATCACAACGACCCAGCGAACTCTCTCCAACCGTGCTCGCGCAGTGCAACAGCTTCCTCCTCCACCGGATCGTGAACGACCAAGACCAAGAACTCGTGGGTCACCTCGTCCCCGACAACCTCGGGGGTCTTCTGCAGGAACTCCCGAGCCTACCCGCCCAACACGCCATCCTGCTAGGCTGGGCCACACCGGTGCCAGTACTCGTCCGTATCAATGACCTACCCGAGCCTCAGCGCCCCCGCTCCGATGACCCCCACTTCTGGGACGTCTGGACAGGCACGAAGGAACGACGGATCGACTGGGAGCACATCGCGAAGGAATGGCAAGGAACGAAAGCCGAAGGAACGAAAGCCGAACCGTGACTTCCACTCGATGGGGATTACGATGACGCCCTCTATCCTCTTCCCTGGTTTGGCCGGAGGAAGCGGGTTTCTAGCGAAGTACACGGGGAGAGACGACATCTGAAGGTCCAACCTCCTTTTCCGACCGGAACTGCCCCTAGAGCCCCGGAACGCTTTCATCGCTCGCCGCCGCGTTATAACCGCCACGGCCAAGGCTATCCCTTTCTCGCCGCGTCTATCACTGCGTCCATTGCTTCCGGTCCCGGGTAGCCATAAATGATCGGAACGATCTCGTGACTTCCGCACTTGGGGCAGGGCTGAGGGGTCTTCTTCGGCTGTGTTTTCGTCATGCGAGCATCGTGGGCCGAGGACCCGGACAAATCTAATCCTTCGGGCTGCGGGATGAGGGTTCATCGCGGAATGGCGTGGACATTGAATGTTTGTCTGCGGACGCTATCTTTCACATGGATCTTTGAAGTAGCCGCTCAGTCCGCCTCGGGCTGACGGGCATGAAGAGTGACGGCGAGGAGATTCGGCTCCATCGACCCGTCCGCCAGACCGTAGTCCCTGCGGTGGCCCAGCCGACCGGAACGTCCGGAACCATGCGCGATCGAGGTGAACGACGACTCGAAAGGACGCTTCACAATGAGCAACAACGAGAATCCGGAACACGAGCTGCACGAGTCCCGCGTGCGCCGTGCGATTGACGTGTTCGAGGAGGGGGTCCACCTCTGCTCGTGGGATGGATTTGAGAGTGTTCATGCGCACTCGGCTTACCGGCTCGCTCCCGGAGCCGTAGTGGCAGTCGGGGACGACGTGCCGGTCGAAGCGATCAGGGGAGGCTTCAATTCTTGGCGGACTTATCGGCGGGTCGGCGATGAGTGCATCGGTGGCGCTTTGCCGGGTGCCGACTCATTTATCGTGTTCGGCATGGCAGAAGCCGACGTCACGCTCGTTCGGTTGTCGTCCGTGCGCTCGGTCAATTGACTGGAGGGAGGGGCATGAACGTTCACTCCGGCGCATCCCGCGAGTTTGTCTTCACGTCGGAGTCCGTTTCCGAGGGTCACCCGGACAAGGTCTGCGACCTCATCGCCGACTCGATTCTCGATGCGCATCTCGCGGGTGACCAGAACGCCCGGGTCGCCTGCGAGGTTCTCTGCAAGGGGGGCGACGTTGTCCTCGCCGGCGAGATCACTTCGGCGGCCACTGTCGATGCCGCTTCAATCGCTCGAGACGTGATCCGCCGCATCGGGTACACGGATCGTGGCGAGCCCTTCAACGCCGACGGCGTATCCATCCGGGAGCTGATCACCCTGCAGGCGGGGGAGATCGGGAACGCCGTCCGGGGGGCCGCCGGCGCCCCTCAGGGGGCTGGCGATCAGGGGCTCATGTTCGGATACGCCACGGATGAGACGCCCGAGCGAATGCCCCTGCCGATCCTCCTTGCGCACCGGCTCTCGGCGCAGCTCGCCAAGGACCGCCACGTGGGACGCGTCGCCTGGCTCCGTCCGGACGCGAAGACTCAGGTCAGCGTCAGATATCGCGACGGCCGGCCGGTTCAGGTCGAAACGGTTCTCGTCAGCACGCAGCATTCATCGGCGGTGAGTCAGGCCGGGATCGAGGCATTCGTTCGTGAGGATCTGCTTCCACGGGCGCTCGGAGAATGGTTCCGCAGGGAGATCGCCGTCATCGTGAATCCGTCCCGATCTTTCCTAATCGGGGGGCCGTCGGCCGACGCCGGCGTGACGGGCCGAAAGATCATCGTCGACACATATGGNNGGCAAGGACCCGTCGAAGGTCGACCGGAGCGGCGCCTACTTCTGCCGCTGGGTGGCGAGGAAGATCGTGGACCTCGGCCTCGCGCGGCGGGCCGAGGTCCAGGTCTCATACGCGATCGGCCGGGCCGAGCCCGTGTCGACGATGGTCGAAACCTTCGGGACCGGAGACGAGGCAGCCGCAAAGCGGTTTGTGGACCAGCAAGACTTCTCGCCGGCCAGGATCGCGAAGCAGCTGGATCTCCTACAGCCTATCTACGCGAGGACGACGAACTACGGTCACTTCGGCAGGCCTGGCTTGCCGTGGGAATCTTGAGACGCTTGGGCTTCTTCATCTGATGGTCCGAACGCCGTGGCCGTATTGAAAGTGCGACGTCCTACTTGCGCCGCCGGCGGATCGCTTCGAGCGCTCGGTCGCAGTCGTCGTTGATCCGCTGACGGTCGATCTGGTATTCGCCCTCGGCCTTCTCCCGGTCGGCAGGCTCGAGATTCTTCTTCAGGGCGTCCCTGAATAGTATTTCGCACTCCGCGAGGCGCGCGGTGGCGACGCGCCGTGCCGCGGCGATCTCTTCCTTCTGCGCGGCGCTCAGCGGCTTTTCGTCGGCGCCGGCGGGGTCGGAGGCGCGGAGTCGTTCCATTGCGAGGTCGAATGAGGATTTGGGAGTGTCGCCCATACGGGAATGCTACACGGCGGCGCGGGGACGTGGAGAGGCGAGTTTTCTCAGACCGCGCCCCTCGCATCTGACGCCCTCGCCTGGACGTTCACTCCCCGTGCCCCTCCCCGTGCTGGCTCACGTTGTCGCCGTCTCCCGGCTTCAGCTCCCGGAACACGATCGCCGAGAGGACGGTCATCGCGCCCAGGACGAGGAGTGCGCGGTGGATGCCGTGGAGCAGCTCGCCCGGGTGTGACCGGAACCGGTCGGGAATGAAGATCGCCGTCGCGATCGAGGCGGCCGCGACGCCGAAGCTCAGAGACATCTGCTGCATGGTGCTCGCGATCGTGCTCGCCATGCTCGCGTCGGGCGCGGCGACCTCGGCGAAGGCGAGCGTGTTCATGCTGGTGTACTGCAGCGAGGCCGCGGAGCCGAAGAGGAGCGCGAGGACGACGATGACGGTGACGCGGGTGCCGGAGCCGATCGTGGCGAAGAGCGCGATGGTGCCGCCCATGACGATCGTGTTCGCGAGCAGCACGCTCCGGTAGCCGAAGCGCCCGAGAATGCCCGGCATCCACGGCTTCAGCGCCATCGCGGCGAT
>PLZI01000020.1 GCA_003152095.1 Acidobacteriota bacterium | reverse complement strand
CGTCGACCTCCTGAGTGCGATTCAGCGGGCCGCCCCCCCTCTCCGCTCCCCTCCGGCCCTCTACGCACCCCCACAAAACCCCTTCAGGTAGGCCCTCTCCCCCTCTCCGCTACCCTTCGCGGCCCTGAAGGAGTAATCTAGCGCTCGGCCCTGAACGGCCCTAAGTGACGCGCGGCGGCCCTGACGCGGCCCCGCTGGAGGAGGCGCAGATGACACGGAAGCTCACCGCCGCGAGCGTGAAGACCCTGAAGTGCCGGCACCCCGGCGGAACGATGTACGGGGACAGCACGCTCCCCGGCTTCGCGGCCGTCGTCTACCCAAGCGGCCGGATTCACTTCCGCGCGAGGTACTCGACGGTCGACGGCCGCCGCCGCAAGGTGGACGTGGGGCGCCTCGGCACCGTCACGGTGGACGAGGCCCGCGAGGCCGCGCGCCGCATCCTCTCGCAAGCGAATCTCGGCGAGGACGTGGCCGCAATGCGCGAGACGGCGCGCCAGAAGGCGGCCGGCGCCCTGACGTTCTCAACGTGGTCGAAGACGTACCTCTCCCGTCGCGTCGGGCGCCGCGTGCGCCTTGCAGACACGGTGCGCTATGTCGGGCTCGCGGCCGAGCGGTGGGGCGGCCGGCACCTGGACACGATCACGCGCGGCGACGTGGAGGCGCTCTATCAGGAGATCGGCGCCGAGCATCCGACCGCTGCGAACCGCGCTCTCGCGGCCATCGGCGCCGCGTTCCAGATGGCCGTCGACGAAGGACACCTCCCGACGAACCCCGCGCGCAAGCTCACGAAGTTTCAGGAGAACCCGCCGCGCGCCCGCGTTCTGACGAGCGTGGAAATGTCGCGCCTCGTGACCGCGCTACAGGACGAAGACGAGCACACGCGCGCCGCGTTCGCTCTTCTCATCGGCTCCGGCTTGCGTTTATCCGAAGCTCTCCGCGCACGGTGGACGGATCTCGACGCCGAGGCCGGAACGCTGCGCCTTCCGCGGCCGAAGAGCGGGCGCGTGGAAATGGTGCCGATCCCTCAGACGACGCTTGCCGTTCTCTCTCGCCTCGCGCACGACTCGGAATTCATCGTCGCCGGCATGAACCCGAAGAAGCCCCGCTTCGACTTGAAACGCGCATGGACGCGGGTCCTCACGAAAGCAAAAGAGGCGGAGGCGCTCGAGCGCGAGGAGCACGGCGAGAAGGCCGACGCGGGATTCCTCGAGGACGTTCGCGTTCACGATCTCCGGCGCTCGTTCGGCCTGGCCGTCGCGCGGCAGAGCGGCCTTCACGTCGCAAGCCGGCTCTTGAGACATCGAGACGTGAGAATCACCGCGGCCGTCTATTCGCCGTTCGATCTCGACACCCTGCGCGACGCCGTCGAGAAGAGAGACGCGCTCGCGTTCGCACCCGAGAAGAAGCCCGCCGGCCACGGCGGCAAAAGGAGCACGCGATGAGAGCTTCGGTCTTCCCTCTCGCATCCTCGTCAACCGTGACGCTCGGCGGCAAAGGGAATCAGCACCTCGTCCGCCGGGTGGACGATGCAGCACGGCACCTCGGGCGCGCCCGCGCTGACCTGCTCCGGATCATGGCCGAGGACTGGCTCGCGGCCTGGGAAGCGTCAGGAGGCGCGGCGCGCGAGGAGCCGCTCGGGTCTCGCTCTCGCCCGCTCCTCGGGCATCGGGTGCCCTTCGTCGGCGCCGAGGGCGGTGGCCTCATCGTTCCCTTCCGGCCGCGCCTCGTCATGGAGCCCGAGACGTGAGCGCGGACGTGTTCTCCGATGTCACAGTGACGCGCTCCGGCCGCGAGGAGCGCGTTCTACGGCTCGAGGAGGACGAACACGCCGACGCCGTGAGCGTCCCGCCGGCGCCCGACTTCTTCCGCTACGTGAACGAGACGCCCGAGTTTCACCTGTACGCGAACATCATCAGCGTCTCTTACGGCAAAGACCCCGAGAAGCTCTTGCGCTCGTGGCTCGAGAAGCGGGCGAAGCTCGGCAAGCGGGCGGAAGCTCGTCTCCAAACCCTCCTCGGCGCGGAGCGCGAGCGACGGCGCGCAGGCGGAAAGGCATGGGTGCCCGCTAACGAGACGCACCGGAAGAAGCTCCTCCGTGCGCTCAAGCCGCTCATGCCGTCCGCGATTACTCGCAAGGGCTTTGTGGACTTCCTCTGTGACCCGCGCGCCGAGGACCGCTATTTCAGCGTGGGGGAGCACGTCGCCGGGAGTCTCACGCCGACGCTCACGCTCGGCCCGTTCACGCTCGGCCCCGGACGAAAAAAAAGCGTCCCACGAAAACCGCTTGCCGAGTGACGCGCTCCGCGCTCTTTTGGAGGGGCAAAGGAGACTCTTATGAATGACGAAAGGCTCCTCACGACAATGGAAGCGGCTCAATTCCTCGGGCTCGACACCGGCACCCTGAAACGGTGGAGAACGCGAGGCGTCACACCGCCCTTGCCCTACGTGAAGGTGAGCGCGAACCGGGCGCGTTACTCGCCCGCCGCGCTGAAAGCGTTCGTGGCCGAACGCACGCGCCAGAACACCGCCCAGGACACGCGCGGTCGCGCCGCGTGAAGAGAGGAAACGAAAATGAGAAGCGCAAGATTCGCCGCCGCTCCGCCCGCCGCGCGTGCCTTTCCGAAAGGGACTATTCGATGTTCTAAATGCAAGACCCTCAACGCGCCGGGAGGCCCGCTTATGGAAGACGGCGTGACGCTCGGCCTAGCGGTCCCGCCGATTCGTCCCGACGAGCCCGTGGGCGGCCCGCTCACGCCATCGAGTGCGTCCGTCCGCCAGATCGGCGCCGCGATCGCGGCGTCCGTGAGGCGGGACGATCCGCAACGCGAGAGCAAGATCCTCGACGCCTTCGCCCGCGAGATTCAGCGCCGCGGCGGTGGGACGTACCGCGAGGCCGTCGTCATGCTGACGAAGAAGGACGCGCGCCGATGAGCGCCGTTCCGAAACTCGCCGCGAAGGTGAAGACGCTCGACGCGGCGCACGCCGAGAAGGCGCGCCACGTTGAGACGTGCGCCGCGAAGGCCGCGGCGCTCGAGACGTTCGACGATCCGGCCGACGCGAGAAAACTCCTCAACGCGCGGGCCGAGCTGGAAGAAGCGAAGGCCGAGCGCGACGTGCTCGCCGTTCGCGTGGCCGACGCCGAGAAGGAGTGCGCCCTGGCCGTCGCCGAAGAGGAGTCGCGCATCGAAGAGGCGCGGCGCTCCCGCGCGCGGAAGGAACTCGGCGCGTTCGGCGAGTCGATCACGTCGGATCTCGTCGCGCTCGGGAAGAAGCTCACCGCGCACGAGACGCTCGCTGATGCGCTTCCGACGAATGAGAGGTTCAAATTCTGGCCGCCGGCCTACGCGGAAGCGGCGACGAAGGAACTTCTCTTGAACGCCGACACGAGCCGGCCCGGCAGGACGCGCGAACTCGACCTCAAGTTAATCGTGCCGCTCGCGGCTACGAAGGAAAGGAAAACGGCATGAGCCAAAATGAAACGACCGCGTTCGGCTGTAACCCGAACGCGGCCCACGAGAAGCCCGACCCGACCACTACGTTAGACCGGAACCTTTCGCCCCGCAAGTCTACGCGGGAAGCGCGCCTCATCGAAGAGCTGCGCGCCGCCGCCCTGGCCCTCACGCCGGGGCGCGTCGCATTCGTCACGACCGCGAGCACGCGCGGCTGGTTTCGAGTCGAGCGGCTCGACGCTCTGACCGCTCGCGTCGTGGCCGTTTCCGAATCCGCCATCGTTGAGGCTCTCGCCGAAGAGGCGGACTTCTTGGCTGCGGAGCCGCTCGGATGTGTCGCGTGAGCGCGGCCGTCGCCGCGAAGGCGTCGCCGCTGCGCCCGATCTATTCCCGAACGATTCTCGAAATCCCGCGCTCGGAGGCGCGCCGTCTCATCGTGGAAGTGTGCAAATGGGACGAGGCCCGGCCGCCCGTCGTGAAATTCTCCCTTCTGGCGCGCGGGAAGCAAGGTGTCTGGTACGTCTCCCCGGCCCGCGCCTTTCTCCGCTTATCCGAACTGACGCGCGTGGCGACGGCGCTCCTCGAGGTGTCGGAGTGAGCGCGCCCGTCGAAAGGATCGTCGCGGCCCTCGAGGCGCACGGCATGAAGGGCAAGGGCTCGGCGTGGCAATGCCCGGCCCACGAGGACAAGCGCGCGAGTCTTTCCGTGAGTGACGGGAAGGACGGCCGCGCGCTCGTGAAGTGTCACGCGGGGTGCGTCACGGCCGACGTGCTCGCCGCGCTCGGGCTCGAGGAGAAGGACCTCTTCCCGGAGCGCGAGAAGCGCCGCCCCGCGAAGAAGGGCGCGACCATCGAGCACGTGTACCACGCCGCGGACGGCTCGCCGATCATGAAAAAGATCCGCTTCGAGCACGCGGGCGGAAAGTCGTTCGCGTGGAAGAGGCGGAACGGTGACGGATGGAAGGGCGGGCTCGAGGGACTGAAGCCGCCGCTCTACAGGCTCGACAAGCTCACGGCCGCCGTTACGGCGGGCAACGCCGTCCACGTCACCGAAGGCGAGAAGAAGGCCGACGCTCTCGCGGCTCTCGGCTTCACCGTGACGAGCGCGGCCGGCGGAGCGGGCGACGCCCTGGACGCGCCCGGACTTCTCGAACCCCTCCGCGGCGCCGACGTGATCCTGTGGCCGGACCTTGACGAGCCCGGCCGGCAGTACGTCGAGCGATTCGCCCGGAAGCTCTCGGACATCGCGCGCCGCGTCCGCGTCGTCTCGTGGGGAACAGGCTACCGGCCGGAGGGGTACGACGTGGCCGACTACATCGCAAGCGGGCTCGAGGACTTGCCGGCGCGCCTCGCGTCCCGCATCTCCGCCGCGGCCGAGTCGAAGGCGACGGCGCCCGAGGACGCCGCCGCGCTCCTCCAAGACGTGCGCGCCTTCGTCCGTCGCTACGTCGTGTTGACGGCGGAGCAAGAAGTCGCCGTGACGCTCTGGACGCTTCACACCTGGGCGATTGAGGCCGCGGACCTCTCCCCGTATCTCTCCGTCTCCTCCGCCGTCATGCGAACCGGGAAGACACGCCTCCTCGAAACCGTCGAACGCCTCGTTCGCTCTCCCTGGCGCGTCGTTCAACCCTCGGAGGCCGTTCTCTTCCGCAAGCTCGGGCAGGGCGACGCAACGCTCCTCTTCGATGAGGTGGACACCGTCTTCGGGAAGAACGTCTCCGACGCTCAGGAAGGAATCCGCGCCGTTCTAAACTGCGGCTTTCAGAGAGGCGCCACGATCCCGCGGTGCATCGACCGTGGGCAGAAGATCGAGGAGTTTGCCGTCTTCGGCCCGAAGCTCCTGGCCGGCATCGGGCTCCCGCCGCCGACCGTCCGGGACCGCTCTTTCGTGATCGAGATGAAGCGGAAGAAGAGGACCGAGGCCGTGTCACGCTTCCGCCGTCGTGACGCCGAGGCTCTCGCGGCGCCGCTACGCGAGCGCCTCGAGCGGTGGGCCGCGTCCGCGGTGGATGGGCTCAAGGATGCGAGGCCCGCTCTCCCCGACAAGCTCGGCGACCGCGCCCAGGACGCGGCGGAGCCGCTCCTCTCTATCGCCGACGCGGCCGGCGCCGAGTGGCCGGCCCTCGCCCGGAAGGCCCTCGTCTCCCTGGCCGGAGAAGACGACGGAGACGAAGACGAGCTAGGCGTGCTCCTCCTCGCCGACGTGCGCGCCGTCTTCGCGCTGCTCTGCCGGACGGACGGAGAGATCCCCACGGCGGACTTGCTCCGGGAGCTGTACGCGCGCGAGGAGTCGCCCTGGAAGAGGCTCGACAAGAAGGGCGAACCGCTGGACGCGCGCGGGCTCGCCCGGCTCCTGCGGCCCTTCGGCGTCAAGTCGAAAAAGCTCCGCGTCGGAGACGCGACACCGTGGGGATACCTCGTCTCCGCCTTCGCCGATCCGTTCGAGCGCTACCTCACCCCGCTTGACACCCGATCCGGAACAACCGGAACAGCGGAACAGCGCAATGATGGCGCGGGTGAAAGTGTTCCGGACCATCCGGAACAGCATCCGGAACACGCCGCGCCCGCCGACGGCTCCGGGCTCTGTTCCGGATCGTGTTCCGGATCATCCGGAACGGTTTCGATCAATGAAGACGGCCCTTGTGCCGGTGTTCCGGATGTTCCGGATGAGGAGCCAAACGAGGCCCTCGCACGTCGGAGTTTCGGCCTGTGACCGGAGCCGAGATCCTCCGCGCGTTCGAGGCCCTCGGCGCCGTCGTTCAACTGACACCGGCCGGTGTCGTGGACGTGGACGCGCCGGCCGTGCCCGAGCTGGAGCGGCTCGTCGCCGAGGTGAAGGCGAACCGGGCGGAAGTCGTGGCCGAGCTGAAGAGGCACGCCGTCCCCGCTCTCCCCGGCCGAGATGAGCGCCCGTGTCTCGCGTGCGGGCGTGAGTGCCGCGAGGACGAGCTGTTTCACGACGGAGCGTGTTTCGAGACGTGGAAGGCGAAACGAGCCGCACAACGCGCGGAACGTCGCGCCACGTCGCCCGGAGTGACACGAACGGAGACGAGTCGCGCCCGTACTATCCCCCCCGAGGACGGCGCCGCATGAGCGGACGCGCGTGCTCCTCGTGCTCCGATCCTCGCCGGCCCGAGATCGACGCGGCCATCGTCGCCGGAAAGAGCTTCCGCGTCATTGCGCGTCAATTCGCGCCGCTGTCGCACGATGCGATCCGCCGGCACCGGCCGCACGTCGCCCGCGCTCTCGTCAAGACGGAGGAGGCCCGCCGCGGTGCCGAGGACGAGACGCTACTCGACAAAGTGAAGGCGCTCGAGGCCGACGCGCACCGCTTGAAGCGAAAGGCCGAGGACGGAGACGACGTGCGCGCCGCGCTCGTGGCGATTGACAAGCTCCTCGAAATCGTGCGCCTCTACGGCGACTTGATGCCCGCGCCGAAGCCCTCGCCCGCCGACGTTGAACGCACCTTCAAGTGGTACGCGGAGGACATCGGCATTTCCGTTGACGAGCTGAAGGCCTCGTGCGAGGAGCACGCGCGGATAGCAGACGAGATTCGCGCGGGCGGATGGCCGGCGCACAGGGAGCGGCCCGCGCCTCCGCCGCCGTACCGGGCGAGCGTTCTACCAGCGGAGACGAAGCCGGACGAGGCCGCACCCGCTCCTGCTCCTCCTCCTCCCGCACCGCCGTTTCGGGCGAGCGTGTGACGGCCCGCGAGATCGTCGCCGCCCTCGAGGCCGCCGACGTGCGGCTGCGCGTCAACGGCGACCGTATCGACCTCGAGGCCGAGGCCGAACCGCCGCGCGCTCTGCTGGACGAGCTGCGCGCTCGCAAGCCGGCCGTGCTCGCGTACCTGGCCGAACGCGAGGCGCCTCCCCGCGCTCCGCTCCCGCCTTTCGAGCTGACTCTCTCGACGTTCGCCGCGCCGACGATTCAGGCGCTCGACCGCGCCGAGTTAGAGCGGCGCCGGGCCGCGAGCCGGCCCACGGGCCGCGCGTTCTGACGCCGCGAGCGGGCGACGGCGGAACCTAGAACATCTAGTAGACCTAGATCGTCTAGGCCCGTGCAGAACCCCGCTTTTCGCCTCCCGGTAGGCCCTACCGTGGCCCTACTCCGAGGGGGGATCTCGTAAAGTGGTGGAGCTGAACGGGATCGAACCGTCGACCTCCTGAGTGCGATTCAGGCGCTCTCCCAAACTGAGCTACAGCCCCACCCGTTCGGAGAGGCGCGGAGATTAGCGGGAAGCCGGCGGGGCGTCAAACCGCGGGGTCAGTCGCCGCCCATCGTGCGCGGCGCTTCGGAGAGCTTACGCGTGAGCGCGCGAAAGACGCCCTCGATCAAAACGTCCTCCCCGAGAACGTGGCCGACGACGAAACGCAGGGGTCGCGAGTGGATCTCCGCATCCTCCGTGACGGCAACACGGGTGTAGTCGTTCTCCGGCGAAAGCGTGAACCTCCACGTTCCGGAGTACGCGAGGCCCTCCTCGGTCGTCTTCACGAGGAGCTCGGCGGGCGGGTGCGCGATGGGCGCTTCGATTCTCACCGGCGAACCGAGGACCTCGATCGACGCGGGCACACGGTCCTTATCGGGCGCGCGTTCCATCTCCTTGAGGTCGGACCGGTCGAACGGGAGCTGACGGATGGAGAGGAGAGCCGTCCAGACACGCTCGGGCGATGCCGCGAAACGCCGCGTGCGCAAGACGACGTGTCGCGGCTCCATCCACGAGCCCGCCACCGTGACGAGCACGAGAGCGGCGACGAGAACGCCAGCGAGCACGAGGAGCTTCTTCATCGGTTCACGGCGAGGCCGATCGCGTCCGGATCGCCTTGGGCGTCCGGACCGGAAAGGAGGTCCCTCAGGCTCGTGCCCTGCAGCACCGCCCGCTCCTCGCGGTTCGCCTTCGCGAAAACGCGGTGCAAGGTCGTGGCGGCCGCATCGTGGCCAGCGGGCACGGCTCGTGGCGCAGACTCGCCGATGGCGCGGGCGACCGCATAGAGGGAGATGGTCTCAGGCGCGCGCGCGAGCGCAACGTTCCCTCCCGAATCGGACGTGAGAAGGCCTTCGCCCAGGAGCGCCGCGATGAGCGGCGCGAGCTCTTCCTCGCGCCGGCCGATCTCGCCCGCGAGGGCCGCGATCGTGCGCGTCGCGCGGTCGTTCCGCCACGCCATCGCGAGCACGAGCAGGAGGCGTACGGCGACGTAGAGAGGCCCACCTTCCTCGGTGCGCTCGGCGGGTGTGTCGTGATCGAGGAATTCGTCCCGGAACTGGATCGCATGGGCGAACGAGACGCCCCCGAGAAAGAGCGTCGTCATCATGCCGATCGCGACGACGAAGATCACGATGGCCGAAAGCGGGCCATAGGTCTGGTTGAGATCCGTGAGGTGCGCGACGCCGCGCGCGAAGCCGATGCGCAGGAGCGTGAGCGCGGCGCTCACGAAAAAGGCCGCGATCGTGGCCGGCACCCACCTCACGTACGAGCCGGGCAGCTTCCTGTAGAGGTAGACGAGCAAGCCGAACGACAGGAGCGATCCGAAGGGCCGGAAATCGCCGAGCGGCGCGCCGCTCTCGAGAAGAATCGACGTCAGGACGCCGAGGGCGATCGGCCCGAGGATCATGACCGAGAGGGCCATGCCCAGCCGGCGGAGCGGCCGGCGCGGAGTCAGCGTGGAGCCCCAGAGAGCCTGCACGGTGCCCTCGACCTGGAAAAACGTGCGGAGCGACGTCAGGAGGAAAAACAGCGTCGCCGTGCCCGATACCGAGGTCGCCTTCGCGCCGAAGGCCTGCAAACTAGTCACGAAATCGCGCCCCGCCCCCGGCAGGAAGCGAAGCAGGCGGTACAGGCCGGTCCCCGACTCCCCGAAGAACGCCGAGGTGAGGAGCGTGACGCACGCCACGAGCGGAACGAGCGTGAGCAGGGCCGAGTATGCGAGGCTCGCCGCGAGGTCGAAACCGCGCGCGTCGAGGAATCGCCGCGCGGTCCCCACGACGACCGCGCGCGCGAGGGGAGAAACCTCGCGGAGCCCCCGGCCGGCGAGGCGCGCCGGCGCCGTCGAGGAACGCATCGCACGTCCATCGTACCTTTCCCTGGCGTCTGTGCTGTGACAAGATCACCGGCCCAAGGAGATCGGACCATGGCAAACAGCACGGTCGAGGACGCCGCAAAATCCGTCGAACAGAAGATTGACGCGACCCGCGAATCGATGGGCGAAAGGACGGGCCGCCTGCGCGAGCGCGTGGGCGAGGTCGCCGAGAACGTGAGGGCGCGCGCCGGCGCGCTGAAGGACAAGATCGCCGACACGGACTGGGAGGACGTCCAGAAGGGCGTCAAGAACTACGTGCGCGACAACCCCGGTAAGTCGCTCGCGCTCGCGCTCGGCGTCGGCTTCGCGCTCGGCCTGCTTCTGCGCAGGAGGGATGACTGATGGACGACGCCGCGGTTCACCCTCCGGCGCCCCACGGCGCCTCGCCGGACGGCCCGGTCGGTCGGCCGGGGGAGCCGTTCGACCTCTTTCCGAAGAACATCGACTGGAAGAGGGCGGCTCTCGACACCGTGCAGCGCCACCCTCTGTCGTGCCTCGTGGGCGCGGTGGCCGTCGGATTTCTCGTGGGCCGCTACCGGGGGCGCGTCATCGTGGGCGCTCTCGCCGGTGTCGCGACGAACATGGTCCTCCGGCAGCTCGGCGAGTCGTTCACGGCCAGCGACGCGTAGGTCGCTTCTCGGCGCGCTTCGCGCGCGTACACTCGCTGCATGGAGAAGGCAATCAAGCCTCATCCGTCGATCCTGACGTTCGCGTCGTCGGCGGGTTGAGCGTGCAAGCTGGGTCAGTCTGACCTGGTGAAGCTGCTGGGTGCGTTGCCGCGGGCTCACGACCCGCGTGCTCTCGTCGGATTCGAGTCCTCCGACGACGCGGCCGTGTTTCGTCTCGGCGCGGTCGACGACCCGGATCCGGAGACGCTGCTCTCCACGACCGACTTCTTCACGCCGGTCGTGGATTCACCGTTCGAGTTCGGGCGCGTGGCGGCCGCGAACGCCCTCTCGGACGTCTATGCGATGGGCGGCGAAGCTCTGTTCGCGCTCAACCTCGTGGGCTTTCCGGTGAAGGCTCTCCCGCTCGAGGTGCTGGGCGAGATCCTTCAAGGCGGCGCCGAGCTGGCGCGCGACGCCGGAATCCCCATCCTCGGGGGCCACTCCACCGACTTCGATGTGCCGTTCTACGGCATGGCCGTCACCGGGCGCGTTAGGCTCTCGCGCCTCCGCCGCAACGTGGGCGCGAGGCCGGGAGACGCGATCGTTCTCACGAAGGCGATCGGAACAGGAATCCTGACTTCGGCGATGCGGGCCCGCGTCCTCAGGGAGAGCTCGCTCTTCTCCCTGCTGAAGAAGGACTCCGGACCGTCGGAACAAGAGGAGCGCGCGGCGATCACCTCGATGACGCGCCTGAACCGCGGGGCCGCGCGCGCGGCCGACGCGTTTTCGATCTCGGCCTCCACCGACGTCACGGGTTACGGGCTTCTCGGCCACATCAAGGAGATGCTCGGCGGCGGCGGCGTTTCGGCTGAGGTCTCGGCCGGAGCCGTGCCGCTCCTGCCTGGCGCACGCCGGCTCGCCGCGGCCGGGATCGCGCCAGATGGCAGCCACCGGAACCTCGCCGCCGCACGGCCCATCCTCGAAATCGTGCCGGGCGTCTCGGAGACGGACCTTCTCCTTCTTGCCGACGCGCAGACGTCAGGGGGCCTGCTTTTCGCGCTGCCGGCCGCCGACGCGTCCGCGCTCGTGGCGTCCCTCCGCGCGAGCGGGGACGCGACTGCCGCCGTCGTCGGCCGCTTCCTTCCGGCCGGCGCCGTTCGCGCCGGAATGCTCCGCGTCGTACCCTGAGCTTCGAATCACGAAGGGGAGGTCGCCATGGCCGATGACACGAAGAGCGAAGAGCATTGGGTGGGCGTCGCGCCCGCCGCGAACGAGTCAGAGGCCGCGCTCGTCGCGGGGTTTCTGGAAAGCCGCGGAATTCCGGCGCGCGTCGTGGACCGAAGCTTTCACCAGACGCCGACGGAGAGCGAGGATCTTTCTCCCATCGAGGTCGGGGTGCCCGCGGCACGCGCGGAGGAAGCCCGGACCGAGCTCGCGAACCGCGAGCGGGCGTTCGAGAAGGACCCGGGTTCCGCTTCCGATCTCCAGACGGACGAAGGCCCTCGGGACGTCCCGCCCGAGCGCGAGGGCGGCCCGGGAGACGTTGGATAGAATCCTCGCGGAGATGGCGCACGGTTGAATCCTGAGCAGATCGGTCGGTACGTCATCCTGCGCACGCTGGGTCGCGGCGCGATGGGCATCGTTTACCTCGCCCGCGACCCTCAGATCGAGCGCGAGCTCGCCCTCAAGACGATCCGGTTCGACACCGCCGAGAAGAGCTTCGGCGCCGAGGAGGCGAAAGCGCGTTTCCTGAAAGAAGCGCGCATTTCGGGCCGCCTCCAGCACCCGCACATCGTGACGGTCTTCGACGTCGGCGAGGATCAGGGCACGCTGTTCCTCGCGATGGAGCTCGTCCAGGGCGGAAGCTTCTCGCAGCGGCTTGCCGACCCCGCCGGCTTCCCCATGCGCGACCGCGTCCGCGTGGTTGCCGAGGTGGCCGAGGCGCTCGCGCACGCGCATGAGCGCGGCGTGCTGCACCGCGACGTGAAGCCCGCGAACATCCTCCTCACGGCGGCGCTCTCGGCGAAGGTCACGGACTTCGGGATCGGCAAGCTCCTGACCGGCGACACGGATCTCACGTCGACCGGCCAGATGGTGGGCTCGCCCGCCTACATGTCTCCCGAGCAGATCAAAGGCGAGAAGCTGGACGCCCGAACGGACATCTTCTCTCTCGGCATCGTCCTGTACCAGGCGCTCACGCTGCGCAAGCCCTTCCCGGCTGACACCCTCACGACGCTCGTGTACCAGATCCTTCACGAGGAGCCGCTCGACACGGGCCTCGTGACGAAAGAGTTGCCCGATGGCCTTCGCGACATCATCCGGAAGTGCCTTGCGAAGGATCGCGCGAACCGCTACGCCGACGCGAGAGAGCTCGCGGAAGACCTCCGCGAGATTCTCGGCTTCTCGCCCGTTGGCTCCACGGCGGCATTCTCGGACAGCAAGGTCAAGCGCGTTCGGTCGTCGTCGGGAGCGCCTCCGCCGGTCGCGCCCCCCGAGGCGCCTCCGATGCCGGCTTCGATGGCGCCCACGGCGGCGCTGAAGGTCGGGTTGCCCGTCGGAGGACAGCCCGAGGGCGCGGGCTTCACCTCGGCTCCGACCGTGCCTTCGATGCCCGCCGTGGCCTCACCCGTCGCGGACTCCGAGTCGCCCACGATCACCACCGGCCGCCGCATGGGCGAGGTGGTGGCGAAGGCCGCCGCGGCTGCGGCGCATGCCCCGAAGAAGAAGGGAGTGTCGGCCTTCGTCCTGGCAGGCGGCCTTCTCGCCGCCGCCGCCATCGTGCTCGGCGCGCTGTCGCTCTCGCGTGGAAGCGAGAAGGAAGGCGGCGCCACGGCCCTCCCCACGGCCGCACCCGCCGCTTCTGCGCCGGCCCAGCAGCCGCCGGCTTTCGTGCCGGCCAGCGCATCCGTTTCCCCGGCCGCCGGACCCTCGGTCGCGGTCGTGGAGACACCGGCCGCTGGGATTTCGCCGGCAGCCGTTCCCGCGAAGAAAGCCCGCACCAAGCCGACGGTCGCCCTCGAAGCGCCCGCCCCGGTAGCGGCGGCGTCGAAGCCGGTGAACCCTTCGCAGAAGCCTGCGGACCTTACGGTCACGATTCGCCGATTCCTCAAGCTCGACATCTCGCCGAGCCAGGCGCGCGTCTACCTCGACGGCCGGTACATCGGCATCTCCGACGACTGGGATGACGCCGGTGGCGGTTCGCTCCTCGCGTTCAACCTCGAGGGTACCCACCGCCTCCGTCTCTGCGCTCCGGAGTACCGCGACCTGCTCGTGGATCTCATCGTGCGATCGACGGCCACCGACGACAAGGTCACGATCGACCGCAGCCTCGAAAAGGGGACGCCGGATGGCCCGACGGGCCCGGAGGGAAAGCTCAAGCACCCGAGCTACCGCACGGTGCGCGCCGCCGTCTTCAACGTCGAGCCGCCCGACGCGCTCGTCACGGTGAACGGGCACGAGCTGGGTCCGGCTTCGAAGTGGGCGAAGGAAGATCTCCAGTTCGCGGACATGGCCGTCTACGAGGTCCTGCTCAGCGCACCCGGTTACGAGTCGAAGTCATTTCGGATTCTCGTGGGCCCCACGGCCGGGGAGGTCCGCGCGAAAGTGAAGGACAAGCTCAAGAGGATGTGATCGGGGTCAGATCGGGCCGGCGAGGACGCGGAAGCCCGCGGCCTTCTTGATCGCCTCCTCGAGCCGCCGCGCCAGGACGAACGCGATGCCAGCGAGAAGCGGCGCTCCCTCCTTAGCGCCCGAGGCCAGGAGTTCGCGGAACACGGCCCTCGTCAGGACGTAGACGACGGCGGGGCCCCCGTGCGCGAAGACATCGGCCGACCGCGGCGCGTCATCCACCAGCGCCATCTCGCCCGCGATCTCACCGCGCTTGAGGATCGCGAGGGCCTCTTCGCCGCCCCCTGCGATGTCGAGCGAGACGCGGAGCCGTCCCTCGGCGAGGAGGAACGCTTCCTCTCCCCTTTCGCCCGCCGCGAGGAGCGCCGCGCCCGGGAGAACGGTGCGCGCCATGAGGCCGAGGGCGGGCAGGAGCGCCGGGTCGAGGCCTGCGGTCTCGAAGAGGTCGCTCGCGCGCGCCGGGTCGACGGGGTCGTCCTCGATCGTGCCGGTGCCTGCAACGCGCGCGTGAGGAGAAGGCGCTGGCATTCCGTCGAAGAAACGGCCGAGGGCGGCGTTCGCCTCGCGGAGCGCGAGCGTGAGACTTGCGAGCGCAAGCCTGCGGAACGCGCCGCCCGAGGAGCCGGGGTCGAAGAGAAGCGCGCGGGCTTCGTCCGCGGGAAACCACGCGGCCTCGCTGCCGGGATCGGGCGCGACACGCGCGACCCTCGGCGAGCCCCCGAACGCGACGCGCAGATCGAGAAACGCAGGGGCCGCGAGGTGCGCGACCGGGTGCGGTCCGAACGGGGTCTCGGCGAGCAGCGTCGCGCCGCCCGCGAGAAAGAGGTGGAGGGATGCCGGAGTCGCCGTGTCGCGGAACTCCTCCCCCGAGGCGAAGCGCCTCCTGGGGCGCGTTGCGGCGAGGGTGGCGGCGTCGTCGCCGGCGGGCCGAACCATTCGGGGATTATCGCCGTCCCTAATTCATTTGTTCTGTTGACGAGCCGGAAAGGGGGCCGTATCGTCCCGCGCGGCGATGAGCGCTCCCCCTTCGTCTCCTCTCAGGCGCACGCCCCTGTGGGATAGGCACCGCGCTCTTGGCGGGAAGATGGTGCCGTTCGGCGGGTGGGACATGCCGGTCGAATATTCGGGCCTGGCCGACGAGCACCGCGCGGTCAGAACGCGCGCCGGCCTCTTCGACGTGTCGCACATGGGCGAGATCCGCGTGCGCGGACCGAAGGCGTTCGAGACCGTGCAGCGCCTCACGTGCAACGACGTCGCCGCGCTCGACGACGGCAAAGTCCAATACTCGGCGTTCCTCACCGAGCGGGGGACGTTCGTCGACGACCTCCTCACGTACCGGATCGCTGCGGACGACTACCTTCTCGTCGTAAACGCGTCGAACACGCCGAAGGACGTCGCGTGGGCGAAGCGGCAGGAGTCTCCGGGCGCGGCGGTCGAGGACGAGTCGGCGATCTGGGCGCAGCTCGCGCTCCAGGGACCTCTCGCCGAGCGCGTCCTCCAGCCGCTGACGGACGTGAAGCTCGCGGACGTGGGCTACTACCGCTTCGCAACCGGGCACGTCGCCGGCGTGACCGCGCTCGTCTCGCGCACGGGCTACACCGGCGAGGACGGCTTCGAGGTCTACGTGCATTCCGACCGCGCGGCCGCCGTCTGGGACGCGATCCTCGAGGCGGGCCGGCCCGACGGCGTCATTCCCGCGGGGCTCGGGGCGCGCGACACGCTGCGCCTCGAGGCCACGCTCGCGCTCTACGGCAACGATATCGACGACACAACGACGCCGTGGGAGGCGAATCTCGGCTGGATCGTGAAGATGAAAAAGGGCGACTTCACCGGCCGTGAAGCGCTCGCGAAGCAGAAAGAGGCGGGCGTCACCCGCCGCCTCGTGGGCTTCGAGGTGACCGGGCGCGGCATCGCGCGGCACGGGTTCCCGGTCTCGGTCGACCCTGAATCGGGCCCGGTCGGCGTCGTCACGTCGGGCACGCAGACGCCTACGGTTGGAAAGCCCATCGGCCTCGCGTACGTCCCGGCCGGCCGCATCACCCCGGGCACGTCGCTCGCGATCGACGTACGCGGGCGGTCCGTGGCGGCGCGCGTCGTGCCGACGCCGTTCTACAGGAGAAAGACCTGAGGGTTTCAGGAGAGGAATATGAGCGTTTACCCGGACGACCGCCGCTATTCCCGGAGCCACGAGTGGATTCGCGTCGACGGCGACGTGGGGACGATCGGGATCAGCGACCACGCGCAGAAGGAGCTCGGGGATGTCGTGTTCGTCGAAATGCCCGACGTGGGCGAGATCTTCGACGCCGGCCAGGAATTCGGCACGATCGAATCCGTAAAGGCCGTGTCCGAGCTCTTCCTGCCCGTTGCGGGCGAGATCCTCGAAGTGAACAAGGTCCTCACCGACGAGCCCGGGGCCGTGAACGAAGACCCTCACGGCGACGGCTGGCTCGTGAAAATCAAGCTCTCGTCGGACGCCGAGATGGACACGCTCTTCAACGCGGCTGACTACGAGAAGTTCGTGGAAGAGGAAGCCAAGGCCTGATCGAGAGCGAACGTCCGGCGCCCCGCCTTCGGCGTATGGGTGCCGGAAAGGACACGACCCCATGCGCTACATTCCGAACAGCCCCGCCGAGCGGGAGGCTCTCCTCGCGGCGGTCGGCGCGGCCTCGATTGACGACCTCTTCGCGACGGTGCCCCGCGCCGTCTATCGCACGGAGCCGCCCGGCCTTCCGCCCCCGGCCTCCGAGATCGAGGTCCGGCGGGACCTGGGCCGGGTCGCGGCGAAGAACGCTCACCTCGGAGAGTGGACGTCCTTCCTTGGCGCGGGTCTCTACAGCCATCACGCGCCCGCCTTCGTCTCGCAGCTCCTCCTGCGTGGCGAGTTCCTGACGTCGTACACCCCGTACCAGCCCGAGGTCTCGCAGGGGACGCTCACGGCGATCTGGGAGTTCCAGACGCACATCGCGCTCCTCACCGGCATGGACGTCGCGAACGCCTCGATGTACGAGGGCGCGTCGGCGTTCGTCGAGGCCGTCCTCATGGCCGAGCGCCTCACGAAGAAAAAGACGAAGGTCGTCGTCTCCGCCGGCCTGCACCCGGAGTACCGGCAGTGCCTTCGCACGTATCTCGTGAACTTCCCGTTCACCATCGTCGAAGTCCCCCTCGGGAAGGACGGTGCGACGGAGGCCGGGGCGCTCGCGGCCGCCGTGGACGACGACACATTCGCAGTCTGCGTGCAGTCTCCGAACGTCTTCGGGGTCGTCGAGGGCTGGAAGGCCGCCGCGGACGCGGCCCACGCGCACGGCGCGCTCGCGATCGGCGTCGTGAACGAGATGTTCTCGCTCGCGGTGCTTGAGGCGCCCGGCGCGTCGGGGGTCGACATCGCCTGCGGCGAGGCGGCTTCGTTCGGCCTCGCGCCCTCGTTCGGCGGACCGCTCGTGGGATTCCTCGCGTGCCGCGATGCCGGGAAGCGCCAGATTCCCGGCCGCCTCGCGGGACGCGCGACGGACGCGGGCGGACGGTCCGGTTTCTGTCTGACACTCTCCACGCGCGAGCAGCACATCCGCCGCGAGAAGGCCACGTCGAACATCTGCACGAACCAGGGGCTGTTCGCCCTCGCGGCGACCATGACGCTTTCCGTGCTCGGCAAGCACGGCCTGAGGGAAACGGCCGTCCAGTGCCTCTCGAAAGCCGAGTACCTGAAGGCCGGGATCCGGGCGCTCCCCGGTCCGTTCTCCGTCGCGTTCGCCGGAAAGACGTTCAACGAGTTTGCCCTGCACTGCGGCGTCCCGGTGCACGAGGTGCTGCGCCGCGCCGAGGCGAAGAAGATCCTCGCGGGCGTCCCGTACGCGCGGCTCGAGCCGGCGGCCTCCGCGTACCGGGACCTCCTCCTCGTCGCGGTGACGGAACGGACGCCGCGAAGCGGGCTCGACGCGCTTCTCGACACCCTGAGGTCCTTCTCATGAGCGATCACGGCACCCTCACCCCCACCGAACCTCTCGTGCGAGCGGATGCCCGCCTCGACCAGCGGCGGCGTTTCGGCTCGCTCTTCGACGCTCCCCGAGCGGGGCGCGTCGGCGTCGTCCTCCCGCCGCTCGACGTGCCCGAGGCCGATCCGGCCGCGCTCTACGGGAAGGCGCACCGTCCCGGGGTCGAGGGCGAGGTGGAAGCTTCCGAAGTCGACGTCGTGAGGCACTTCACGCGTCTCTCGCAGATGAACTTCTCGATCGACACGGCGCTCTACTCGCTCGGCTCGTGCACGATGAAGCACAACCCGCGGATCAACGAGGAGATCGCGCGGCTCGCTGGATTCAACGACGCCCATCCTTATGCACCCGTTCACTTGGCCCAAGGGAACCTCGAGCTGATGTGGCGCCTCGAGGAGGCCTTGAAGGTGCTCACCGGGTTCGCGCGCGTCACCCTCCAGCCGTCGGCCGGCGCGAACGGCGAGCTCGCGGGCGCCCTCATGATCCGCGCCGCGCACGTGAAGGCGGGCAATGCGCGCAAGCACGTCCTCGTTCCCGACTCCGCGCACGGCACGAATCCCGCGACGGCGCATTTCGCCGGCTACTCCGTCGTCGAGCTCGCGTCGTCCCGGCGCGGGACGCTCGAGCTCTCCGAGCTCGAGGCGAAGCTCACGGAGGATGTCGCGGCTCTCATGGTCACCGTGCCGAACACGCTTGGCGTCTTCGAAGAGCACATCCTCGAGGTCGCAAAGCTCGTCCACGCGAAGGGCGCGTATCTCTACCTCGATGGCGCGAACTTCAATGCCTTCGTGGGCAAGGTGCGTCCCGCCGACATGGGCGTGGACGTCATGCACATGAACCTGCACAAGACGTTCTCGACCCCGCACGGCGGCGGCGGCCCCGGGGCGGGACCCGTCGGCGTGGGCGCGTCCCTCGTGCCGTTCCTGCCCGTGCCCACCGTCGAGCGGGCGGGCGACGCGTTCCGGCTGGATTTCGACCGGCCCGACTCGATCGGAAAGATGCGTGCGTTCTACGGAAACTTCGGTGTCCTCGTGCGCGCGCTGACGTACATCCTGTCCTACGGGCATTCAATCCACGAGGTGGCCGAGAACGCCGTCCTGAACGCGAACTACCTGCGCAAGCGGCTCGAGCCCTTCTACCACCTGAAGTACGACGCGCCGAGCTACCACGAGATCGTCTTCTCGGACCACCGCCAGGCGGCGATGGGCGTGCACAACATCGACATCGCCAAGCGCCTCATGGATTTCGGCTTCCACCCACCCACGATGTCGTTTCCGCTCATCGTGCCGGGCGCGCTCATGATCGAGCCGACCGAGTCCGAGGGGAAGGACGAGCTCGACGCGTTCGCGGATGCGATGATCGCGATCGCAAAGGAGTGCGAGACGTCGCCCGGGATCGTCACGTCCGCGCCGCACACGACGCCGATCGGCCGGCTCGACGAAGCGGGCGCGGCGCGCGAGGCGAGCAGACCGGGGAATTTTGCTCCCGTGTTGAGGGCGCCCGTGAGGTAGACGGGACGCGAATAAATAGAATCCTCTGAATGCCCGTTGTTCGCGTCGCGTACCTGGACGGGCGCCGTCTCGCGCGCGCCCTCGTGGCGGGAGCCCGCGCCGTCGCCGCGCGGCGTGAGGACCTCGACCGCATAAACGTGTTTCCGGTCGCCGACAACGACACGGGCTCGAATCTCGCCGCGACCCTCGCGCGCGTTTCGGCGGCGGTCGCCGGCACGCGCGAGCGAAATCTCGTGCGCGTCGCGCGCCTCGCGGCGGACGAGGCGCTCATGGGATCGCGGGGGAACTCGGGAGCGATCCTCGCGCAGCTCCTCGAGGGATTCGCCGGAGGGGCCGCGGGCGTGCTCCGGCTGACGACGCGGGGATTCAGTGCCGCGGTCGCCACGGGTGCCGCCGCGGCGCGCGAGGCCATGGCGCAGCCGCGCGAGGGGACGGTTCTGAGCGTCATCGCCGCCTTTGCGGAAGAGGTCGCCCGGCGCGTGCGCGAAACAGCCGACTTCGCCGTCCTGCTTCCCCTCGCGGCGGCGGAGGCCAGCCGCGCGCTCGCCCGGACACCGGACCAGCTTCCCGTCCTGCGCCGCGCCGGCGTCGTGGACGCCGGCGCGCAGGGCTTCGTCCTGTTCCTCGAGGGCGCGCTCGCGGCGTTCGGGCGCGGTGCGGCGGCCCTTCCGCTCCCGCCCCCCGAGGATCGCGTCGAGGCGCGTATCCGCGAGGCGCGCGAGTCGATTCTCTTTCGGTACTGCACGGAGGCCCTCGTGAAAGGGGAGCGACTCGACCGCGATGCGCTCCGGCGCGCGCTCGCGCCGCTTGGCGATTCCATCGCCGTCGTCGGCGGGGCCTCGCGCCTGCGCGCGCACGTCCACGTGAATCGTCCCGAGGACGTCTTCGCCGTCGTCCGCCGGTTCGGTGATGTCGTCGAGACGAAGGTCGAGGACATGCGCGCGCAGCACGTGGACCGTTTCGCGGCGCGCGGCCGCGTTGCCATCGTGACGGATTCCGCGTGCGACTTGCCGGACGCCGTTCTCGAGTCGGAGAGGGTCACGGTCGTGCCGCTCAGACTCCATCTCGGCGACGAGACTTTCCTCGACAAGATCACGATCACGCCCGCTGAGTTCCACCGCCGGCTCGCCGAGGGGCGGCTCGTGGCGCGCACGTCGCAGCCTCCGCCGGCCGATTTTCGCGAGGTCTACGGCGCGCTCGCGGCGCACGGGACCCCCGTGCTCGGAATCCACGTCGCGGGCGCGCTCTCGGGCACGTTCTCGGCCGCCCGCACGGCCGCTGCCGCGCTTCGTGCCGACGGCGGCCTGGCGCCCGTCGCCGTGCTCGACTCGCGGAGCGTTTCCGTGGCGCAGGGCCTCGTCGTGCGGGAGGCCGCTCGCGCGGCACGTGGCGGCGGGACGCTCGCCGAAGTCCTCGCGATCGCCGACGCCGCGGCGTCGCGGGCGCGCCTCTACGCGGCCGTCCCGTCGCTCGACGCTCTCGTGAGAGGCGGCCGGGTCACCGCGGGCCAGCGGGCCCTCGCGAACGCCCTCGGCGTGGTCCCGCTCCTCACGTTGAGCGTCTCGGGCCGTGCCAAGCCTGGCGGAGCCGCCTGGGGTTTCCCGCGCGCGTGCGCAAAGCTCGTCGAAAAGGCCCTCGCGAGAACCCGCGGTCTCCTGGTGCCGACCTGGGGAGTCGCCCATTTCGGGGCGCCTCAGCTCGCGGCCCGTATCGCCGAGGAGCTTCTCGGTCGCCGGCCTGGGTCGGACGCGTTTCTCATGGAAATTGCCCCCGTGCTCGCCGCCCACGCGGGCCCGGGGGCAGTGGCAGTGGGTTTCTTGGGCTTACGCACGCGTTGACGCGCTGAGGTGAATAGGGCTTGACTCTTCCCGCGTCCGGCAAAAAGATCTGTAATATTCGTCAGATTCTCGATTCAGCTCTGCTTCTCATTCTCAGTGTGACGTGAAGGAGGAACCGGTGTTCAAATCGATTTGTAATCGGCTGGCAGCCCTCGTGCTCGTCGGCCTCGCGGCTGCCGGGTCGGCGGGCCGTGTCGAAGCGGCGGGCTTCGGTCTCTTCGAGCAGAGCTCGAAGGGTAACGCGGTGGCGGGGGCTTTCGCCGCCACGGCAGACGACCCTTCGGCGATGTTCTACAACCCCGCCGGAAACGCGTTCATCGATCGCTTCACCCTGGAGGTCGGCGGCTTCGCGATCCTCAGACCCACGGCCCGACTCGACGGAATAAGCCCGTACCCGGGCGACGGCTACTCGGCGAGCATGAGCAAGTCGCCCTACGGAATCGGTCACGGGTACGCCGTGCTCCCGCTGAGCGACAGCGTGAAGCTCTCGGCGGGCTTCTGGACGCCGAACGGTCTCGGCGTGCCCTGGCAGAACCCCGACACGTTCGCGGGCCGCTTCATCAACCAGCGCAACGACATACGCCAGATCGCGGTGTCGGCCCAGCTCGCCGTGAAGCTTTCGGACTCTGTCGCGATCGGAGCCGGCCCGGAGTTTCGCTTCACGGACGTGAGGCTCAGCGAGAACATTTCCGCCGTGAACCCGTTCACCCAGCGCGTCGTGGACATCGCCCACGTGAGCATCGTATCCGCGGGAGAGCCGGTCAAGGTCGGCTTCGCCGCTGGCCTCCTCATCAAGCCCTGCGACCGCGTGCGCCTCGGCATCTCCTACCACTCGCACATGGACGTCGACCTCAACGGCCCGGCGTCGTTCGGACAGATTCCCACGGGGAGCCCGCAGTTCGACGCCGCCGTGGCGCAGTCGCTTCCCTTCGGCAAGGGGGCCCAGGCCCGGACGACGCTCCAGTTCCCCTCCGTCACGATGTTCGGCATCGCCTACGAGGTCACGCCGAGACTGACGCTCGAAGCGGACGGGAACTACACGACGTGGAAGGTCTTCGACCAGACCGTCCTCCAGATCGACGGCCTGCCGGACACGACCCTGGTGCACAACTGGGAGAACACGTGGACCCTTCGCGCGGGCCTGACCTACAAGGTGGGCTCGCGCAGCTGGGTCGCGGGCGGCTTCGTCTACGACCAGACGCCGCAGCCCGACGCCGACGCCGGGCTGTTCCTGCCGGACGCCAACCGCACGGGCGGCACGATCGGCGCCGGGATCGCCGTCTCGAAGCACCTCGAATTCCAGTTCTCGAGCCTCTTCCTCTGGTTCCACGAGCGGACGATCACGACGAGCAAGGACAACTTCAGCGCCACGTACCAGTCCTTCGCGATTTTGCCGAGCGTCACGATCAAGTCGACGTTCTGAGGGAGCACAAGAAGACCATGAAGATCCTGAAATCCCTCCTCCGCATCTCCCTCGCTCTCGCGGCAGTGGCGGCCCTCTCGCCCGCGTCGCCCGCGTGGGCGCAGGTCGACCTCACCCGCATCGCATGGATCGGCGACTCCGAGGGCGCCGGCTTCACCGCGCACTGCCTCACGAAGCGTGTCCAGGTGGATTCGTCGAGCGCCGTAATCGCGCGAACCGAGAACGTGGCCGACTTCCAGCAGCCGATCGTGAACGACCCGGGCCTCGGCGGCTGCATGGTCCTGACGTCGCTCGCGCCGTCGTTCACCTATGAGCCCTCGACCGGCACACCCGCCAACCTCGCGCTCCCGCGCCCGTACAACAACCTGTCGGTCCCCGGCTGCGCCATCGGCGACATGCTGCGCGCCACGACGGCCTCCGAGACGAGCGGGTCCTGCGCACTCTTCATCGACCTCGTTCTGAGGAATGCAGCCCTCCACGCCGGCTCTCAGGTCGATCAGGCGATCGCGCTCAGCCCGACGTTCGTCTTTCTCGAGAACGTGGGCAACGACTACCTCGGCGCCGTCCTGAGCGGCACGATCATCGACGGCGTCACCGTCACGCCGCTCGCGCCCTTCACGGCCGACACCAGCGCGACGCTCACGAAGCTCGCGGCCAAACAGCCGAAAGGCATCGTGTTCGGAGTCGCGGACGTCACGAGCATCCCGTTCACGACGACGCTTCCCCCCTTCCTCACGAGCGGCGGCAAGCTCGTCCTGAATCCCGCGACCGGCCTGCCAATCCCGCTCCTCGGGCCCAAGGGATGCCCCACCGGCGTCCCCGCTTGCAACATCCCGCCGACGACGCTCGTGACGCTAAACGCCGCGGCCTACCTGCCCTACGGCTACGGCATCCCGTGCGCGGTGGCGCCGACGCTGCCGAAGTGCAACAACCCGCTCCCGGCCGCGGCGGACGCGGCTGGCAACCCCGGCGCCCTCATCTACGCGGCCGACGTCGCGTTCCTCAAGCAGCGCGGCGCCGACTACAACACCGCCATCAAGGCGGCTGCGGCCTCGTCAGGCTACAAGTATTACGACGTGAACGACTTTCTTCTGCGCCTGAAGGCGGGCTTCGACTTCGGCGGCATCACGATCAACGCCGCCTACCTGACGGGCGGAGCGTTCTCGTACGACGGGTTCCACCTGACGCCCATCGGATACGCGCTTCTCGCCGATGACCTCATCCAGTTCATGAACGCGAACTTCAACGCGAGCCTGCCCCGCGTGAATCTCACGACGTATCTCTTCAACGGCGGGACCAACGGCGGCCTCGCGGGCTCCTCGTCTTACGCACCGCTGAACGGAGAGGACTTCGAAAGGGCCGTCCAGGCGATCTTCACGCCCGAATTCGCCCGCCAGCTCGCGTCGATGATCTCCCTGCCGAAGCCTTCGCTCGTGCACGGTGACAGCGGCCAGGTTCAGCGCGTTGAGCCCCACCACCGCGGCCTCGACCAGCCGTGACCGGCCGAAAGATCAGGAGGATGATGTGATCTCAGCTTTCCTTCCGAAATCGCTCCCGCGGCGCGCGGCGGTCGGCTCGGCGGTGTTCGCCGCGCTCTTCGTCGCCGCCTGCACCTGCACGACGGGCAACGCCTTCCGGATCACGAAGCCGACGGACGGCCAGCACCTGCCCCCGGGCGACGTGGTCGTCTGCGTGACGGCCGTCCCGGGCGACTACTGCTATTTCCCGCCGAAAGCCTATGAAATCACGCTCGACGGTGGACAGAGCCGGATGATCGCGGCCGGCACCGACCCGCTCTGCTCGACGTTCAACCGCGTGGGCGCCGGCCCCCATGTGGCCGATGCCTGGGTGATCCGCAACGGCAAGCGCGCCGAAACATCGCGCGTGAAGTTCGTGGTCGACCCGCCGCCGCCTCCGCCGACCCCGGTTCCCACGCCAGTGCCCACGCCCATGCCAGCCCCGCCCCGGCCCCCGCCCGCGGCGGTGGAGGAGATGGTGGCGATTACCCAGAAGGGCGGCTATCTCGAGGACATTTTCTTCGACTTCGACAAGTTCGTCATCAAACCCGAGTACCACGAGCGCCTCGCGCGCGGCGCCGAGTGGATCAAGAATCATCCCGACACGAACGTCACGATCGAAGGTCACTGCGACATCCGCGGCACCAACAAGTACAACCTCGTGCTCGGCAAAAAGCGCTCCAAGGCGACGTTTGACTACATGGTCAAGCTCGGCGTCGACCCGGCCCGTATAACGGCCACGACGGTCGGCGAGGAGCAGCCGTTCGATACCGCGAAGAACGAAACGGCCTACGCCTCGAACCGCAGATCGCACTTCATCATCACGAAGCGCTGAAGCGGGTCCTTTCCGGCTTTCCCGCGGCCCGGGCTGATCAGCCCGGGCCGCTTGTCTTTTCGGGGAGGGGTAGGTTAGGCTTGCCGTCCGCCAGCAGGTCGGGTGGCGACGTTCGCCCTTGTCACGCGCGTCAGAGCGGAATCCATGAAACTTCTGGAGAGTGAATGATTTCCGCAACTGAAATTCGCCCGGGAATGATCATCGTCTACAACGGTGAGCTGCACAGGGCCCACAGCGTCCTCCACAAGACTCCCGGCAACCTCAGGGGATTCGTCCAGGCGAAGCTCCGGAATCTGAAGTCCGGCGCGATGAACGAGCACCGGTTCCGGTCGGAAGACAAGGTCGAAAAGGCTTCCCTCGACACGCATCAGATGCAGTACCTCTACTCGGATGGCCAGGGGCACCATTTCATGAACCAGGAGACCTTCGANNGTCGAGCCCGGAATGAAGGGCGCGACCGCATCGGCGTCGTACAAGCCCGCGAAGCTCGAGACCGGCCTCGTCGTGCAGGTGCCGCAATTCGTCGAGGCGGGTACGGTCATCAAGGTCGACACGCGCGACAGCGCATACTTGGAACGCGTTTCCTGAACGTTCTTCTCGCGGTCGCCTTGGGCGGGGCGCTTGGCGCCGGAGGGGACGTGCCCAAAGCGCCGCCTTTTGCGCTCCTTGCCGAAGCCCGCTTGCTCGCCTCCCTCGCGGACGCGTCGGTCAAACCGCCCGCCGGAGCCAGCGCGGCCCTCGCGCAGCCCTGCCCGGCCCGCGACCCAGAAGACGGCCGCTGCTATCCGTCGGCAGACGCGGCGGACCTCGCGTGGCTCGCGCGTTCCGGTAACCCGGCGGCGATTGCCGCCCGGCGGGGCGCCGCGGCCGAGGAGGATCCTGACGATCCGGACGATCCGGAGGATTCCGAGGACGGCGGCGCGCTCGCCCCCGTCGATCCGGCGATGACGCCGTCCATGAGTCCGGCGCGGCTCGCGTTCTGGCAGAACCTCGCGAGGACGGTCACGGGCCTCGTCGTGCGCAAGGCGAACAGCCGCCCCGTTTCGGTGCCCGAGAACGAGCTGGCCGAGCTGTTCGCGACCGACTTCCCGCTGCCGCTCGAGGCGTTCGATCGCGCGAAATACCGCGACACGTTTCTCGCCAGGCGCGGCAAGCACAGGAAGCATCACGCGATCGACCTGGCGGCCCCCCGCGGAACGCCGGTCGTGGCCGTCGCGGATGGCGTCATCGAACGCCTCGGCCGCGACAAGAAAGGCGGAAAGGTCGTTTACCTGCGCGACACGACGGGGAATTACACGTTTTTCTACGCGCACCTCTCGCGGCACGAGAAGGGCCTCAAGGCCGGTGACCACGTCGTGAAGGGGCAGCGTCTCGGTGAAGTCGGCGCGACGGGCCACGTCATCGGCGGGCCGCACCTGCATTTCGCGATCTTCCGTGACGAGGACACCGCCGGGCGCGCCCTCGTCGTGAACCCCTATCTCGTCTTCAGCCCGCTTCTCACGGCGCCGTAGACGGCAGACACGAAACCGCGGTCCGGCGGCAGAAGCCAAAGTTCATGCCGGGAGGATAAACTGGGTTTCCAGTGGCTCGGGATGATCGCGGTGCAGCGGAGCCGGGTATCAATCGCGACCGGTTCCTCTCGGAGTTCGCCCTCGCGCTCGTCGAGGAGCCCGGGAGGAGCAACCGGGTGAAGGACGACTTCGTCGCGAACCTCTCCCACGAGATCCGGACGCCGGTCCGATGACCCCGCGCGACGTCACGCTCCTCGAGGAGCGGCTCCGGCAGGCCGAGGAGCGGATCGCCGCCCTGAACCGGATTGGAATCGCTCTGTCCGCCGAGCGCGACATCGAGAGGCTCCTCGAGACGATTCTGACGGAATCGCGGCGGTTTTCGGCCTCCGAGGCCGGGAGCCTCTATCTCGTGGAGGATGCGTCCGAAGGCCGACGCCTGCGGTTCAAGCTCGCGCAGAACGACGCGGTTGCGTTCGCCTTCTCCGAGCGCACCATGCCGGTGGACGAGGGAAGCCTCGCGGGCTGGGTCGCCGTCCACGGGGAGCCTCTCGTCCTCGAGGATGCCTACGCGCTTCCGGCAGGCGCTCCCTTCCATCACAACCATGCGTTCGACGAGGCGACCGGTTTCCGCACGCGCGCCATGCTCGTCGTGCCGATGAAGGACCATCGCGGCGAGCTCGTCGGCGTCCTTCAGCTCATGAACCGGCGCTCTCGCGCGCCGGGAACGTATGAGGCGTACCCGGACGATCTCGTGCCTCTTCTCCTCTCACTCGCGACGCAGGCGGCCGTCTGCCTGAAAGCGAACCACCTCACGGCGTCGATCCGGAAGCTCTTCGAGGACTTCGCCCAAGCCGCGATCTTCGCCGTCGAGCAGCGCGATCCGACGACTGCGGGCCACAGCAACCGTGTGTCGACCCTTTCCGTGCAGCTCGCGCGCCTCGTGGACGGCGCGGACGACGGTCCCCACGCCGGGGTGACGTTCTCGCGGGAGGAGCTGCGAGAGATTGGAACCGCCGCCCTTCTGCACGACTTCGGCAAGATCTCGGTTCCCGAGCACGTCCTGGTCAAGGCAAGAAAGCTCTCGGACGGGGGGCTTGCGAAGATCCGCGACCGTTTCGACTTTTCGCTCGCTTCGGAAGAGGCTCGAGCAGGGCGGGCGCTCCTCGAGCGCTGCGCACGGGAGGGCGGACGCGTCACCGCCGGCGACCTCGCGGCGCTCGACGCCGGAGCGTCCGCTCGCGCCCGGGAGATCGAGGATCTCTTCGAGGAGATCGTCGCGGCGAACGAGCCGACGGTCCTGCCAAGAGAAGTCCGCGGGCGTCTCGAGGGGCTCCTGGTGCGCTCCTACCGCGACCGCCGCGGGCGCGAGGCGACGCTGCTTCTCCCGGAGGAGTTCCGCTTTCTGTCGATCACGAAGGGCAGCCTCTCGGAGGACGAGCGCCGCGCCGTGGAAAGCCATGTCTCGCACACGTGGCGCTTTCTCTCGACGATTCCGTGGACGGCGGACCTCGCGCGTGTTCCCGAGATCGCATACGCGCATCACGAGAAGCTCGATGGGACCGGCTACCCCCGCGGGCTGAACCGAGAGGGCATTCCGCCCGCGGTCCGCGCGCTCACGGTCTGCGACGTCTACGACGCCCTCACCGCCTCCGACCGCCCCTACAAGAAGGCCGTCCCGCGCGACGCGGCGCTCGACATCCTGGAAGAAGAGGCGAAGCGCGATCGACTCGACTCCTGGATGGTCTCGGCGTTCATCGAGGGGAAGGTCTGGACATCGCTCGCGCCCTGAGGACGGCTGCCGCCGCGTTCGCACTCCTTCTCGCCGCGCGGAAGGTGAATGCCGAGGGCCCGGCGCGATGGCATTTCGTTTTCGACGCGGTGACGGAGATCTCGATCCACTTCGAGAGAACGCCGGCCGGCGACACGACGCGCCTTCTCGTGCGCGCCGGGGTGGAGCGCTTCGTCTTCGTTTCGAAGCAGGACCCCTCGGGTCGCGACTCGACCGAGTCGATCCGGCGGCACCCGGGCAGAGAAGAGCTGACCCGCCGGCTCGTCCTTTCGCGCTTCGGCGACGTTCCGGGCTGCGAGAAGGTCGCGCCACCGGATGCGTGCGTCGTCTTCACGGGCCGCAATGGCGTCTTGGCGGCGGGGTTCTCGGCGTTTTCGGATGAGAGGGCCGCGAACATGCGCGAACGGGCGGCCTCCCTCGTCTCGCCTGCGATGCGCGACGCTCTCTTCAGCCTTGCGCCCGTCCTCCCTAGAGTCGCCGAATTCGGCTCTTATTCGAAGGACTTCCTTGGCCTCGTCTGGCCCCAGCGCTTCACGAAGGCGCAGTCCCTCCGCAAGGGCATACGCAAACCGGGCTGTGACTTCGACGCGACGTTCGATTTCCCGTGCGACGCGGACGCGCGGCGGCGAGAGGAAAAGCGGTTCGCGGATGCGGTGCGTTAAGCCGTGGGCCTCCGCGGTAATCTCATCCTTCAAATGAGCGACGACGCCGCCTCTCCCCGCCGATACGTCCTCCGACGGGCCGCGCCCGCGAGGAGCTATCGCGTGGACTACGCGCGCGAGCTGAACGAGGAGCAGAAGGCTGTGGTGTTCGCGTCCGACGGGCCGACGCTCGTCGTCGCGGGCGCGGGGTCGGGCAAGACGCGCACGCTCGTCTACCGCGTGTCGCGCCTCATCGAAGACGGCGCCGACCCCGCCTCGCTCCTTCTTCTCACGTTCACGAACCGCGCCGCGCGCGAGATGAAGCGCCGCGTCGAGGCGCTCATCGGCGCCGACCTGAACCGCGCGACGGCGGGAACGTTTCACTCCGTGGCTTCGCGCTTGCTGCGCCCCCATGCCGATCTCCTCGGCTACAAGGCCAACTTCACGATCCTCGACTCGGAAGACACGAAGGACCTCCTGGAGTCGGCGACGTCCGATATCGGCGTTCCCGTCACCGAGCAACGCTTCCCGAAGGGCGACCTTCTCCGGGCCATCGTGTCGCTGTGCGTGAACACGGGAAGGCCGCTCGACGACGTGATCACGGCCGAGCATCCGCACTTCCTCGCCCAGCTCGACGCCATTCGGACCGTCGTGCATCGCTACCTGGAGCGCAAGGTCGCCGCGAACGGAATGGATTACGACGACCTCCTCCTGAATTGGAAGAGGCTCATGCTCGAACGCACGGAAATTCGGAGGAGCTTCGGCGCGCGCTTCCGGCACGTCCTGGTGGACGAGTACCAGGACGTGAACCGCCTGCAAGCGGACCTCGTGGACCTCGTCGTGAAGGACGTCGGGACACCTAACGTCATGGTCGTCGGCGACGACGCGCAGTCGATCTACTCGTTTCGCGGAGCGGATTTCGAGGCACTTCTCGGCTTTCCGGGACGCCACCCGGGCACGCGCGTCTTCTCGCTGGAGACGAATTATCGGTCGACGCCCGAGATCCTCGGCCTCGCGGACGCCTCCATCGCGCGGAACACGCGGCGCTTCGAGAAGTCGTTACGTGCGACGCGTCCCTCGGGCGTGCCCGTGGTCGTCGTGGGCACCGCCGACGTCTCGCAGCAGGCCGAGTTCGTGGCCCAGCGCGTCCTCGAGCTGCGCGACGAGGGGATACCGCTTTCCGAGATCGCGGTCCTCTACCGCGCGCACCACCAGGCTCTCGAGCTGCAAATCGAGTTGACGCGCCGCGGCATCCCGTACGAGATCCGTTCCGGAATGCGCTTTTTCGAGCAGCAGCACGTCAAGGACGTCCTTGCATACCTTCGCCTTCTCGTGAACCCGAGGGAGGAGACGGCCTTCAAGCGCATCCTCAAGCTTCTTCCGAAGGTGGGGGAGCGCACGGCCGCGACTCTCTGGGCGGCGGTCGGAGGCAATCCCGACCCGGTCGGCTCCTTCCTGCGCCTCGACATGCGAAAGGCGCCCGCCGGCGCACAGGGCCCGCTGAAGAAGCTCGCGGCCACGCTCGAGTCCCTGCGGCGTCCCTCGCTTCAGGCGGCGCCGGCGGAAGCCATCCGCTTCGTCGTGGACGAGGGCGGCTACGCGGACGTGGCGAAGTCGAAATTCGCGAACCACCGGGCCCGGCTCGACGACCTCGAGGCGCTCGCGCAGTTCGCGCTGCCGTACGACGGCGTCGAGAGCTTCCTCGAGGAGATCACGCTCTTCGGCGAGCCCTCGGGCGAGACCGTGATTGCCGCCGAGAAAGACGACGAGCGGCTCGTCCTCTCGTCGATCCACCAGGCGAAGGGGCTCGAGTGGCGCGCCGTGTTCGTCATCGGGCTCGTCGAGGACCGTTTCCCGAACGTCCGCGCCGCGAAGACGGCCGAGGGCCTCGAGGAGGAGCGGCGCCTCTTCTACGTCGCCGCGACGCGCGCGAAGGACGAGCTTGTCCTCGTTCACCCCCTTGCCGTCTTCGACCGCTACGGCATCGTCGTCGTGACCGAGTCGAGCCGCTTCCTGCGTGAGCTGCCCGAAAACCTGTTCGAGCGCTGGGTCCTCGAGGCGGGCCCGCCGCTTCCGGCGGTGGCGCGCGCGAACGCCCCGCGGCTTGGCGATGCGGACGACCCGACGGTGGAAGCGGACGAGGACGAGCCCGTGAACTGACGCGACGGCTAGAATCGCGTCGTGGTTTTCTTTCCGGGCCGCACGCTTTTTTTGACCGAGGACGCGGGGCTCCTGACGCGCCAGCTCGCGGGCGAGGACCTCGAGTGGAACGCGAATGACCTCGCGCAGAAGCTTCGCGACGACGTTTCGACCGACGAGATCACGCCTGGCTGGACGTGCTTCCACCACGACGCGGCTTTGGGGCGCTTCGCGTATCTCGGCCTCACGTGCCGGGACGGCGACGCGCGCGTGCAGCCGGTCGAGGAAGGCGCGGTGCGGAGCGGGGGATTCACGGTGTCCGTGGCGGGACGGCGCCGGGGCAAGGGCTCGTCCCGCGAGCAGGCACCCTACGCGGAGCGTGCCGCGGGCATCCGGCTCCTCGTGGCCGAGAGCTTCGAGCGTATCTACCGCCAGAACGCGATCAATCTCGGCATGCTCCTGACGACGGATTTCTCGGTCCTCGAGCGCGTGCGAGGAGGCGAAGAGATCCCGCTCTCGTTCTTCACGGAAGGAGAGGATGCGATCACGCGCGGTGTCATCGAAGCCGGCGGGCTGCTTCCCTACACGCGCGCGCGCCTCGCGGGGCGGGGAGCGCCCCTGCCCGCCGCGACACCGCCCCGCGGCATGACGCTCGTCGAGAAAATCCTCGCGCGGCACGTCGTCACGGACCCGGGGTCCGGGGCGGCCGGAGTGCCGGCCGTCGCGCCGGGCGACGCATGTTTCGTGCGGGCTGACCTGCGCTTCTCGCACGAGTACGTCACGCCGATGGCGGCGACCTGCTTTTTGGAGGTGCTTGGAGACGGCGCGCGCGTTTCCGACCCCGGCTCGGTCCTTCTGTTCCGCGATCACCTGTCGCTCCTCGGTGAGGTCATGCCGGACGAGCGCAAGAAGCGCGGCCTCCTGGTGCTCGCGGATTCCCTCGCGGCGCGGCAGGAGGAGTTCGCCGCAACGCAAGGCCTGCGGCTTCACGGCGCGGGAGAGGGTATCTGCCACTCCCTCGTCCTCGAACGCTACGCGCTTCCCGGCCAGGTGGTCGTGGGGTCAGACTCGCACACGACGCACGCCGGGGCGCTCGGCTGCGTTGCGTTCGGGATCGGCACCACGGAAGTGGCATGCGCGTGGCTCTCGGGCGACGTGCGCGTGAAGGTGCCGGCCACGATCCGCGTCGTCCTCCACGGCGAGCGGCCGCCGGGCGTCACGGCGAAGGACGTCATGCTCGCGCTTCTCGCGCACCCCTACGTGAAGGGCGGCGGCGCGATCGGGAAAGTGCTCGAGTACACCGGGGAGGCCGTGACGGCGTTCTCCGTGGACGAACGCGCCACGCTCACGAACATGGCCGCCGAGGCGGGGGCGTTCGCGGGCATCGTCGCGCCCGACGAAGCGACGGCGCGCTTCTTGTCCGAGCGGAGGGAGATGCCGCTCGACGAGGCGCGCCGCGTCTGCGAGGGCCTTTCGTCCGGAGAGGACGCGGTCTTCGATTCGGAGATGACGTTCGACGTCGGCGCCCTCGCGCCGCTCGTGGCGCTGCCCGGCGATCCTGGAAACGGCGTCCGCATCTCGGACCTCGCCGTTCCCGTTCCGATCGATATCGCCTACGGCGGGTCCTGCACGGCGGGAAAACGTGAAGACATGGAAATGCTTGCGGCCGTTCTGGCGGACGGCCTTTTGAGAGGGAGACGCGTCGCGCCGGGAGTCGACCTCTACATTCAGTTCGGGAGCCAGGACGTGAAGGCCTGGTGCCGGGAGAAGGGGTACCTCGATGTCTTCACGCGCGTGGGCGCGCATCTCGTCGAGCCGGGCTGCGGAGCCTGCATCAACGCGGGGCCGGGCGTCTCGACCGAGAGCGGCCAGACCACGGTGAGCGCCATCAACCGAAACTTTCCGGGGCGAAGCGGGCCGGGACGCGTCTATCTCGCGAGCCCGTATGTCGTCGCGGCTTCCGCTCTTGCGGGTAGGATCGCGGCTTGGACCCCCGGCGCCTGAGGCCGCTCGCCCTTTTTCTCGCGGTGACGTTCACCGCGGGAGGGTGCGGTTTCGCGTGGAACTTGTGGGCGCGCGGCGACCTCGCGCGCGACGTCACGGCTCTTCTCGCGCGTCAGGGCGTCCTCGTCTCGGGCTTGAAATGCCGGATGTTCGGCACGCTGCGCGCGGGTGCCTGCACGTTCCCTCTCACGGCCGGACAAGCGACGCAGATCGCGCAGGGTTTGAGACTGCGCGTTCTGGCGCCAACGGAGAGTGTTCGCGAGTTCCGCGGCGGATGCTCCCAGACGCGGCCCTTCGACACCGACTTCGTGCGCGCGTTCCGCTCGGGTCCATTCCGCGCGCCGGAGCTGAAATTGCGCGACGGCGGCTCGCTCGACTACGTCTATCTCTACCACCATCCGACCTCGGGGACGGCGTGCCTTCAGGCCTCGTACACGCAGGAGGGCGCCACCACGGCGACTCCGATCGGGAACTGACGCGAAAAGGCCCCCGGGAGCCGGGGGCCTCTGGGAGACGGGGGTGGAGGAGCGGCTACTTGCCGACGACTTTCACGACCGCCGTCGAGCCGGGGATCTTGTCTCCCTCCATCGGCTCGAAACGCCCGCCGAGGCAGGCCGCGAGGAACTTCTCGGATCGTGCATTGAAGTCGATGCGGTTCTCAGGACGCGCGAAGCCATGTCCTTCGTCGGAGTAGACGACGTACGTGACGCTGCCCTTGTTCTTCTCGATCGCGTCCACGATCTGCTCGGACTCCTTCACGTTCACGCGCGGGTCGTTCGCGCCCTGCCCGATGAGAAGCGGCCGCACGATCTTGTCGGCCTTGAAAAGTGGAGATGCGTTCTTGACGAGCTCGGCGTCCTTCGGGTCGTCCACGTTGCCCATGCGCACGTCGAACGTCGCGCGCAGGGGTTTCCAGTAGGGCGGGATCGAGGCGATGAGCGTCTTCAGGTTCGACGGTCCGACGATGTCGACGGAGCAGGCGAACTTCTCCGGCGTGAACGTCACCCCGGCGAGCGCCGAATAGCCCCCGTACGAACCGCCCATGATGGCGACCTTCTTCGGGTCGGCGATGCCCTGCTTGATCGCCCAATCGACCGCGTCGATGAGATCGTCGTGCATCTTCAGGCCCCACTGCTTGTTTCCGGCGTTCAGGAACTTCTTGCCATATCCCGTGGACGCGCGAAAGTTCGTCTGCAGCACGGCATAACCCCGGTTCGCGAACCACTGCGCGTAGGAGTTGTAGCCCCACGAGTCGCGGCCCCATGGCCCGCCGTGGACAAAAAGGACCATCGGCAGGTTTTTCGGGGCGACGCCCACCGGGAGCGTGAGGTACGAGTTGAGGGTCAGACCGTCGCGGGACTTGATGGCGACCGGCTTCATCTCGGCGAGGGCAAGCCCCTCGAGCTTCGGCTGTGCCGTGAAGAGGAGGGTCCCCTTCTTCGCCGTGCGGTCCCACTTGTACCAGGTCACGGGTCCGCGGTCTGACGTGAAGCCGACGAGCCACGCGTCGTCGGCCGACGTGCGATTCACGATCCCGAAGTCGCCGGAGTGGAGCTTCGTGATCGCGTCGAAATCCGCCTGCACGGACGGATCGAGCACCTTCCACGTCGCACGCCCGGGAGCGAACGACACCGCCTGCACGACGTGCGTTTTCGGATGGATCACGACGCCGCCGGCGTCCACCTCGGGCGAGACGGCAAGCACCTTCTCGGCGCCGGTCGCGAGGTTGCGCTCGACGAGGCGTGCCGTGTCGCTTCCGATCGACGTCTTGAGGTACGCCGACCCGCCGTCTTTCGAGAAGTCCTCGAATTCGAGGATCTCGTCGGGACCGACCTTCAGGAGCGACTTCCAGGAGGACTTGACGTCGTCGCGCACGCGGATCTCGGTGCCGCCGTCCGGCGTCTGCGCCTGCGCGGCGCGGACCTGGAACTTCGCGTCCGTTCCCCAGCCCGCGACGTCGCCCGGATTCTCGGTGTCGAGCGTCAGGGCGCCGGTCTTCAGGCTCAGGCGGTGCACGTCCATGAGCTGCCGATTCCGGATGTTCGCCTCGACGAGGATCTCATCGGGGAAGTCAGGGTTGACGTCGGCCACTTCGGCGCGCACACCCTGGAACGGCGTGTAGTCGCGCACGTTGCCTGAGGCGAGGTCGACGCCGTAGACGTGGAAATTCTCGTCGCCATCGTTGTCCTGCTGGTAGAGGAGCGTCTTGTTGTCTTCGGCCCAGAAGTACTGGCGGATGCCGCGCTTCTTGTCGGCCGTGACCATCTTGTCGTCGTCCTTGCCCACGGTCTTCACCCAGACCTGAAGGACGTTCTTCTTGTCCGGGGCGACCCAGGCAAGGCGCTGCCCGTCTGGAGAGAGCTTCGGGCTCGCCCTCTCGGGGTTTCCGAACAGGATGTCGCGGGAAATGAGCGGCGGAAGCTGGGCCGGAAGGGGGGTGGCAGAAAGGAGAAGGGCGAGGGCGCCCGCGGCGCGCGCGCACCTTGAAAGAAACGAATTGGACATGGGTCAATGCCTCCTGAGGGGCTGAGATTAGAATACGCATTCTTCAGAGAAAAGGAGGATTCATGAAGCGCACGTTCTCTCTCGTCGCCGGTGCGGTCCTCGTGGTGGCGTTCTCGGCCGTCGCCGACGACAGCCCGAAGGAAGACCTGAAGTTTCTCGGAATCGACAAGTGCAAGAAGGACAAGTTCGACTGCCAATGGGTCGACCCGTCGTTCTCCTTCGCGGGGAAGACGATCCACGTCCAGAAGTTCGAAAAGAAGGCCGACGCGCCCTCGAGCGGCGATGTGGGCGGGCTCGAATACGGCAACGCGGACACCTTCATGCAGGAGGTCTTCGCTCACCAGACGAACGAGCGCATCGAGAAGCAGGGCACGAAGTTCGTGACCGGCGGCTCGGGCGACTACGTCCTGAAGGGCCAGATCACCGAATGGCGCTACCCCAAGAAAGGCGCTGCGTGGGGCGGCTGGATCGGAGGGGCCGTCGGCTCGGGCACGATCGTCTACGACTGGAAGATCGTGGACAAGAGCGGCAAGACGGTCGTCGCCGTCCACCACAAGATCCTCGCGAGCGCCTCGGACACGATGGAGCGCCGCGTGAACAACGTCCATGGCGACGACATGGTCGAGTTCGTGAGGAAGAACGCCAAGTAAGGAGGCCGTGTAAGGAGGCCGTTGACCCCTCGCGCACGGGACTGCTAAGATCTTTTCGGAGGCGCGCACTCACATCCGACCCGACTCCATTCCGCTCACCCTCCCCGAGGCCGGGCTCGGCGCGCTCTTTGGTGTTCACGACGAAAACCTTCGGCTCCTCGAGGACGCCTTCGGCGTCGAGATCGCCGCGCGCGGGCGCGAGGTCTCCGTTTCGGGCGACCCGGAGAGCACGGCTCTCGCGGCGCGGCTCCTCTCGGATTTTTCGAAGCTCATCGAGCGCGGTTACACGCCGAAAAAGCCGGACCTCGAGGCGGCGATCCGCATCCTGAAGGAAGAGCCGTCCACCTCGCTCGTCGACTTCTTCGAAAACCGCTCCGTCGGGCCGGCGCTTCGCCAGGTCGTCTCCCCAAGGAACGTGCGCCAGCAGGAGTATCTGCAGGCGGTTCTCGAGCACGACATCGTGTTCGCGATCGGGCCGGCGGGCACGGGCAAGACCTATCTCGCCGTCGCGATGGCCACTGCCGCGCTGCTCGAGAAGAAGGTCAAGCGCATCGTCCTTTGCCGCCCCGCGGTCGAGGCGGGCGAGAAGCTCGGCTTCCTTCCGGGCGACCTCGCCGAAAAAGTGAACCCGTACCTGCGCCCGCTGCACGATGCGCTTTACGACATCCTCGGCTACGAAAAAGTCGGCCGCATGCTCGAGCGCAACATCATCGAGGTCGCGCCGCTCGCCTTCATGCGTGGTCGTACGCTCAACGACGCCTTCGTGATCCTCGATGAAGCCCAGAACACGACGTCCGAGCAGATGAAGATGTTTCTCACGCGCCTCGGGTTCGGCAGCAAGGCCGTCGTGACGGGTGACGTCACGCAGATCGACCTCCCGCAGGGGAAGATCTCGGGCCTCAAAGAAGCCGACCGCGTCCTCACGGACGTCGAGGGCGTGAAGTTCGTGCGCTTCGACCAGCGCGATGTCGTGCGCCACCGCATCGTGCAGTCCGTCGTGAACGCCTACGAGATCTTCGAGAAGAAGAAGGCCGACGATGCCGCCGCGGCCGCCGCGAACGGGAACGGTCACGGGAACGGAAACGGCAAGCCTTCTGTCCCGGCTGGCGAGTAACGCCTCGGCTTTTGCCCAGGGGGTTTTTCTTTGAAGGGTAAGAGGGGAGCCCCGCGCGCCGGGGCCGCCGATGCGTTCGCGGCGGTCGAGGTCCTGATCGCCGCGAAGGGCGCTCCGCCGCGTGCCCGCGTGGAAGGCTGGACCAACAGCCTCCTTTTCGAAGCACGCGCGAAGCGGGCACGACTTTCCGTCCTACTCTGCGGCGACCGGAGGATGGGTACGCTGAACGCGAGGTGGCGCGGAAAGGACCGGCCCACCGACGTACTGTCGTTCCCCGCCTTCGAAGCCTCCGAATCCCGCGCCGCGGCACGGCGTGGGGAGTTCCTGGGTGATCTCGTCATCGACGTGCCGTACGCGGACCGCCAGGCCTGGCGCCTGGGGCACGGGTTGGGGC
>PLZI01000155.1:10374-10513 GCA_003152095.1 Acidobacteriota bacterium | reverse complement strand
CCCATTCGCAGCTTCTTCTTCGAAGGGGGAGAGGGGCGCGCGGCGCAACTCACGATCACAGCGGAAGCAAACAGCGAGGCAGCCAGTCTTCTTAGAAAGCAATTAATGCGGCTCGTCAACGTGCACGACGTCGTCGATT
>PLZI01000155.1:275-10217 GCA_003152095.1 Acidobacteriota bacterium | reverse complement strand
GGCCAGAAAAAGCTCTACGACGAGTCCATCGCGCCGCACCTGAAAGCCGGCAAGACGCTCATGTTCGCGCACGGCTTCAATATCCGTTTCGGGCAGATCGTGCCGCCCCCCGACGTGGACGTCTCGATGGTCGCCCCGAAGGCGCCCGGCCACCGCGTGCGCGAGCTGTTCCAGGAGGGCGAGGGCACGCCCGCGCTCCTCGCGGTCGAGCAGAACGCGAGCGGCCACGCCCGTGAGGACGCGCTGGCGTATGCGAAGGCGCTAGGCGCCACGCGCGCGGGGGTGCTGGAGACCACGTTCGCCGAGGAGACGGNNTGAAGCTCATCGTCGACCTCATGTATCGCGGCGGCCTCAACTACATGCGCTATTCGATCAGCGACACGGCCGAGCACGGCGACTACACGGCCGGCCCGCGCATCGTGACCGAAGCGACCCGCGGCGAGATGAAGAAGATTCTCCAGGAGATCCAGGACGGCGTCTACGCAGAGAAGTGGATCGAGGAGAACCGGAACGGGCGCCCGACGTTCGAGGCGACGCGCGAAAAGGAGAAGGGCCAGCTCATCGAGAAGGTCGGCGCGGAGCTGCGCGCGAAGATGCCTTTCCTGAATCCGGTCGTCGTGGACAAGGTGGCCTGACATGGAGGGCGACGTCGACCGTCCGGTNNGTGCGCGCGGTGGCGCGCGAGGTGCGGCGCCCCGTCATCGCGGCGCTCGCGCGCTCCGTGGACGCCGACATCGACCGCGCCGCGGCGGCCCTCGAGGGCGCGGAGAGGCCGCGCATCCACACGTTCATCGCGACCTCCGACCTCCACCTCGAGCACAAGCTCCGGATGTCGCGCGCCGAGTGCCTCGAGCACGCGGCCGCGGCCGTGCGGCGCGCCCGCCGCTACGTGAACGACATCGAATTCTCGGCCGAGGACGCGACGCGCAGCGATCTCGACTTCCTCGTCGCCGTCGTCGAGGCCGTCGTCGAAGCGGGCGCGACGACCGTGAACCTCCCCGACACGGTCGGCTACGCGACGCCCGACGAGATCGTCCGCTTCTTCCAGACGGTGCGCGCGCGCGTGAGGGGCGCAGGCCGCGTGGTCTTCTCGGCGCACTGCCACAACGACCTCGGTCTCGCGGTGGCCAACTCACTCGCCGCGCTGGAGGGCGGAGTGCGGCAGATCGAGTGCACGGTGAACGGCATCGGCGAGCGTGCGGGGAACGCGTCCCTCGAGGAGATCGCCATGGCGCTCCGCGTGCGGCCCGACAAGCTGCCGTTCACGACCGGCATCGTCACAGAGGAGCTTTTCTCGTCGAGCCAGCTCCTCACCCAGATCACCGGCGAGGGCGTGCAGTCGAACAAGGCCATCGTGGGGCGGAACGCCTTCGCGCACGAGGCCGGCATCCACCAGGACGGCATCCTCAAGGACCGCCGGACGTACGAGATCATGCGTCCGGAGGACGTCGGCGTGCCCGAGACGACGCTTGTCCTCGGCAAGCACTCCGGGCGCCATGCGCTGAAGAGCCGCTGCACGGCGATCCGGATCGAGCCTACGCGTCTCGAGCTCGACGAGCTCTACAAGCGCATGATCGCGCTCGCGGACCGGAAGAAAACCGTCCGTGACCACGACCTCCTCGAGCTCTGGAGCGCCATGAAGCGCGCCTCGTCGCGCGCGAAGGCGCCCGCGGTCGTCCTGTTCCGGGACGAAGCCGCGCCCGCCGACGAGGCGGGTTACGGGCACGGGGTCTGACCTGGGAAGACGCGCGCGTCTCGCGGTCCTCCCGGGGGACGGAATCGGCCCCGAGGTCACGGCGGCGGCGGTGACGGTTCTCAAAGCCGTCGCGGCGCGATTCGGGCACGACTTCATCGTGTCGGAGTGGCCGATCGGAGCGAGCGCGATGCGCACGAAAGGCGTCCCGCTTCCCGAGGAGACGCTGGCGGCCTGCCACGACGCGGACGCCGTCCTTCTCGGAGCCGTCGGCGACCCGGCGTACGACCTGGCGCCCCATGACAAGCGCCCGGAAGCCGGGCTCCTCGGCATCCGCAAGGCGCTCGGCCTTTACGCGAACATCCGCCCCGCCCGCGTCTACGCAGGCCTCGAAGGCGCGGGTCCGCTGAAGCCGGAGATCGCGTTCGGACTCGACCTCGTCGTCGTGCGCGAGCTGACGGGAGGGCTTTATTTCGGGAATCCGCGCTCGTTGGATCTCGCGGCGGGAACGGCCGTGAACACGCTGCCATACACCCGCGCAGAGATCGAGCGCGTCACAGAGGTGGCGTTCCGCCTCGCGAAGGGCCGCCGGAAGAAGGTCACGTCGGTCGACAAGTCGAACGTCCTCGAGACGTCGCAGCTCTGGCGTTCGGTCGCGACCGACATCGGCGCGCGTCACCCGGAAGTCGCGCTCGATCACCAGCTCGTCGACTCCTGCGCGATGAACCTCGTGCTCAACCCGACGGCGTTCGACGTCGTCGTCACGGAGAATCTCTTCGGCGACATCCTGTCGGACGAGGTGGGCGCGCTCGTCGGCTCGCTCGGGCTTCTGCCGTCGGCGAGTCTCGGCGACGGCCCCGGCCTCTTCGAGCCGGTGCACGGCTCGGCACCGGCGCTTGCGGGACGCGACATCGCGAATCCGATCGGCGCGATCGCGACGGCGGCCATGCTTCTCGAGGACGGCCTCGGCTTGAAGGAAGAAGCGGCGACGGTGCGCCGGGCCATCGAGAAGGTGCTCGAAAAAGGCGCGCGCACGGCGGATCTCGTGCCGCGCGGCGCCCGTGCGCTCGGCACGCGCGAGATGGCGCGCGCCATCGCGGACGAGATCCCGGCTCACGTGGCGGTCTGATTGGAGAAAGCGGAGGGCGGCATGGGAATGGAATCGAAGACGATCTGGCTGAACGGGGAGTTCGTCGACTACGAGAAGGCGACTCTCCACTTCCTCACGCCCGGCCTTCATTACGGCATCGGCGTCTTCGAGGGCATCCGCTGCTACGAGACGGCCGACGGACCGGCGATCTTCCGCCTNNCTCGTCGCCCGCAACGCGTTCGACGACTGCTACATCCGGCCGCTCCTGTATCTCGCGAGCGGCGGCGCCGGCGGCGGCTGGAACCTCAACCTCGACGGCGGCTCGCCGGCCATCGGCATCGCCGCGTGGAAGTGGGGCGCCTACCTCGGGGCCGAGGCTCTCGAGCGCGGCGTGCGCGCGAACGTGTCGTCGTTCACGCGCCACCATCCCAACGTCACGATGACGAAGGCCAAGATCAGCGGCAGCTACGCGAACAGCTTTCTCGCCAAGACCGAGTCGGTGCGGCTCGGCTTCGACGAAGCCATCATGCTCGACCCGCAGGGCTACGTGGCCGAGTGCACGGGCGAGAACCTCTTCCTCGTGAAGAACGGCACGATCGTCACGTCGCCTTCGGCGCCCATCCTGGAGGGCATCACGCGGGACGCCCTCGTCACGCTCGCGGGGGAGCTCGGCTACGCCGTCGTCGAGCGGCCCGTCTCGCGCGACCAGCTCTACACCGCGGACGAGGTGTTCGTGTGCGGGACGGCCGCCGAGTGCATCGCGCTCCGCGAGATTGACTTCCGCACGATCGGCCGTGGCGTGACAGGCCCCGTCACGCGCGCTCTTCAGAAGGTCTTCCACGAGGCCGTGCGGGGCGAGCACCCGCGGTCGAAGGAGTGGTGCACGTGGGTCCGCGAGGCGGCGCTCCCGGCCCCGGCCCGGTTCGCGCGCGAACGGCGCCGCTGAGCAGGGCGAAAGGTCCGGTGCGACGGGCCGCCCCGAGGACGGGCGAGGAGTACCTCGAGCGGATTCTGTCGGCGCGTGTCTACGACGTGGCGGTGGAGACGCCGCTCGAGAGAGCTCCTCTCCTGAGCCGGCGGACGGGGAACACGGTGCTCCTCAAACGCGAGGACCTGCAGCCCGTCTTTTCCTTCAAGCTGCGCGGCGCATACAACAAGATGTGCCGCCTGCCGCGCGCGGCGCTGAAGCGCGGCGTGATCGCGGCTTCGGCGGGCAACCACGCGCAGGGTGTGGCGCTGGCGGCGGCGAAGCTGGGCTGCCCGGCCACGATCGTCATGCCGGTCACGACGCCGCGCATCAAGGTGGACGCGGTCATCGCGCGGGGCGCGCGGGTCGTGCTGACCGGCGACTCGTACGAAGAGGCGTACGCCGAGGCGCGGCGCCTCGCCCGCAAGGAGCGGAAAACGTTCGTCCATCCCTACGACGATCCCGACGTCATCGCCGGACAGGGGACGATCGGGATGGAGATCCTGAGGCAGTGGCCCGCCGGGATCGACGCCGTCTTCGTGGCCGTGGGCGGCGGCGGGCTCATCGCCGGCGTGGCGGCGTGGGTGAAGCGGCTCAGCCCGGCGACGCGCGTGATCGGCGTCGAGCCCGTGGACGCGGACGCGATGCGCCGCTCGCTCGAGGCCGGGCGCCGGGTCCGGCTGGAGACGGTCGGCCTCTTCGCGGACGGCGTCGCCGTCCGGCAGGTGGGTAAGGAGACGTTCCGGCTCTGCCGCGACCTCGTGGACGAGGTCGTGCTCGTGGACACGGACGCCATCTGCGCGGCCATCAAGGACGTCTTCGAGGACACGCGCTCGATCCTGGAGCCGGCCGGGGCGCTCTCCGTCGCGGGGCTGAAGGCCTGGACCGCGCGCCGGCGCGTGAAGGGCCGGACGCTCGTCGCGATCGCGTGCGGCGCGAACATGAACTTCGACCGGCTTCGCTTCGTGGCCGAGCGGGCCGAGCTGGGCGAGAGGCGCGAGGCGATTCTGGCGGTCACGATTCCGGAGCGGCCGGGCAGCTTCCTGGAGTTCTGCGCCATCGTCGGCCGGCGGAACATCACGGAGTTCAACTACAGGTACGCCGACGCGGCGCGCGCGCACGTCTTCGTGGGCGTCGAGGTCGAGAACCAGGGTCAGACCCGGGCGCTCCTCGCGGCGCTGAGGCGGCACCGCCTTCCGGCGATCGACCTTTCCGACAACGAGATGGCCAAGTTCCACGTCCGCCACCTCGTCGGGGGACGCACGCCGCTGGCGCGCGACGAGCGGCTCTTCCGATTCGAGTTCCCAGAGCGTCCCGGCGCTCTGCTGAAGTTCCTGAACCGCATGCGGGGCGACTGGAACATCAGCCTGTTCCACTATCGCAACCACGGGGCCGACTACGGCCGGGTGCTCGCCGGGATCCAGGTCCCCCGGAAGGACGACGCGAAGTTCGGGCGATTCCTGCGGGATCTCGGATACCGGTACTGGGACGAGAGTCGGAATCCCGCCTACCGGCTTTTCCTGGCATGACTTCGCGCACGTCGGGGAGGGGAGCTCGGGGCTGCCCATCGCCGGAGTGCGGTCTCTCGGGCGGTCAATGGTTCCGCTGAATCAGGCGGACACCAGCCGGGAATCGCACGCTTTGAATGGCTCCCCGGAGCCCGGAGTGCGGTGTGTTCACGGCAACGATCGATGGCCAGACTCACACCCTTCCCGAGGGCATCTCGCTCCTCGAGGCGATTCGTCGCATCGGTGGAGACCTTCCGACGCTCTGCTGGGATGAGCGCGTCGAGGCGACCGGGGGCTGCCGCCTCTGTTCCGTCGAGGTGGCGGGCGCCCCGCACCCGGTCGCGGCCTGCCAGACGCCGCTCGCGGACGGGATGATCGTGGCGACGAAGACGCCCGCGCTCGAGGCCTTTCGCCGCTTCGTGCTCTACCTCCTCGCGGCCGACTATCCCGCGGACGCGGTCGCGCGTTTTCCGGAGAAGGAGTTCCATCGCCTCCTCGCCCGCTACGGCGTGACGGCCGGCGGCGAGAGGCGCGGCGCGTATCGGGATGACGCGCACCCGTACATCGCGGTCGACATGGCGCTCTGCGTGGACTGCCTCCGCTGCGTCGGGATCTGCAAGGACCTGCAGGGCGAGCACGTGTTTCAAGTCTGGAATCGCGGAGGCGGGATGGAGGTCGTCCCGGGCCGCGGGGGCTCCCTCCTCGAGAGCGGCTGCGTCTCCTGCGGCGCGTGCGCGGACACGTGCCCGACCGGCGCGATCGAGGACAAGACGATCCTGAGGCGCGGGATGCCGGCGGTTTTCACGCGCACCGTCTGCCCCTACTGCGGCACGGGCTGCGAGCTCGAGGTCGGGACGCGCGAGGGGCGCATCGTGACGATCCGGCCGGTCCGCGGCTCGGCGGTGTCGCATGGCCACCTCTGCGCGAAGGGGCGCTATGCGTTCGACTATCTCACCGCCTCGGACCGTGCGGCGTGGCCGATGCTGCGGGAGAACGGGGTCTGGCGAAGGGTGACGTGGGGCGAGGCGACGGGCTTCGTCGCGTCGCGGCTCGAGAGGATTCTCGACGAGCACGGCTCCTCGAGCACGGCGATTCTCGGTTCGGCGCGGGGCACGAACGAGGAGAACTACGTGGCGCAGAAGTTCGCGCGCGTCGTGCTCGGAACGAACAACGTGGACTGCTGCGTCCGTGTCGGCCACGCGCCGAGCGAGGTGGCGCTCGCGTGCGTCCTCGGCACCGGCGCGGCCACGAGCTCCTTCGACGACATCGAGATGGCGCGCACGCTGTTCGTCTTCGGCGCGAACGCCACCGAGAACCATCCTGTCGTCGGCGCCCGCATCCGCCGGGCCGCCCGGCGGGGCGCGCACCTCGTCGTCGTGGACCCGCGCCGCACGGCTCTCGCCGAGGCGGCCGAGGTTCACCTGCAGCTGAAGCCGGGCACGAACCTGCCGCTTCTTTTCGCGCTTGCCCGCGTGATCCTGGACGAAGGCCTTGCCGACGACACGTTTCTGGCGCGGCGCGTGGAGGGGCTCGAGCTTTTCCGCGAGTCCGTCTCGGCCTGGACTCCCGAGCTAGCCGCCGAGGTCTGCGGCGTGCCGGCGGCCCTCATCGAGAGGGCGGCTCGCCTCTACGCACTCGAGAAACCGTCGATCTGCTTCCACGGACTCGGCGCCACGGAGCACGTGCAGGGCACGGACGCGGTGGAGGCCCTCGTGAATCTCGCGCTCCTCACGGGGAACGTGGGGCGCCCCGGCACGGGCGTGAACCCGCTGCGCGGGCAGAACAACGTGCAGGGAGCGGCGCACATGGGATGCGAGCCGAATCATCTCGCGGGCTACGCCGCGCTCGGGGAAGGCCGCGCGCTCGTGGAACGGGTCGTCGGGGCGAAGGTGCCCGAAGAGAACGGGCTCTCTCTCCCGGGAATGCTCGAGGCCGCGCGCGAGGGCCGGCTTCACGCGCTCTGGGTGATCGGGTACGACCTCCTCCTGACGAACCCGGGCGCGCGCGTGACCGAGGACGCCCTCGAGGCGCTCGACCTCCTCGTCGTCGAGGACCTCTTCTTGAACGAGACCGCGCGGCGCTTCGCGCACGTCTTCCTGCCGGCGGCCGCGTCTTTCGAGAAGGACGGGACGTTCATGAACGCCGAACGCCGGGTGCAGCGCGTGCGGCGCGTCGTCGCGCCGCACGGCGAGGCGAGACCCGACTGGCAGATCCTCGCGGATGTGGCGAGGGCCATGGGGAAGGGCGCGTTCTTTCCGTACCGCTCCGCGGAAGAGATCTGGGACGAGGTGCGCGCGGTCTGGCCCGCCGGGCGCGGGATGACGTATCGCCGTCTCGACGAACGTGGGCTTCAGTGGCCGTGCGCGTCCGAGGGCGAGCCGGGCACGGAACGGTTGCACGTCACGGAGTTCGCGGCCGGGCCTCGCGTGCGGCTCCAGCCGCTCGTGTACGAGGCGACGCCGGAAGTGACGTCGGAGGAGTTCCCGTTCCTCCTCACGACGGGCCGGACGCTCATGCGCTTCAACGCCGGCACGATGACGGCGCGTACGAAGAATGCGCTTCTGGAGCCCACGGACACGCTGAGCATCTCGCCAACGGATGCCGCGCGCCTCTCTTTGGGCGAAGGTGCGTCCGTGCGCGTGACGAGCCGCTATGGCGCGGCAGTCCTTCCCGCGGCGCTGCGAGACGACGTGCGGCCCGGCGAGCTCTTCGCGACGTTCCATGACCCCGCCGTCTTCCTGAACCGCCTCACGTCCCCGCGCTGCGATGGCGAGACCGGCACGCCCGAGTACAAAGTCACGGCGGTCCGCGTCGCGAAGGCGCCCTGATCCCGCGAAGGGTCAGCGCATTCGTTTCGCCTTGGAGTCCACGCGCGGACCCCGGGTCTTGAGCGTCACGCGCTTACCAGGCGCCGGGCGGTCGACGCCGCGTCCGAGCAGCTCGAGAAGGTCGGACACCGTGACGATGCCCACGAGGCGGTTCCGATGCCCCTCCTCCACGACGGGCAGGCAGCCGATCGTTCGGCCGCGCATCAGGTTCGCGGCCTGCCTGACCGACATGTCCGGGCTGGCCGTCACGACCTGCGTCGTCATCAGCTCGGCCACACGGTGTTTCTCGCGGAAATCGTACTGATCGGGCACACCGAGGTCGCGCTTCGAGAGCACGCCCACGAGCTCCGAGTCGCTCTTGACGACGAGATGCCGGATGCCCTTGAGCTTCATGGAATCGAACGCGACCTGCGCGTTCTCCTGACGGTCGATCGTCTCCACATGGCGGGTCATCACGTCCTGGACGCGCATGAAACCTCCTCGGGGGAGCTCTCTTCAACCCTCCTTCAACGTGGGGCCGCGCGGGGCTCGTCTGCAAGGGGTATCTGAACCAGGCGGAGCGGGAGGCCGTAGAATCGGCGACAGGAGCATTCCATGCCTCTTCTGGAATATCGCTGTTCGGATTGCGGAAAGAAAACCGAGGACCTCGTCCTCGCGGGCGAAACGGCGCGGCGGCCGGTCTGCGCCTCGTGCGGCTCGAAAAAGGTCTCGCGCGTTCTCTCGACGTTCGCGGCGCGGACGGCGTCGCCGTCCAGCGGCGGTTTCGACGCCGACACGGCCTGCGGCGGCGGTGCGTGCGGCATGCCGGACGTCTGCGGCGCGGGGCGCGGTTACGAGCCGAACTGAAGGAGCCTTCGCTATTAAATAAAGGAAAACGCCTCAACCTTTAATAGCCGAGGGCGCTGCTAAAGGCTCTTCGCGACCTCTAGCGCCTTTCGAAGGCGTCTTCCCTCCTCCCTAATCGCATCTGCATCAGGCGGAAAGCGCAAATTTGCATGCTAGCCTTCCTGCATGGATGCTCTCNNCGAAGGTCTCCGGAGCGCCGCGGCCAGCGCGTTCGGTGCCGACGCGGTGTACGGGAACTGTCACGGCGACCGCTTCTCGTTCCACGAGGTGCTCGCGTTCCTCGCGGCGCACGGCAAGCTTGCGCATCGAGGGGACGAGGTCTCCCTCGGGACCGTTCCCGCCTGCTCCGGCCACTGACGGCGCGGGAGCCTTAGGTCTCGGAGCTCCTCTGCCTCGGGTCCGCGCCGTGAGTCAGAGCGCCCGCACGGCTTCGGCGACGACCGCGAAGTGGCAGCCCGCCGCGACGATGACGAGGGCGTGGAAGATCTCGTGGTATCCGAAGACTGCTGGAAAAGGATTCGGGCGCCTGACCGCGTAAACGAGTGCACCCAGGCTGTACACGATGCCGCCGGCGGCGAGGAGGACGACGGCCCCGGTTCCGAGTGTCGCCTTCAGCGCCGGCAGGACCGGCAGAGCCGCCCAGCCGAGGAGCACGCATACGGCCGCGACCAGGACCTTCGGCGCACCCACCCACGCGACGGAAAGCACGATCCCGAGCAGCGCTCCCGCCCAGACGACGCCGAGGAAGACCCATCCGGTGCGGCTGCCGAGGAGAAAGCTGAAAGGCGTGTACGTCCCGGCGATGAGCAGGAAGATCGCGGAGTGGTCGACGCGCCGGAGGGCGCGGCGGGCCTTCTCGGACCAGTTGGGCCGGTGGTAGATCGCGCTCACGGCGAAGAGGGCCACGAGCGAGATCCCATAGACGATCGCCCCGGCCCGGGCACGCGGTCCCGGCGCCACGGCCACGAGGATTCCTCCTGCGATCGCCGCGACGAAGGCGGCGACTTCAT
>PLZI01000155.1:0-190 GCA_003152095.1 Acidobacteriota bacterium | reverse complement strand
GGAAGATGAACGGCAGCAGGAAGAAGAAAGACATCTGCATCGCCTGCATCTGCGTCTTCGCGAGCGTCGAGAGGAGCATTCCGAGGCCGAGGACGGCCGCGATGAACATGAGGCCTACGAGGTAGAGCTCGAACACGTTTCCGGCGATCGGAACCTGGAAGAGGAAGCGCATGAGGATGATGATGAGCGT
>PLZI01000109.1 GCA_003152095.1 Acidobacteriota bacterium | reverse complement strand
CGCTCATCGAGGCGCGCAGCCATGAGCGGTTCGAGCGCCTCCTCGGCCATGTGCCTGACGCACGCCTCGCGAAGCTCTACGCCGAGCTTGCCGAGGCCGAGGCGCGGCACGGGCCGATTTATCTCGACCTCGCGATCGCCCACGCGGGCGAAGAAGCGGCTGAAGGACGGCTCGAGGAGCTTCTCGACATCGAGGCACACGCCCTCGCGCACCCGCCGAAGGTCGAGATCGCGGTCCATGGCGCCGCGTAGGCAAGGGCCTCACCCGAACAGCACCGCCCGCATCGAGAGAGACCCGAGGTCGAAGCCCGTGATCGGGAAGCGCACGTGATCGCGCGCATCGGCGGCGCCCGCGACATAGAGAAGCGGCAGGTAATGGTCGAGCGTCGGGTGCGAGAGACGCCCCGCCTCGGTCTCCGGCGCCTGCGCGAGGAATTCCACGTCGTGCGACCCGAGGGCGACTGCCACGTCTCGGTCGAACCGCGTCGCCCATCCGGGAGTCGTCCGAACGCCACGGTGAAGCCTCGAGAACGCGTCGCTCAGGTTGTGCGTGATGTTTCCGCTTCCCATCACGAGCACGCCCTCGTCGCGCAGGGGCGCGAGCGCGCGCCCGAGGGCGACGTGCTCCTCGGGTCCGAGGCGCACGTCCAGGCTGAGCTGGACGACGGGGACGTCGGCGGCCGGGCGGAGGTGACGCAGCACCGACCAGGTGCCGTGATCGAGCCCCCATTCGAGGCTGACCGAGGCGCGCTCGCCGAGGAGGGCCGCAACGCGACGCGCGAGAGAGAGGCTCCCGGGTGCCGGGTACTGCACCTCGTAGAGCGGGGCCGGAAAGCCTCCGAAGTCATGAATCGTCTGCGGCGCCTCGTCGCCCGTGGTAAACGTTCCCCGCACGTACCAGTGCGCCGACACCGCGAGGATCGCGACGGGCGATGGCATGAGCGACGCGAGAGCCGAGAATCCGCGAGTCCACTTGTTGTCCTCGATGGCGTTCGTCGGCGAGCCGTGGCCGACGAAGAGGACGGGCATGCGTGCCATGGCCGGCCTCCTAGCGCGCCGCGCCGCCGGAGCCGGTCTCGTCCTCGCGTCTCCAACGCGAGGACGAGAAGCCTGCGAACAGGACGGTCCCTTCGCGCGAGTAGCGGACCGTGTAGGTGAAGGGGTCGACATCGCTCGAAAGATAGCCGAAACGCACGTCGCGGAGGAGGACCTCCACCGTGCCGCCCCGCGATTCCTCGCGGGCGGCCGGAAACCGCGCGAAACGGCCGAACACCCCGGCCACGCCCGTGCCGAGCGTGCGCCTGGCGAATGGGCCGTTCGCTTTCTCGATGACGCGCGGCGCGAGGTCGTCGCGCGAACGGTACACGGCGCCGAGATGGTGGAAGAGGTTCACGAAGCCGCCTCGAAAACCGGTGCGCGCGAGCTCCTCGCTGCCCGGCGAGGTCTTTCCTTCGCTCCCGCGCTTGCCGAGATCGACGAATGTGGCCGTCACCGCGGACCCGTCGTCCGACAGGAGGAGCCAGCGGTCAGCCGAGCCCGGTTGGGGGATCGCGGCCCGTCTCGCGGCGGCGGGCGCAAGCGTCTCGGCGAGCCGGAGCGCCTCCGCGTGGCGAACGGCGCAGAGCCCGAGGTACGCGGTCGCGGCCAGGAGGCCGGCGCGCGCCGCGATTCGCGAGCGCGCGAACGAGCGCCGCGAAACGGCGCGCACGCCGACGAGGCCGAGCGCCAGGAGCCCGAACAGGACCGCGTCGATGATGAAGGCCCAGTCGAGCGTGTACCGCGCCCAGGAAAGCGGCGAGAGAAACATCGTGCCCCACGAGGTGATCCAGTCCAGGAGGATGTGCGACACGAGGCCGAGCGCGACGACCGCGCCCGTACGCCGCACGGCGGTGCGGCGCGCGGGGGAACCAGGGGGGCCGAGCGCGAGCGAGAGCCGAAACGTGGCGACGGCCGTGAGCACGACGATCCAGACCGGAAGCATCACGAACGAGTGCGTCAGCGCGCGGTGCTGCGTGATGTAGAACTCGGCGGAGAAGGGCGACACGAAGACGTCCGCGTCGGGAAACATGGCCGCCGCAAAGCCGGCCCACGCCTCGCGCCGCGCGAGCGTGCGGTCGAGCGTCTCGTCCCCGGTCGAAGGCAGGGCGCGGGCGAGGAGCGCGCCCGCGAGGCCGTGCGTGAGCGTTTCCATCGCCGTGCGACTTTAACCCGCTTGCTCTTCCGTTATCCTCTCGCGGTGAATCCCCCCGCCCGCGGTGCGCTGGCCGCCCTGATCCTGGCGCGACCGCTTTGGGGGCAGAACGCTCCCTTGCCGGACGAGACCGCCACTCCGAGCGTGAAGCAGGACGTCGCCGTTGTCGCGACCCGTCTTGACGTGGCGCAGGCGTCGGCCACCGTCCGCGTCGTGACGCGCGAGGAGATCGCGGCGATGCCGGGAGTCCGCGCGCTGCCCGACGTCTTGATGACGATCGTCGGGATCGACGTGCGGCGGCGGGGCCTGAACGGGACGCAGGCGGACATCGGGATCCGCGGCTCGGATTTCAGCGGCACTCTCCTCCTCATCGACGGCCAGCCCGCGACCGATCCCCAGAGCGGACATCTCTCGGCGGATTTCGACGTGCCGCTGGCCGCCGTCGAGAGGATCGAGGTTCTGGCGGGAGGCGGCTCGGCGCTGTGGGGCTCGAATGCGGTAGGGGGCGTCGTGAACATCGTGACGCGAGGAGCCGATCTCGGGCGGTCGAACGTGCAGCTGGAGATGCGTTACGGGCACGGCAGCGACTCCCTCGACGCCGGCGGGTTCCGCGCCGCGATGCGCGTCAGCGAGTCCGTTTCGACGGCGATTGACTGGTACCGGACGGAGAACTCGGGGTTCCGCGACGACACGGAATCCGCCTCCGGCCTTCTTCGCGTCTCGGGGCGGTGGGACACGGGCGCGGGGCCCGTCACGCTCGGCCTCGGCTACGCGAGCCGGAACTACGGCGCCTATGGCTTCTACGGCACGGCGTATCCAGACCAGCAAGAGTCGACGCGGACGCGCACGGCCACGCTCTCGTCAACGCTCACGCTCGGCGGTTGGACGCTGACCCCGTCCGCGTTCGTGCGTGCCCACCACGACGACTTCGTCCTCGAGAGGGACGACCCGCCGTTCTACGAGAACCTCCACGACGCCGTCACCGGGCTCCTTCGCGTGGCCGCGCGCCACGGACTTCTCGGAGGCGCGCTCGCGTTCGGCGTCGAGGCCGGTCGCGAGACGATTTCGTCCACGAATCTCGGGAGCCACGGCCGCGACCATCGCGCACTTTTCGCCGAGTTCGCGCGCGCCTGGGACCCGGCAGCGCCCGCGGCGAGCAGCCTGCGCGCGGGACTTCGCGCCGACACGTACGATAGCTATGGTTCCCGGCTTTCGCCGTACGCCGGCGCCGCCTGGAACATCCTGCGCGGCCTCACCCTCCGCGCCTCGTTCGGCACGAGCTTTCGCGTCCCATCGTTCACGGAGCTCTACGACGTCGACCCGCAGAACGTCGGCAACCCGGACTTGCGCTCCGAAACGGCGTGGAACGTCGAGGCGGGGGCCGCCCTTGCCGTCGAAGCGGTCACGCTCGATGCGGCGTACTTTCACCGGCGCGCGACCGACCTCATCGACTTCGTGCGCTCGTCTCCGGACGAGCCCTGGCACGCCCAGAACGTGCGGCAGGCCGTTACGGACGGCGTCGAGGCCTCGGCGGACTGGACCCGCGGGCGGCCCGCGTTTCTGACGCAGCTCCGCGTCCAGGCCGCGTATACGTTCGCCGACCTCGCGAGCCTCTCGGCGGCGGCGGGCGGCGCCGCGCAGGGCAAGTACGTGCTCGACCCCCTCCACTCGAAATGGGACGTCGCCGCCGGCGTCGCCCTGCCTCTCGATCTCTCGGCGACCTCGCGCCTTTCGTGCTTCTCCCGCCCGAGTTTCGCCGACGGCGTCTGGCTCGTATCGGCACGCCTTTCGTGGCAGGCCTTTCAGGGACACATCCTCGAGTTCTTCGTGGACGCGGAAAACCTCGGCAACGTGCGTTACGAGGAGGTCCCGGGCGTCCCGCTCCCTCGCCGCACGCTCTTCGGCGGGTTCAATCTGACCTGGTGAAAGCGTTCCTAGGCCCCTCGGGCCGACAGGTCGAAGAGGCGGATGCCGACGCGGTCGGCGTACTCGTGGATACGCGGCTCGCGGTAGAACTCGCCGAAGTAGACGGCGACGAGGCCCGCGTTCGCGACGAGCTTGAAGCAGCTCCAGCAGGGCGAAGCCGTCGTGTAGATCTCGCCCCCCTCGATGCGGACGCCGTTCATCGCGGCCTGGAGGATCGCGTTCGCCTCGGCGTGGACCGTCGCGATGCAGTGCCCGTCCTCCATGAGGCAGCCCACCTCGTCGCAGTGCGGAAGGCCGCGAAGCGAGCCGTTGTAGCCCGTCGAAAGGAGCCGCTTGTCGCGCACGATCACCGCGCCGACGTGCTTGCGCGGGCACGTGGCCCGGCTCGCCACCTCTCCGGCGATGTTCATGAAGTAGCGATGCCAGTCGACGCGGTCCGTCACGAGGGCGGAATGATACAGACCCGGCCTCACCCGAGGGCGAGCTACCAGCCGACCGGCTTGCCCTTGTTCTGCTCGTCCAGCCACTTCTGGAGGGGCGCGAAGTAGTCGCGGATGGCGGTCGCGTCCATCTGCCTCTGTCCCGTCAGAGCGGCGAGGGCCTCGGGCCACGGGCGGCTTGATCCCATGGACAGCATCGCGTTCAGCCGGCTTCCGGCCTCCTTGTTGCCATAGATCGAGCAGCGGTTGAGGGGACCCTTGCAGCCGGCGATCCCGGCCAGCGCGCGGTGGAACTGGAACTGGAGGATGTCCGCCAGAAAGTAGCGCATGTAGGGAACGTTCCCGGCCACGTGGAACTTCGCGCCGGGGTCGAAATCCTGCTCGTTCCGCGCCACGGGCGGCGCGATGCCCTGGTACCTCTTCCGAAGCTCCCACCACGCTTCGTTGTATTTCTCCGGCGGGATCTGGCCCGAGAACACCTTCCAGCGCCACTGGTCGATCACGAGCCCGAACGGAAGAAAAGCGATCTTCTCCAGCGCCTTGTCGAGCAGCAGGCCGATGTCCTTCGACGTGTCCGGCGCCTTCTCGAGGAGCCCGAGCTTCACGAGGTATTCGGGCGTCACCGAGAGCGCGATCGTGTCGCCGACGGCCTCGTGAAAACCGTCGTTGGCGCTTTCGCGGAAGAGGTACGGCTGTTCGTTGTAGGCCCGCTGGTAGAAGTTATGGCCCAGCTCGTGATGGATGGTGCTGAAGTCCTCGGCGGTGACGTCGATGCACATCTTGATGCGCAGGTCGTTCACCGCGTCCACGTCCCACGCGCTCGCGTGGCACACGACCTCGCGGTCCCGGGGCTTCAGGAAGAGAGACCGCTTCCAGAACGTCTCGGGGAGAGGCGCGAAGCCGAGTGACGTGAAAAACGCTTCGCCGTACTTCACCATCTGCTGGTCGTTCGTCTTGCGGCTCTTCAGGATCTGCGTCAGGTCGTACCCGGGATCCGCGCCGGCCGGCGCCACGAGCGGGTAGATGTTTCCCCATTCCTGCGCCCACATGTTGCCGAGGAGATGAGCCGGGATAGGCCCGCTCGCGGGAACGCGGTCACCGTATTTTTCGCGCAGCTTCGCTCGCACGTAGGCGTGGAGCGAGAGGTAGAGCGGCTTCACCTGCTCCCAGAGGCGGTCCAGCTCCTCCGAGAACGCATCCGGCGGCATGTCGTATTTCGAGCGCCACATGGCACCGGTGTCGGCAAAGCCCAGCTCCCTGGCGCCCTTGTTCGCGAGCGCGACGTACGTGACGAAATCCTTTCTCATGGGACGCGAGATGGCGTGCCATCCCGTCCAGGCGTCGAGCAACTCGTCATAGCTCCGGCTCGTCGCGAGGATCTTCGACAGATCCCCGAGGTCGCGGCACTTCTCTTTCCCGTCCTGGCCCGGCCGGCAGTCCTTGCCCTTGCCGTACATGCCTTCCATCGCGGAGGTGATACGCGTCAACTGCTCGCTTTCCTTCGGATCCGAGGGCGTGGCGAGCGTGAGCCCATTCTTCAGGAGCTTCATCTTGCGGGCGAGCCCCTCCGGCAGCGTCAGCTTGTCGAACCGCACGGCCTGCTTGGCCAGCTCGACACCCGCGTTGATCGCGCGTTCGTCGGCCTTCGCCGCGAGGAGTTCGGTGTCCTCGGTGATGAAGTTGAGCTTCACCCAGTCGGCCCGCCCCGCTTCCACGGAGAGTTGCAACAGGCGCTGCTCGGCGTTCTTCAGGAAGGCCTCCGCCTCGGCGACGGTCGGTGGCTCCCCGGCGACGGCTGAAAAGGAGAAACAGAGGACGGCCAGGGCAAGCGCGCGACGGTCAAGCATGCCCGCATGCTAACAATGGATCGGCGAAGAAGCTCATGCCCTTCGGGCGGCCGCTTCGATGGCCCGTTCCAGGAATCCAAAGTCCCGCCCGACTCAGTAAGATCCGGCGAATGGACGGTGTCGTCGTGACGGGCCTCGGGGCCGTGACTTCTCTCGGGAACGACCTCGCGTCGACCTGGGAAGGGCTCGTCTCCGGCCGCTCGGGCATCGGGAACATCACGCTTTTCGACGCGTCGAAGTTCCGCACGCACCTCGCGGCCGAAATCAAGGAGCTGCCCTCCGGCTTCGAGCCGAGGCTCCGGCGCCGCCTCTCGCGCACCGACATCATCGGCCTCACGGCGGCGGCCGAGGCGCTCGCCGACGCGGGCCTCGACCTCGAGCGCGAGGATCCTTCGCGCGTCGGGGTCGTGCTCGGAGGGGGCGTGTCCGGCCTCCTCGACAGCGAGAACTACTTCCGCGACCTCCTCGCGAAGGGGCCGCGCTACGCGCGCCCCACGAAGGTCCTCAACCACCCGCCGGACCAGACGACCGACCGCATCGCCGAGCGCTGGGGCTTGCTCGGCCCGCGCTCCACGATCACGACCGCGTGCTCGTCCTCGGGCACGTCGCTCGGCTACGCCGCGGACCTCATCCGCCACGGCTTCTGCGATGTCGTCGTGACCGGCGGCGCCGACACGTTCGCGCGGCTCACCCACGGGGGCTTCAACGCGCTGCGCGCGGTCGATCCCGAGCCCTGCCGCCCCTTCGACCGCCGCCGCAAGGGGCTCACGATCGGCGAGGCCGCGGGCATTCTCGTCTTCGAAAATGAGAAGCATGCGCGCCGCCGCGGAGCGCGCGTCCGCGCCCGCTTTCTCGGCTATGGCGTCACGTCCGACGCGCACCACATGACCCAGCCCGAACCCACCGGCGAGGCGGGCGCGCGTACGATCGCCGCGTGCCTCGCGGCTTCCGCCCTGAATCCCGAGGACGTGGATTACGTGAACGCGCACGGCACCGCCACGCCGCAGAACGACTCCTCTGAAACGGCTGCGATCAAGCGGGCGCTCGGCGGTCGCGCGCGGCAGATCCCCGTCTCCTCGATCAAATCGATGCTCGGACACTGCCTCTGCTCGGCCGGTGCCATCGAGGCCGTCGCGACCGTGCGTACGATCGAGACCGGCGTCGTGCCTCCCACGATCCGATGGGCGGAGCCGGACCCCGAGTGCGATCTCGACGTCGTGCCGAACGTGGCCCGTCAGGTGCGAGTGAAAATTGCGCTTTCGAACTCGTTTGCGTTCGGGGGCAACTCGACCGTCGTGGCATTCGGGGCCGCTTGAAGGCGCCCGTCGTCACGGGAGAGTCCGCCGTCACCGCGCTCGGCCGCACACTCGCCGAGACGCGCGCCGCGCTCGCTGCCGGGCGCTCGGCCATCGCGCCGGTCGAAGAGGACGGCGCGCCGCGGGCTGCCGACCGCTCCCCGGCCGCCCGCATCGGCGCGTTCACGACGGAGCCGGAGCTGCCGAAGAGCAAGGCCCGCCGTCTCGACCTCGGCAGCCAGTACGCCGTCGTCGCGGTGAAGCAGGCCCTTGCCGACGCGGGCTACACGCTTGCGGGACGCGAGGAGCGAACGGGCATCCTCCTTGGCACCGGCTCGGCCGGCGCGGGCCCGCTGACCGAGTTCGAGCGTCAGATGGCGGTCGAATCGCCCGACGCCGCGTCGCCGTTCCTCTTCCCGAACACGGTGGCGAACGCGCCCGCCTCGCAGGCCGCGATCGAGGTCGGAATCAGGGGCCCGAACGTGACGATCACCCAGAAGGATCCGGCCACGCTGAACGCGCTCTTCTACGCCCGGATGCTCCTCGCCGACGGCCGCGCCGACGCCCTCCTCGTGGGGGCGGCCGACGAGTGGAACCTCGTCTACCACCGCGCGTACGAGCGCGTACATGCCACACGCACCGAGCGGCGTCCCGGTTTCGTCCTCGGAGAGGGCGCGGCCGTGGTCCTCGTAGAGGACGAGACGGCGGCCCGTTCGCGGGGGGCGCGGATCGACGCGCGGGTCGCGGGCATCGCCTCGCGCAGCGCGGCCGGCTCGCCCCAGATGCGGCGCGCCGAACCGGCGGTCCTCGCGGCCGCGATGCGTGACGCCCTCAAACAAGCGGGCCTGACGCCTTCGGACGTGGGTCTCGTCCATCTCTCCCGGAACGGATCTCCTTTCACGGACGCCGCCGAGACCGCCGCCCTCGCGAACGTCTTCGGCGCGAAGCTCCCCCGCACGATCGCGATAAAGGACAACCTTGGCGAGAACCCGGCCATCGGGGCGATCCAGCTCGCCCTCGCAGCGGCCGAGCTCCGCGCGGATCCCGGAGTCGGCGCGATCCTGCTCGACGCTTTCGGAGCCGGGGGAAACGTCCTCACGGCGGTTCTCACGACACCATGACGACGCGCGCGTTCACGACCTCCTTCGAGGTGCGCTTCCCCGAAGTGGACTCGTACGGCGTCGTCTGGCACGGCCACTACGTGCTGTACTTCGAGGTGGCGCGCAACGCGCTCTGCGCGGCGTTCGGGCTCACCCCCGCCGACGCTCTCGCGCACGGCTACAAGGTGCCGATCACGAGGGTCGAGATGGATCTCAAACGGCCGGCGAAGCTGGACGACCGGCTGGAGGTTACCGCCGTCCTCGCGACGTCCGAGACCGCGAAGCTCGCGATGACTTACGAGATTCGCCGCCTGCCCGAGCGGACGCTTCTCGCGACAGGCGCGACGGAGCAGGTGGTCCTGAACCCGGCGGGCGAGCTGCTGCTGACGCTCCCGGCGCCCGTGAAGACGCTCGTCGCGCGCGTGCTCGCCTTCCAGCGAGGGGAGGCCGAGCCCGTGTCGACGAAGATCCTGCCGCCGCAGTGAGCCTCAGCGTCCCTTCGGAAACGTCGCCACGGCCCGCGTCGGCTTCCCCGGCGACGAGGAGAGCGTCAGCGTCCCGCCGTGTGCCCGGACGATGCGCTCCGCGATGGGGAGGCCGAGTCCGGTGCCTGCGGGTTTCGTCGACACGAAGAGCCGAAAGAGGTCGGCCGTCTTCGCGGCCGGCACGCCGGGGCCACGGTCCGCGACCGTGAGGCGCCAGAAGCTCCCCGCGTCCTCGACGCGCGCCTCCACCTCCCGCGCCTCAGCCCCCTCGGCCTCCACGGCGTCGAGCGCGTTGCCGACGAGGTTCAGCACGACCTGGCGCACGCGCGCGGGGTCGAGACGCGCGGGCGCGCCCCCCGGGTGGGGCGAGAACGTGAGCCGAATGTTCCGGCTTCCGGCCTCGGGCTGGAGGAATGCGACCGCCTCGCTCGCAGCTTCGTTCAAGTCTGCGGGAACGGGGCTGAGCGGCGACGGGCGCGCGTACGAGAGAAAGTCCGTGAGGAGGCGCGCGAGACGGCTCGTCTCGAAGCGCGCCGCTTGCGCGAGATCCGCGGCCGAGGCCGCGGGGGGGTCTGCGCCCGCAGCCGGGCCCCCATGCACGAGCCGCTCTTCGAGGAGTTCGAGATTGAGGCCCATGGCATTCAACGGATTCCGAATCTCGTGTGCGAGGCCCGCGGCCACCTCGCCCAGCTCGGCGCGCCGCTCGGCTTCGAGGCGCGCGGCCTCCACGCGCCTCGTCCGGCGGTAGAGCAGGATCACGGCGGCGGATGCCGCGAGGATTCCGAGCAGCGACACGACGGCGGCGGCGAACGTCTTGAGGTAGAGCTCTCGCCGCAGCTTCTCGACGCGCTCGACCAGAACGCGCCGCGAGATGCCAAAACGCAGCACGGCGAAGTCGCCGACGGGCACCTCCATGTCGTACGGATCAGTCTCGGGCGCCTCCAGGGTGTAGCTGCGCGAGGTGGTCCCCGGCTCGTCCGGTTTCACGTCGAAGACCTTCGGCCCTTCGGCGCCCGCCTGCGCCTTGCGATCGGGCACCGTGAGCGTGCCGCGATACGCGTAGAGGACCTCTTTCTTCGTGTTGTCGAGGACCTCGATCTCCGTGAGGATCTGGCGTTCCGAAAGCCCCGTCGAGACGAGCCGGTCGATCTCCGTCTGCTTGAGCTTCAGGACGAACGGGTCCCCCGACGAGCGCTCGGCGATGCCGCGCGCGAGCCGCTCGGCGTCCAGCTTCGTATGGAGAACCGCGTCGTTGACGACGTCCTTGGAGAGCGATTTGAAGAGGAGGTGCCCGAAGAGCACGACGGCGCCCGCCGTCAGAACGCCGAGAACCCCGAGAACGAGGGTCAGCGAACGTCGGAAGGCACGGGTATCGAGGTCGGACACGCCGTCAGTCTAGCGACCCGGCCGCCCGGGATCATTCCCCGCGCTTGAGGTACCGAAAGTCCTTGATGTCGTACTCCTTCATCTTCGCGATGAGGCTGCCCCGCGAGATGTTCAGGAGCCGCGCTCCGAGCGACTGGTTTCCGCGCACCTTGCGCATGACGCGCTCGATGACCTGGCGCTCGACCTTCTCGACGATCTCCTTGAGGTCGTCGCTCTCCTTGAGCGCGAGCTCGACGTGCTCGCCGGAGAACTTCTGGTCGAGGTCCGCGAGNNCCGGGGTACTGGTAGTTGAGGAGCGCGTTCATCGCCTCCACGTCGAACTGCTCCGCGGCCGGTCCACCGTGGCGCGCCGCGAGCGCGTCGAGCAGGGCCGGAATGTCTTCCTTGCGATCCTTCAGCGGCGGCAGCCGCAGCGTGAGCGCCGAAAGGCGGAAGTAAAGGTCGTCCCGAAACGCACCGTCCTCGACGGCGCGCGTGAGGGTCCGGGAGCTCGTGCCGATGACGCGTACGTCGACCGGCACGGTTCGTCCGCCCGGCGCCGTCACCTCGCGAGCCTCGAGGAGACGAAACAAGAGCGCCTGCGTGGGTCCAGGCAGGTCGCCCACTTCCTCGACGAGAAGCGTGCCACCGTCAGCTTCGAAAAGCCGGCCCACCCGGCGCCGGCGGTCGCCCGTTGCGGGCACGCCGAGCAGGTCCTCCTCGAGCGCCTGAGGGCTGGCGGCCGTGGCCGCGACGCGCACGAGTGGGCGCCCCCGCCGCGGCGAGAGAGCGTGGAGCGTCTCGGCCACGATCGTCTTTCCGCTGCCGACGTCTCCCACGAGAAGGATCGGCGCACGTGCCGACGCCAGACGCGACAGCGAGGCCTTGAGATTCGACAGCGGCAGGGACCCGCCGACGAGGTGCGCGAGCGGATCCTCCAGCGGGACTGCGGAGGGAACGGGCGCCGACGATGAGCTACGCTCGCCGAAGACGGCCTCGTTCCGCTCGCCGTGCACGAAGCCGACGGCGGACGCCGCGTGTGCGACGAAGTCGAGGAGCGCGGGATCGGAGACCGTCTCGACCGGCACGAGCAAAAGGCCGACGGTGTCGCCCCCCGGCCGCGGCACCGGGAAGACACGCAGGCGCATGCCCGACTCGAAGACCTCCCAGGAAGAAGTCTTCTCGCGCGCTTCCGCGAGAGTCAGGTCCGAGAGGCGCGGAAGCGTTCCCTTCCAGAGCGCTGCGATCGCCTCGCCTTCATTCGGTGAAAAAAGGGAGACGAATGCGAGGCTGTGCACGGGCGTCGCGGACGCGACGTAGGCCACGACTTCTTGCAGCAGCTCCTCGAAAGGCACCGGCCGGTGAAGTCGCTCGAAGAAACCGGGCCAGGGGTCTCCCGACGGCCGCTCCACCGCGCGGCGTGGCGCCTCGGCAGGGGCCGCCGCGAAGCGCGTGGCCGGAACCGCGACAGGCCGCGCCGCGACTGCGGGCGCGGTTTCCAGAGCCGGAGCGGGCGCCGCGGGCGCGAGCGCAGCCGCGGCGAGCGAGCGGGCGTCGCGCCCGCGCGGCGGGGGAGCGGCGAGGCGATTGGGATTCGGGGCCGGGCCGTTCAGGAGCGTGATCGTGGCTTCGCCGATGGCGATCCGGTCCCCCGCAGCGAGGGGGGCGGATTTCACGATGGAGCCGTTCAGGGTGACGTCGAAGCCGGGCGCGCTCCCGAGAACCTCGAGGCGAAGCTCCTCCCCCGCCACCGAGATCCGAGCGTGCCGGCCGAGCACGCCGCGAGCGCGCACAACGAGGTCATTTCCCGTCGATGCGCCGATGTGGATGACATCCCGATGGACCTTGCGAACTTCCGATTCGCCGCCCGCCTTGCGGACTTCAAAGCTCAACATGAAACGGATCCTCCGCCGGTGGGATACAGTCTCCTGTACAGACAAGAGCCTATCACGGGCCCCGGGGAATTGTCCTCACTGGCGTCATCACAAATTGAACGATCGGAACCGTCGATTCGGGGGGCGCATAGAATCGTCGCGAGGGCTGAGCGCCACGCATGCCGGTATCCCCGCTCGACGGACCGCCTTTCCGGGGGCGTCACGCCACGACGCTGACGCGCATCGTCGGCACCGTGCGCTCGGTCCTCGACCCGGATTCGGTCGAGATGGAGTATCTCTTCGAGCCTTCCGGCCAGCGCTTTCGCTGGCGAGCCTTGCGCAGTCGCGTGTTTACCGCAGGCACCGTGCGCCCGGCGAGGCGGCACTCCACGCCGGCGGAGTCCCTGGCCGTGGAGTTCCACCTGACGGGCCTCCTTCGAGGGGCGCTCACGCTGCTCCGCGGGCCCCGGAGGCCGTGGACGGAGCCGGAGGTCCTACGCTTCGAGGTCTTCCGGCCGCTTCTCGCCCAGCTCCTCGAGAGCGCGGCGGCCGCCGAGATCCACGCGGCGGCCCGGCGCCGGCTGGAGAGCGCGGCCGAGGCGGCGTCCACGCCGATCCTTCTCGTCCGGCCGTCGGGCTCCGTGCTCTACGCGAACCGCGCCGCCGCGGCGCTCCTCTCGGCCCGCAGCCCGCTCGTCGTCGTCCCGAGAGACGGCCGCGAGACCTCGCTCGCGACCTGGATCGCGCGCCTTGGGGCGGGCGCCGCCACGGGCGAAAAGTGGTGCGCCGTCCTCGCCGACGGCCGGGCGCTCGAGGCCTCGGTTGCGCGCTTCGCCGACGAGGAGGAGGACGACGTCGCCGTTCTCACGCTGAAGGTCCAGTCGGCGCTTTCCCTCGAAGACGTGCGCGAGAGACTCGCGACGCGCGGCGTCTCCGGCCGCGAGGCCGACGTCGTGGGCGCCGTGCTCGAGGGCCTGCGCAACGCGGAGATCGCGCGCCGCCTCTTCATTACGGAATGGACCGTCAAGGACCACCTCAAGCACGTCTTCTCCAAGCTCGGCGTGAGCTCCCGCTCGGGCCTCCTGTCGGCCCTCGATGCAGCGCCGCGACAGGCCGCGAAACCCCAGCCGGTGGAGTCCTCGGGCCGGCGACACCTCAAAATGTAGTGGTAGGCGCCGGAGGCACGTGGTAGGTTGCGGCCCGAAAAAAGCTGCGCGACCCTCGCGAAAAGGCGTTCATGTTCCGACTGAAAAAACTCGAAATCCAGGGCTTCAAGTCGTTCGTGGACCGCACGTCGGTCACGCTTCCGTCGCGCATCACCGCGATCGTCGGCCCAAACGGCTCGGGCAAGTCGAACATCTGCGACGCGGTGCAGTGGGTTCTGGGCGAGCAGTCGGCGAAGAGCCTGCGCGGCACGACGATGGAGGACGTGATCTTCAACGGGGCCGCGCGCCGCCGCCCTCTCGGGATGGCGGAGGTCGCACTCACGCTCGAGTCGCGCGGCGGCGACCAGTGGGCCGAGACGGGCGGCGAGGTCGTCATCACGCGGCGTGTCATGCGCGACGGCGAGAGTGACTACATTCTGAACGGGAAGAAATCGCGCCTCAAGGACGTGCAGGAGATTCTGACCGGCACGGGCCTCGGCGTGCGTGCCTACTCGATCATCGAGCAGCAGAAGATCGACCTGATCCTCTCGACCAAGCCGCAGGACCGCCGCCGGCTCATCGAGGAGGCGGCGGGCGTTTCGAAATACAAAATTCGCAAACGCCAAGCCGAGGTGAAGCTCGAAGAGACGCGCGGGAACCTCCTGCGTCTGACGGACATCGTCTCGGAGATCGACCGCACGTGCGCCTCGCTGAAGCGGCAGGCCTCGCGCGCCGCGCGCTGGAAGGAGCAGGCCGACCAACTCTTCGGGCGGAAGCAAATGCTCGCGCGACTGCGCGCCGACCGCCTTCAGTCCGGCTTCGCCGGGGGCGAGGCAGCCCTCGCGTCCGCAACGGACGCCGAGGCCGCGGCCCTCGTGGAGCTTTCTCGCGTCGAGGCGGGCCTCACAGAGGCCCGCCGTCTTGCCGATGAGGACGAGCGCTCCGTCCGTGAAGCGGGCGACGCCCTCGCGCACTCAAGGGAGACGCTTCTCGCCGCCGAGGCCGCCGTCGCGGCGGCCTCGCGCGAAGCCGAGGAGGCCGTCGCGCGCCAGGAGCTGCTCGAAGCACAACGCAAAGAATCGGAATCCGATCACGGCCGGTTCGTCGAGGAGGCGGGGCGCACGGTGAAGGCCCGCGAGGAAGCCGAGGCCGCGCTCGCTGCGGCCGCGACCGCGGCGGCGGCCGCAGCGCAGGCTCTCGCCGAGGTGTCCGCCCGCGAGGCCGACGTGACGGGGCGCCGCGAGGGCTCGCGGCGCGATCTTCTCTCGGCGGGGGGACGCACGGCAGAAGCCACGAACCGCGAGCGCGAGGCCGCCCTGCTCGTCGACCGCCTGGGTTTCGCGCTCGCGAAGCTCGAGGAGCGGCAGACGCGCGCCGCGGCGCTCGTGGACGAGCGAAGGAGGGCCTCCGCCGAGGCGGGTGCTCTCCTCGCCGCGGCGTCTTTTGGTCTCGACGCGGCGCGTCGGCATCTCGAGGAAGCCGGCCACGGCCGCCGTGCCGCCGAGGACCGTCTTGCGACGCTCAAGGCCGCGCGCGAAGCCCACGTCGCCGCGCTCCATGCCGTCGATGTCCGTGCCGCCGCGCTCGAGACGACGCTCGCCGCGCGCGAAGCCGGAGGCGAGTCCGCTCGCCGCGCGCTCGAAGCCGCAGGCATCTCGCCGCGGGGGGTCCTCGCGGACCACTTCGACGCGGCGGCTGGTTTCGAGAAGGCCCTGGACGCCGCTCTCGGCTCCGCCCTCGAGGCACCCGTGCTCGAAGGCCGTGCCGCGCTCGACGCGGCCCTCGCCTCCGTGCGCGAAAAGAAGCTCGGGGCGGCGCGTTTCGTGCACCCGCTTCCGGAGACGCCATTTCCCCTGAAGCCGAAGGACCCGCGCGTCCTCGGGATCGCGCGCGAGCTCCTCGCGGCGAAGTCCGCGGCCGCGCCCGTATCCTCGCTCCCCGATGCCGTCGTCGTGGCGAACGTGGACGACGCGCTCGCGCTCGCGGCGTTGCATCCTGAGCGGACGCTCGTGACGAAGGACGGCGTCGTCGTGCGCGGTGCAGTCGTCGAAGCCGCCGGGACCGAGGTGCCGAGCGAGGGCCTCTTCACGGTCCGGCGCGATCTCAAGGCTCTCGCGGCGGAACGCGAATCGCTTTCGGCGAGACTTTCCGCCTCGGATGCGGAGATTGCGAGCCTTTCCGAACAGGCAGGCGCCTTCGTGGCGACCCTCGATGCCGCGCTCGCCGCGAGCCGCGCCGCCGAGCGCGCCCACTCGGAGGCCGAGACCAAGAGTGCGGCCGCGCGGACGGAGGAAATGCGCGCGGCACAGGAGCTGCGCGTCCTCGCCGACGAGGACAGCGCGCTTCGCCAGGACCTTGCAAGAGCCGCTGAGAGCCGCGGCGAGGCGGTCCGCCTCGCCGCGCAGCGGCAGTCCGAGATGGCGACCGTGGAACGCACGCTCGCGGAGCTCGAAACGGCGCTCGACGCGGCACGCTTCGCGCGCCTCGAGGCCGCCGAAGCCGACGCCGCCGCACGCAACGCACGGGATGTTCTCGTCGAGCGGTCCCGTTCCCTGGCCTCCGCCTCCGCGGCGGCAGAGGAGCGCGCCCGCGACGCGGCCCGGCGTGTCGCCGACCTCGCCGACGCGATCATCGAGCTCTCGAACCGACACGCGCAGAGTCTCGCCGCCGGAGAGACCGCCCGGAAGGCGCAGGCGGCAGCCGCGATCGCCGCCGCCGAGGCCGACCGGCGTCGCGCGGAAATCGACGGGGCGGCCACGTCGCGCCGTGAAGCGCGCGCGGCCACCGAGGCGCAGGCGGCGGCCTCGCGCGAGGCGCTCGACGCCGCCCGGCGGACGCGCTTCGAGGCTGAGCTCGCCCTCGAACGGCACAAGGCCGACCAGGATCACCTCCTCGAGCAGTGCCGGAACGAGTTCGGCTGCTTGCCGGGCGAGCTTCCGGCCGTGGAGCGCAGCGAGGCCGAGGCGGGGATGGCCGAGGGGGCCCTCGAGGCCTCTCTCTCCGAGGACGTCACGACCCGCTCCCTCGCGCTCGAGCGCCTCGGCCCCGTCAATCACGCGGCGCTCGAGGAATACGAAGCCGAAAGCAAGCGCCTCGCGGAGCTGTCCGGCCAGAAGGCCGACCTCGAGGCGTCGCTCGCCCAGATTCTCGAGACGATCAAGACGATCAACCTGACGTCGTCGGAGCGCTTTCAGGAAGCCTTCGCCGCCGTCAATTTCAACTTCGGCCAGGTCTTCCAGCGTCTCTTCCACGGCGGCTCGGCCTCGATGCACCTTCTCGACGAGAACGATCCGCTCGACTCGGGACTCGAGATCATGGCGCAGCCTCCCGGCAAGCGGAACCAGACGATCGGCCTCCTCTCGGGCGGCGAGAAGGCTCTCACGGCCGTCGCGCTTCTCGTCGCGATCTTCAAGTACAAGCCCTCGCCGTTCTGCATCCTCGACGAGGTCGACGCCTCGCTCGACGAGGCGAACATCGACCGCTTCACGTCGCTCCTCGTGGAGCTTTCCGAGGAGACGCAGTTCGTTCTCATTACGCACAACAAGAGGACGATGGAGACCGCGCAAGCCCTCTACGGCGTCACGCAGGAAGAGCCGGGAGTGTCGAAGCTCGTCAGTGTCCGGTTCGACTAACGCACCCCTTCGTTCGTATCCCTCGGCGGCAGCGGCGTGATGAGCTCGTGCATCAGGAAAAAGGCGATGACCATGAAGCCGATCAGATACCAGAGCTGGAAGAACAGCTGGCCCGAGCCGTTCCGGTAGAAGCCGACGCCGAAGACGGGCAGCGTCGCGTAGGCGCAGAGCGCGAGAAGAAAGATCAGCACCGCCTTGTGGCCCTTGTGGGAGGTTTCGTCGCCCATGGGTTCGCCTCCTTATTTGAACTGAGACTCTGTCCGGATTCTAGAACGAGACGCGGACGTTCACGAGCGGGTTGAACTGAGACTCTGTTGCCTTATAGTAACCGCCCAGCGGGAGACGAAATGCACCAATGGCCTTTTTCCTGGCTGACGACCGTCGACGTCTCGCGGGACGGCTGGCGGGCGGAAGCTCTGTTCTGGTACACGACGCTCCTATGCGTCATCGCGTTCGCGCTCGTCACGTTCGCGCTCGTCTACTCGTCCTGGAAGTACCGGGCGCGGCCGGGCGTCAAGGCGCTGTACACCCATGGGACCGACCGGAAAAGCTTCGCCGTCACGGGCATCCTCGCCGCCCTCGTCTTCGTGACGATCGACATGAACCTCGTGAGGGTGTCACAGGCGGACGTCAAGGAGTACACCTACAACTGGCCCGTGTCGCCCGACACGGTCAGGATCGAAGTGATGCCCCAGCAGTGGGCATGGAACATCCGCTACGCGGGGCCCGACGGAGTCTTCAACACGGCGGACGACGTCGTCACCCTGAACGAGATGCGGGTGCCCGTGGGACGGCCGGTCATGCTGAACCTGAAGGCGAAGGACGTGATCCACAGCTTCTACATTCCGAACTTCCGCCTGAAGCAAGACGCGAACCCGGGCTACGTGACGCGCACATGGTTCCAGGCGCTTCAGCCGGGCAACTTCGAGATCGCGTGTTCGCAGATGTGCGGGTGGGCCCACTACAAGATGAAGGGCGACCTCATCGTCGAGCCCGAGGCCGATTTCGAGCGCTGGATGAAGGAAGCCGAGGGCGACGCGAAGCGCCGGTTCGACCCGGCTGATCGGGAGCAGCTGTGGGGGTGGGAGTGGGTGCAGTAGAGATGGGCGACGCAACGATGAGCAAACCGGTTCCCGTCCGGCACCTCCACGTCGGGCCCGAGTTTCACGCGGAGCAGCACATCCACCCGGAGCCGACCTCGTTCCTGTCGAGGTACGTCTTCTCGAAGGATCACAAGGTCATCGCTAAGCAGTTCCTGTGGTACGGCCTCTTCTTCCTCGTGATGGGCGGTGTCATGGCGATGATGATCCGCTGGCAAATCGCCTTTCCCGGCACCGCGTTTCCCGTGCTCGGGCAGCTCCTGTGGCCGCAGAGCGGCGGCGTGATGCCTCCGCAGTCCTACGCGGCGTTCTTCACGATGCACGGGACTCTCATGATCTTCTTCGCGATCACGCCGATTCTCATCGGCGCGTTCGGGAACCTCCTGATCCCCCTCATGATCGGCGCGCGGGACATGGCGTTCCCCACGCTGAACCTGATGTCGTTCTGGACGAACGTCCTCGCGGGCCTCTGCATGATCGTCTCGTTCTTCGTCCCGATGGGCCCCGCGGCGGGAGGCTGGCAGTCGTACCCGACGCTCTCGACGCTCGTGGGCTCCCCCGGCCACGGCCAGACGCTCTGGATCCTCGGCATCTTCCTCACCGGAAGCGCCTCGATCATGGGCGCCGTCAACTACATCACGACGGTCGTGCGTCTCAGGGCCCCCGGCATGGGCTACTTCCAAATGCCGCTCTCGGTGTGGGGCATCTGGCTCACGGCCATCCTGAACGCCCTCTTCGTGCCGGTCCTCGCGGCGGGCGTCCTCCTGCTCTTCCTCGACCGCGTCTTCGGAAGCCACTTCTTCCTTGCCGGCGCTTCGATCACGAAGGGCGGCGGCGATCCAGTGCTCTACCAGCACCTCTTCTGGATCTTCGGCCACCCGGAGGTCTACATCCTCATCCTGCCCGCATGGGGCATCGTGTCCGATCTCCTGTCGTTCTTCTCACGCAAGCCCGCGTTCGGCTACAAGGCGACGGCGCTCTCGATGAGCGTCATCACGCTCCTCTCGATGGTCGTCTACGGGCACCACATGTTCGTCGTCGGCATGAGCCCGCTCCTCTCGCAGGGTTTCATGACGCTCACGATGCTCATCTCGATCCCCTCGGCCGTGTTCTTCCTGAACTGGCTCGGGACGATGTGGCGGGGCTCGATTCGCTTCGCGACGCCCATGCTCTTCTCGCTCGGCGTCGTGTTCGTGTTCGGCCTCGGCGGCCTCACGGGCCTCCACCTCGGCGCGATCTCCTCGGACATCTACCTTCACGACTCGTACTTCGTGATCGGGCACTTCCACCTCACGATGGCGGCCTCGGTGCTGCTCGGCGCCTTCGCGGCGATCTACTTCTGGTTCCCGAAGATGTTCGGCAAAATGATGAACGAGACGCTCGGCAAGTGGCACTTCTGGCTGACGATCATCCCGATCACGATCGTCTTCTGCGGGATGCTCGTCGTGGGCTATGCCGGCATGCAGCGCCGGCTCTACAACTACGAGGCCTACGAGTTCCTCAAGCACCTCCACCCGATCAACGTGTGGATCACGCGCGCGGCGCTTCTCCTCGGCGCCTCCCAGTTCCTCTTCGTCGGCAATTTCCTTTCGAGCCTCATCTCCGGGAAGAAGGCCGCCGAGAACCCGTGGGAGGTCGGCACGCTCGAGTGGACGATCCCGTCGCCGCCACCGCACCACAACTACGACGAGATTCCCGTGGTCCTCCACGGCCCGCATGAGTTCAACAACCCGGCCGTGACCGGCAAGGACTGGCTCGCGCAGGACGAGCCGATCGGCGACGAGCCCGTCGCTTTGGGTGCTGTCGGCAACTGATGAGCACAGCGATGGCTGTCACTCGCTTTCCGGTGCCCGAAGAGTCCCGGCGAACCTCGTTCGTCGGAATGGTGATGGCGCTCGCCTCGTGGACGATGCTCTTCGTCGCGCTCTTTTTCGCGTACGCCGTCCTGCGGTTGCGTGCCTCCGCGTGGCCTCCAGACGGCCTTGCGCCTCTTCCGAAGGCGCTGCCCGCTCTGAACACGCTCGTTCTCCTTGGATCGAGCATTCTCCTCCACTTCGGCAGTCGCCCCGAGGCGGAAGCGAAGCGGGGAGCGCTCCGGCGCGCGCTCCTCGGGACTCTCGCGCTCGGAAGCCTCTTCCTCGCCTTGCAGCTCGCTGTCTGGGTTCCGCTGTGGCGCTCCGGATTCCGGATCGACACGGGGACATACGGGTCGATCTTCTACGGACTCACGGTCTTCCACGCGCTACATGTTCTCGCGGGCCTCGTGGCGCTGGCCGTCCTCCTGCCGGGCGCGTTTTCCGGGACTTACACTTCGGGCCGCGCGAGCGCGGTGCGCCTCTCGGCCATGTTCTGGCACTTCGTCGACGCCGTCTGGGTCGTCATGTTCGTCGCGGTCTATCTCGTTTGAAGGTGGTTCACGTGCTGAAGATCTCTCCGAAAGCCGGACGCGTGCGGCACGCGCTCATTTCCGCCGCGCTCGGAACCGTGCTCCTCTCCGGGTGCGCAGGTCCCGGCAAGACGTTCACGAAGTCGATGACGCTCGGGGGCAAGAAGGTCTCGGCGCGCCGGCTGAACAGCGGCGAGCACCTCTTCGTGACGTACTGCTCCGCTTGCCACGGGATCAAAGGGGATGGAAAGGGACCGGCGTCGATCGGCCTTCGCCCCCCGCCGCGCAATTTCACGCAGGGCCAGTTCAAGTTCGCGGCCGTGGCGAGCGGCCGGCTCCCGAACGACGAGGACCTCCTACGCATCGTGCAGAAGGGACTCCACGGCAGCGCCATGCTCCCGTGGAACGACGTCTCCGGGCGGGACATCATGGACATCATCCAGTACCTCAAGACGCTCTCGCCGAAATGGGCGGACAAGACGCCCGGCGAGCCGATCGTTCCGGAGCCGGATCCCTGGGGAGCCGAACGCGAGGCCGAAGCGGTCACGCGCGGCATGAAGGTCTACCACGGGATGGCGCAGTGCCTGTCATGCCATCCGGCGTACGAGACGAAGGAGACGATCACCGCCGCGAGCATAGAGCTGTCCAAACGCGAAGCAGTCCTCCGCCCGGATGCGTATCACGCCGAGTTGAAGGACAGCGACTACGGCTACAAGCTCATGCCGCCGGACTTCACGCGCGATCACGTCCGCTCGGGCGAGACGCTCGAGGACATCTACCGCACGATCGCCTCCGGCATCGGCGGTACGGCCATGCCCACGTGGAAGGGCGCGCTTCCCGACGACGACATCTGGGCGCTGTCGTACTACGTGCGCTCCCTCATCCGGATCAAGGGCACACCCGAGGCCGACGCGCGGCGGGAAAAGCTCGCCCAAACCCTCGCCGTCCCGTCGCACGACGACACCAAAGCGAATTAGGAAGAAGATTTTCTTAGAAGGTAATACGGGCAGAATGATCGATCCGAAATCTTTCTCTTTCTCATCTTTCCCCCAGCGCATCGCGGCCCGCCTCACGGGGAGCCGCTGGTTCTGGGCGCTGTTCGTGGCGGCCGCGTTTACGCTGCCGCTCGTGCGCTCGGTCCGCCGGGCGCTGCCGCCCGCGCCGCCCGTGCTCGGCTCGTTCCCGGCGTTCTCCCTCGTGGACCAGGCGGGCAACTCCGTCGGCGAGGCCGATCTCCGCGGTCATCTCGTCGTCGCCGAGTTCACGACGGCGGCCGCCCTCGTCGAGGGCGGCTCGCCCCTCGCGAAGCTCCAGCGGCGCGTGCGCAACACGGGCGAAGCGGTTCACCTCATCAGCTTCGTCGATATGTCGTCGTTTTCGTCAGATTCGTCGCCGCCGACCGGAGGTCCGACCCTCGCCGCCCTCGCGAAGGGCGCCGGGGCCGGCGCGTGGCGCTGGACGCTTGCGGGCGGCGACGTCAGGCCCCTCGAGGCAGCGACCTTGAAGGCGCTTCACGCACCGGAGGGCGGCACGCTCACCGGCCGCCTCCTCCTCGTCGACGCGCGCGGCCGCGTGCGACGTCTCGCGGCGCCGTCCCCCGACGAGATCGACCATCTGATGCGCGACACCGGACTCCTCGTGAACATGGAAGGACTGTGAATGAACGCTCGTCCTGAGGCCGCATACGCCCCGGCTCCGGCCCCCCTCACGGAACCCACTTTCGGCACCGCGACCACGGGCAAGGTCGGGATGTGGATCTTCCTCGTCACCGACGCGATGACGTTCGGCGGACTCCTCCTCGCGTACGGGATCCTGCGCGCGGGCAACAAGGAATGGCCCGCGCCCACGACCGTCCTCGGCATCCCGTTCACCGCCTTCATGACGTTCGTCCTCATCGTCAGCTCCCTGACGATGGTCCTCGGGCTCGACGCCGCGAAGAAGGGAGACCGCCGCGAGGCCGTGAAATGGCTCGTCGCGACCGCCGGAGGCGGCGTCTTCTTCCTGTGCGGCCAGGTCTACGAGTACCGGCACCTCATCCACGAGGGCTTCACGCTGCCCTCCGGCAACTTCCCCGCCACCTTCTACGTCATCACGAGCTTCCACGGCGGCCACGTCTTCACAGGCGTCTGCTATTTGCTGATCACCGCGTTCGGCGTGTCGCGCGGGAGGCACCTCGAGAACGGCGCGAACTTCGTCGAGATCACGGGGCTCTTTTGGCACTTCGTCGACCTCATCTGGATCCTCGTCTTCACGCTCGTGTACCTCATCCCGTGAGGAGGGCCGCATGACCGAACACGCCATCACCGATTACGCGCCGCACGCCGACCACCGGCGAGACTACTTCCGCATCTTCTGGGTGCTCCTCGTCCTGACGGTCCTCGAGGTCGGATTCTCGTACCTGAAGATCGACAAGCGGGTCATTTCCGCCGTCATGGTCTCCCTCGCGCTGTCGAAGGCCTCGTTCGTCGGGCTCTACTACATGCACCTGAAGTACGAGAAGCGCTCCCTGCTCTGGCTCGCGTTCCTGCCGCTGCCGCTCGCAGGCTCTTACGCGGTTTTCCTCCTGCTCGACGCGAGCAACCTCCTCCGGGGCGTGCCGCTTCCGTGGGTCCATCAATGATGGCCCGCATGAGGACGGCGATCCGCGCCGCGCTCTTTGCCGCTGCCGTGCTCCTCGCGCGCGGGGCCGCGGCGTGTCCCTCGTGCGCGGGATCGTCGTCGCCGAAGGATCCGAGCATCTGGCCGCTCGTCGGCCTGTTCATGCTCGTGCCCTGGATCCTCGCCGCAGCCGTAACGCTTCTCATCCGGCGCGAGTCAACGTCGTTCTTCGGCAGCCGGCGCAACGCGCGCTCACCGCTCGCCGGCGTCGTCGACTTTTCCCGCGCGCGCAAGCCCCGGCCCGCCTGAGCCCTCAGCCGGCGGCTGCCCGCGGCGCCGAGACGCGGGAGAGGAAGAGCGCCCGGAAACGCTCCGCCTCGGGCGTGATCGCGACCGCGAATCCGAGGTCGAACGTCACGAGCGTCTTCGGGCAGGAGAGCGCGAGAGCGCTTGACGCCGCGGCAGGGTCCTTGCAGACGTTGAAGTCCGAAAGGCCGCTTCGAGCGCGGCCTCCCATGACGGCGAGCGCGCCGAGGGAATTTCCGAACACGGTCGTCACGCCGAGAAGCTCCACCTCGGGCGAGCAGAGGAGGAACAGGAGCGCGAGGTCGTCGTCGACGTCGAGCCCGAGCGTCGCGAGACTCGGGTCCGCGTCCACGAACAACGGGATCGGCGGCATCATCCTCCCGGAGTGAGGAATCATCCTTTCCGGCCCGGCCGCGCGCAGTGCGCGCCGCAGCCGAGCCGGAACCGGTTGCGCGCGACGAGGCGGTAGACGCGATCGGCGACCGGCCGCGCGAAGGGCAGCGCGAAAAGGCATCCCAGCGGGCCCCCTCCCGGAAGGATTTTCACGAGGCGCTCGGCCGCGGCGGCGCCGCTCCAGGTCTCGTTGCCGGGGCCGATGAGCTGCATGGCCTCGTGGTACGCGTCTTCCGGGATCCACGGGAAGCGCTCGCCGAGGCCGCCGCGCTGAAGCGGGACGAGCTCGACCGCACCTTCCCGGTCCCACGAGGCGACGAGGTTCGCCGACCGGACACAGAACCGGCAGTCTCCGTCGTAGACGAGCGTGTACGCGCGCGCGCTCACCCGTTCACCGCGGGCCGCGGAGCTGCGTTCGCACCCGCGTCGCGCCGGACCTTACGCGCCAACCGGCACCGCACTTGCGTTCATACGCCCCTCGTATATCTTGCGACCGATCCGGCGAACCATTCCGGTTCCATGACAGGAGCACTCATGCTCAAGGAATTCAAGGAATTCATCAGCAAGGGCAACGTTCTCGATCTCGCCGTCGGCGTCATCATCGGCGCCGCGTTCGGAAAGATCGTGTCGTCGTTCACGAACGACGTCCTCATGCCGCCTGTCGGCCTGCTGCTGGGAAAAGTCGATTTCTCCGACCTGTTCATCAATCTCTCCGGAAAACCGGCCGAGACTCTCGCGGCGGCAAAGGCAGCCGGCCTCCCGACCGTCAATTACGGCATCTTTTTCAACACCGTCATAGACTTCCTGATCGTGGGCCTCGTGATCTTCCTCGTTGTGAAGCAGACGAACCACCTCAGGGGAGAAGCTCCCGCCCCTGCCCCGGCCGAACCCACGAAAGATCAGCAGCTCCTCACCGAGATTCGGGACCTTCTCAAGAAATAGTCACGATTCCAGCGAAGAGCACTCTTCTGCGGAGGTTCAAGGCCCGATGACTTTCAAGAAGCTCTTCCGCCGCGCGCTCTTCGTCCTTCTCGCGGCCGCGCCCGCCCTCGCACAGGAGGCCGTCGCGCCGCCGCCGTGCGTCTGCCCGTGCCCCTTGCCCCGAGCCGCCTCCCCCGCCGCTACAGGGCTCGCTGAGCGCGGGACTCTTGATCACGAGCGGCAACACGGACACGAGCGCATTCAACTTCGCCTTCAACCTCGTCTACGACCCGAAGACGCACGGCGTGTTCGTCGTGTACCTCTTCACGCCGATGGCCGGCGGCGGGTATTACGTCGTGAAGCAGAAGAACCTCGAGCTGAGCGCCGACGTCTCGGTCGGCGGCGCCTGCGAGAAGGACCGCGGATACGACTCGATGAGCAGCGGCGCGTTCTCGGTGTCGCAGGGCTTCCTCTGGAAGATCGACGCTGAAGAAAACCGACACGGCGCTCATCGCGGCATTCGTTTACAAGTTCTAGCGGCCCTCGCGCGGCCTGTCATCGTCTCGCTTCCGACCGAATCCTCCTCGTTACTCACTTCACGCGCCCGATCTCGCGCCCCGTCCGCTCGTCGAAAATGGTCGCCCCGCGCGGCGGATCGGATGAGAGCCGCGCGGGAAGTCGTGACACGCCGGCCACGGGAATCGTCAGCGTGCCGCCCGTCTCTTGCGCTGCGCTCCTGACGAGGACGGGAGTCTCTGAGCGGCCGAGGCGGAAGATGAGGCGGTTCTCGGCGCCTGGGATCTCGGTCCCCGAGCCGTCGAAGATGAGCCCCTCCAGGTGGCGCGGGTCGATCAAGACCGGTGCCTTGGGCTCGAAGAGCAGCAGGACGGCGTCGTTTCGGACGACGGATCGGCGGGCACCGGCGCCCTCGGGCTTCGAGGCGATCTCGAGGAGCGCGCGACGGTCGTCTTGAGCGAGCTCTCCGAGTCGGGCTTGGAAAGCCGAGATGCCCAGCTCGCGATAGACCGCGATGGCGTCGGAGATATCGTGCGTCCGACCGCGCCTCTCGAGCCAGAAGTGGATCGGCGGCGCAAACGACTGAATTCCGATCAGGACTCGCCGGCCGTGCGAGAGCTGTTCGATCCAGCTTCGGTTTGCCACCTCGCCGTTGTAGGGGAAGTCGCCAATGACGGCGTTTTCCGGGAGCGAGCGCAGGACGTCGTCGAAGGGCGACGGCGGAGGGAGTTCGATCGCGGGGACCGGCCGCGGCCAGATGTCGACGGCGACGAGCAGCGCGGTCGTGGCGACGAGAACGCGGCTCCCGGACCGCCGGAACGCGCGCCCGAGGAGGAGCGTAGCCGCGGCGACGATCGCGAGGTCGAACCACTGATCCCACCGATGAAGTCCGCGCAGCGAGTTGAATACGGGGAGTGCAGCCACGAGGCGCCAGGGACCGGGCGCGAGTGGGCGGCCGGCGAGCCGGATCGTCGGACCCAGCGCGCAAAGCAAGAAAAGAAACGCGAGAGAAAGCCAGACGCGCGCGTCACGCTCGGGGCGACGCCGTCCTCCCGGCGCCGCGGCGAACGTCGCGAGGCCGAAAGGCGCAAGAGCGAGCGCGAAGACGAGCGTCAGCGTCGGGAAGAGCGCGGAGGCGCCTTCCGGGAATCCCGGCACGAGACGATCGAGAAGGGTGCGGAGAGGGCCGGAGAAGACGCCGTGATGGGCGAGCGAGAGGAGGTCTGCCGCATGCCCTTCCATGACCCGGACCGAGACGCGCGCGTCGAAGGCGTCGGCAACTTGAAATAATGGCCGGTAGACCCAGGCCAGCGCGAAGGCGACCGAGAGGCCGAAACCGCCGAGGAGGGGAAGCCGCCGGCGCCTCTCGCGGACCGGAAGGACCGTCAGAGCGAGGAAGAGGCCGGCCGCGAGCGATCCCAGAAAAAGGCCGTAGAGGCTTCCAAGGCCGAGCGCGAACCAGACCACCGCCCACCGGAGGGCATCACGCCTCCTCCCGCTGTCGAAATACCGGAGCGCGAAGAAGAGGCCTAGCGGGACGATCCCGGCCCAGACCGTGTCGAGCACACCCAGGTTGTTGAGGCGAGCCGGACCCCACGCGAAGAGGAGGGAACCAAGCAGCGCCGGCCAGCCCGGGCCGGCGAGGCGCGACAACAAAAGGCCTGCGCCGATGGTCGCGAGCACGCAGCCAAGGGCGAACGGGACGTTGTACCCCGCGGCCGCAGAGGCGAGAAGGCGGGCGAACGGCCAGCCGATCGCAGCCTCGATCGGATAACCGTCACTGAGACTCCACGTATTCGAATAGGGTGGAAAGACCCGCTCGTCCACGTTGAACGGTCGGCCAGTCTGCCATCTCCACCAGGCGCGGCCGAGGACGGACGTCGCCGTGACAGGGTCGCCGTAGCCGCAGCGCCCCGCCGGGAGCCCGCACGGGACTGCCTTCGTGAACCTCGTGACGACCCCTGGAAAGTAGAGAACGGGCGAAAAGAGCGCAATCCCGAATAAAAGGAGCAGGAACGATCGCGGTCGAAGAACGCCGTTTCGACCTAAGCGCTCCCCGTTGCGATCCATGGCGCCCCGGGATCTTACAGAAAGCCGCCCGGCCTCTTCGAAGGTACACCTCGAGCTGAGCGCCGACGTCTCGATCGGCGGTGCCTCTGAGAAGGATAGCGGATACGACTCGATGAGCAGCGGCCCTCACCAGGAAGTCCGAGCTGAAGATCTCATACCTCGTCGACGTCAAGAACTCGCCGAACCCGCCCATGCTGAAGAAAACCGACACGGCGCTCATCGCGGCGTTCGTTTAAAAGTTTTGACCGATACTTAGCCATGCTCCTCGGCGCCAGGGCGGGATCGTCATCTCCAGCACCTCGGCGTACCCCTGGCCCTCCGGCCGCTGTCCGTCCGAAAAGTCGAGGCAAACGCTCGCCGCAGCAAGGAGGCAATTCCAGTCCACCATCCCCTCGTTCGAGTGAAAGAGCCTCCGTGAGATTGAGGCGCCATTCCCGGTCCACGTCCCACGGACTCCAAGGCGGGGAACGGACCAACGGATTCCCGAACTGCCGCTCTCCGGCGAGGGCGCTCGCGTCCACGTCGATGCGCCTCGCCCACTCCCCCGCTGCGGTGAGAGCAGAAAGCTCGCGTGCTGGGCCGAAAGTTGCCGGAACTCGAGCCGGGCCTGGTACCCGACGAAGACTTCCCCATCGACGGAAACGGCGTCGAGGTACCACTTCCTGAGCCGGAATCCCGCGAGATTGTGCATTTCTGCGGCCTGAATTCTATGTCTCCGGACGCTGCGACGCGCGACCGTCTTCCGCACGAAGTGAGCTGGCGAACGGGGAGTGAAGTCGCTCCCTGGGCTGGAGCGCCGGGGGACGAGCGACACCGTGAGCGCCTCGTCGGCGAAGACTATAAAACGGCCCGCCGAAGCCTCAGGGCGTTCGCGATGACGGAGACCGAGCTCAGGCTCATCGCGGCGCTCGCGATGATCGGAGANNNGCCTCCGCCAGCGCGGGCGCGTCATTGATGCCATCTCCCGCCATCGCGACGATGCGGCCTTCGCGCTTCAGCCGCGCCACGACTTCGGCCTTTCCCGCCGGAAGCACACCCGCGACGACTTCATCGCTCCCGAGCTCTTTCGCGACGGCCTCGGCCGTGGCCTTCGCGTCTCCCGTGAGCATCACGACACGAATTTGAAGAGCATGCATCCCGGCGATCGCGGCTCGCGCGGACTGCTTGATCGGATCCGCGGCGGCGAGGAATCCCGCGGGCTTCCCGTCCACGGCGACGAAGAGAACCGTGTGGCCCTTCGCACGCTCGGCGTCCGCTTCGGCGAGAGCTTCTCCGGGGAAAGGAGACGAGAGACGAAGAAGATTTTCTTCGAAGAGTGAAAGAGAGCCGACGGCGACGACGCGGCCCTCGACGCGCGCCTGCGCGCCCTTGCCGGCGATCGCGCGGAACTCACTCGGAGGCGCCAGCGGGAGATGACGTTCCTCCGCCGCCGAGACGACCGCCGCGGCGAGCGGATGCTCACTCCCCCTCTCTAAGCAAGCGGCGATTCGAACAAGCGCGTCCTCTTGCCACCCCTGGACGGGTCTCACTAAAGAGATTCTTGGTTTTCCCTCCGTCAGCGTGCCCGTCTTGTCCACGACGAGCGTGTCCACCTTCTCGAGGCGCTCGAGCGCGGCGGCATCCTTGAAGAGAACCCCCGCAGCCGCGCCGCGGCCCATCGCGACCATGACGGACATCGGTGTCGCGAGGCCGAGCGCGCACGGGCAGGCGATGATGAGGACGGCGACGGCGTTCACGAGCGCGTGGACCAGGCGCGGCTCGGGCCCGACGAGCGCCCAGATCGCGAAGGTCGCCACCGCGATGAGGATCACGACGGGCACGAAGACGGCGGCAACCCGGTCCGCGAGATGCTGGATCGGCGCCCGGCTCCGCTGCGCCTCGGACACCATCCGCACGATCTGCGCGAGAACGGTGTCGCCTCCCACCTTCAGGGCCTCGATGACGAGCGCACCGTTTCCGTTCACGGTCGCGCCCGTCACGGCGTCGCCCGGCTTCTTGGCAACCGGAACCGGCTCGCCCGTGATCATCGACTCGTCCACCGCACTTGTTCCCTCGACGACGCGGCCGTCAACGGGAACACGCTCACCCGGCCGCACGCGCACGCGGTCTCCAGGCTTCAGGCGCCCGATCGGCACGTCCTCGTCGGTGCCGCCCGCGCTCACGAGCCGCGCCGTCTTCGGCGCGAGGCCGAGGAGCGCCCGGATCGCGCCGCCCGTGCGGTTCCGCGCGAGGAGCTCCAGGACCTGGCCGAGGAGGACGAGGGTCGTGATGACAGCCGCCGCCTCGAAGTACACGTCGTGCGTAGGGGAATGGAGATAGGAAGATTTGCTCAGAAAAGGAAGAAGAGCCGGCAGGGCGCGGGCGACGCTGTAAAGATAGGCAGCCCCGGTGCCGAGCGCGATCAGCGTGAACATGTTCAGGTTGCGCGTCTTCAACGACGCCCATCCCCTCTCGAAGAACGGCTTCCCGCACCACAGCACGACGGGCGTCGAGAGGAGGAGCTGCAAGAGCAGGTTCAGCCGCGGAGGGATGGCTCCGATGAGCTCGGGCGCCACCATCGCGCCCATCTCGAGGATCAGAAGCGGCACCGTGAGCACGACCGACACGACGAAGCGGCGCTTCATGTCCACGAGCTCGGGATTCGGCGCCTCGTCCAGCGAGATCGTCTTCGGCTCGAGCGCCATTCCGCAGATTGGGCACGAGCCTGGCCCCGGCCGGACGATCTCGGGGTGCATCGGGCACGTGTACTCGACGCCCTTGCCGGCTGGCGCCGGGGGAGCCGCGGGCTCCATCGGCTCGTGGCCGCCGCCCGACAAGTACCTGCCGGGCTCCCGGCGGAATTTCTCGAGGCAGCCCGCACTGCAGAAGAAGTAGTTCTTTCCCTGGTGAACGGCCGAGTGTTTCGTCCTGGCCGGGTCGACGTCCATGCCGCAGACGAGGTCTTTCACGGTCCCCGACGGCGGTGAAGAGGGCAGCGTTGAAAGCATCATGTTGATCAGGTTGTCTATTCCACACCAGCAATGCAAGTTTTAAGCGCCTCTCTGAATTGAGTACGTGTCTCCGTACCTGAAGCTTGCGGTTCGTATCCCAGTTCACTGGCAGCCTTGTCCCAGCTCAAATCCCAAACTTCGTTCAGGAACTGAGGTCCGTGCCACTGGTCCGAAGGGACGCACTGTACGGCCGAGCGCGAGTTCGTCTCTTGAATCATCATTGTCCCGATTTCTTCCCACGTTAAGAACAGGCTTCCCACGTTGTAGGTCCGGCCTGCTGCAGCAGGATTTCCGATGATCAGGCGAATTGCCGAAGCCAGATCATTCATCGTGACAAATGCGCCTCCTGCGCCGCGGACCATCTCGAGGGGACGATTCTCTTTTGCTGTCTTGATCAGATCCCGCAGATGACGGCCGCCGATGCTTTGCCCAAAGGCCCACCAAAAGCGTAGAATCGTGACGGGAAGCCTTCGGTCTTTGAAATGCACAAGGCAGAGTTTTTCAGCGGCATATTTCCCCAGGGCGTAAAGCGGTTTCCGCGCTTCTTCGATGAGACAGGGATGCGCCTCGGTTACGGGATGATAGACGGCACGACCGTATACGACGGCCGTGCTCGCATAGACAAAGCTGCGGACACCGGACGATGCAGCAGCCTCTAACAGATTTGCTGTACCAATAATGTCAGTACCACAAATGGTATGAGGATCATCGGCAAAACTCCATGCCAGATCGATGACCACATCAATACCGTTGACGGCATCACGGACCAGCGCCTTGTCAGTATGATTACCCTGAAGATAGATTATCAATGGATCGGCCGCCATCTCCGGAGTCCTTGGCGCCAGGTCCAATATCCGTACAATATGACCCTGTCGGGTATATTCTTTCGTCAGGTATTTTCCTACATCCCCTGCGCCGCCAACTATCAGAATCTTCATGGTTGCGCTACCTCGCGCTCCTTCCAGAGCATATAGACGGCCGGGTAGACGAGAAGCTCCAGCGCGAACGAGGTCACGAGGCCACCCACCATCGGTGCCGCGATGCGCTTCATCAGGTCGGCGCCCGCGCCCGTCGACCACATGATCGGCAGCAGGCCGAAGAATGCCGCGCAGACGGTCATGGCCTTCGGCCGCACGCGCTTGACCGCTCCATGGATGATCGACTCGATCAGGTCGGCGCGATTCCGGAGTAGCCCCTTCGCCTTCGCCTCCGCGTGGGCGAGGTCGAGAAACAGCAGCATGAAGATGCCGGTTTCGGCGTCGAGCCCCATGAGCGCGATCATCCCGACCCAGACGGCGATCGACAGGTTGTAGCCGAGAAGGTACAGGAACCACACGGCGCCGATGATCGAGAACGGAACGGCGAGGAGGACGATCATCGTCTTCATCGCCGACTTCGTGTTTGCGTACATGAGGAGCCAGATGAGAACGAGCGTGACGGGGATGACGAGCTTAAGGCGCTCCTTGACGCGGATCATGTTCTCGTACTGGCCGCTCCACAGGAGCGTGTAGCCAGGCGGCAGCTTGACCTTCTCGGCGACGGCCTTCTTCGCCTTCTCGACGTAGCCGCCGACGTCCTCCTTCGACGTGTCGAAGTCCACGTACACGTAGCCCGACAGGAGGCCGTTTTCGTTACGGATCATGGCCGGCCCTCGTACCTGGCGGATCGCGGCGAGCTGGCCGAGCGGCACCTGGGCGCCGGACATCGTCGGGACCAGGACGCGGGCGAGCCGGTCCAGATCCTCGCGTAGCTCCCGCGAGTAACGCACGTTGACCGAGTAGCGTTCCCGTCCCTTGATGACCGTCGTGACCGTCTCGCCCCCGATCGCCGTCATGATGACGGCGTTCGCGTCGTCCACGGTGAGGCCGTAGCGGGCGAGCGCGTCGCGGTTGAGGTCGAAGTCGATGAAGTAGCCGCCGGCCACCCGTTCGGCGAAGGCGGAACGCGTGAGAGGAACGGCCTTCACGGCCGCCTCGACCTCCGCGCCGATCCGTTCGATCTCCTTGAGGTCCGCGCCGAAAACCTTGATGCCGATGGGCGTCCGGATCCCCGTCGAAAGCATGTCGATGCGCGCCTTGATCGGCATCGTCCACGCGTTCGTCGTCCCGGGGATCTTCAGCGCCCGGTCCATCTCGTCCACGAGCTCGTCGTGGGAAATGTGGTCGCCCCACGCGTGGCGGAAGACGCCGGCCAGCCACTCCGGCGCCCAGGAGGAATACCAGCGCTTCTTCTTCCGCCATTCCGACTCGGGCTTGAGGATGACCGTCGTCTCCATCATCGAGAACGGCGCCGGGTCCGTGGACGTCTCCGCCCGGCCCGCCTTGCCGAAGACGCGCTCCACTTCCGGGAACGACTTCAGGACGCGGTCCTGTACCTGCAGCAGGCGCTCGGCTTCGGTCACCGAGATCCCCGGCAGGGTCGTCGGCATGTAGAGAATCGAGCCTTCGTAGAGCGGCGGCATGAACTCGGACCCGAGCTTCAGGAAGACCGGGACCGTGGAGAGCATCACGAGGAGGGCGATCGCGATCGTCGTCTTCGGATGCCGAAGCACGGTGCGGCAGGGACGCTCGTACAGCCGGTGGAGAACGACGCTGATCGGATGCTTCTCCTCGGCGTAGTACTTCCCCACCGTGATCTGATTCACGACCCAGGCCAGCCACTTCGGGCGGAACGAGAAGCCGTCCATCCGCGCGAACATCATCCGGATCGCCGGATCGAGCGTGATGGCCAGAAACGCCGCGATCGCCATCGCGAGGTTCTTCGAGAACGCGAGCGGCTTGAAGAGGCGGCCCTCTTGGTCCACGAGCGTGAAGACCGGCAGGAACGCGACGGCGATGACGAGAAGAGAGAAGAAGACGGACGGGCCGACCTCCATGAGCGCCTCGAGCCGGACCTTGTGGAAGTCCCCAGGCCGGCCTCCGTCGTTCCACTGCTGCAGCTTGTGGTACGCGTTCTCGACCTCCACGATCGCGCCGTCCACGAGGATGCCGATCGAGATCGCGATGCCGCCGAGCGACATGATGTTGATGTTCAGACCCATCGCGTGGAACGGGATGAACGCGAGGACGACGGAGATCGGGATCGTCACGATGGGAACGATCGCGCTCGGAACGTGCCACAGGAACACGAGGATGACGATCGAGACGACGATGATCTCCTCGATCAGCTTGCTTCGGAGCGTGTCGACGGAGCGCTTGATCAGGTCGGACCGGTCGTACGTCGTGACGATCTTGAGGCCCTGCGGAAGCGAGGGCTCGATCTCCTTCAGCCGGGCCTTCACTCCCTCGATCACGTTGAGCGCGTTTTCGCCGCTGCGCATCACGACGATGCCGCCTACGGCATCGCCCTTTCCGTCGAGATCCGTAATGCCTCTCCGGATCTCGGGGCCGAGCGCAATGCGCCCGATGTCCGCGACCGTGAGTGGCGTGCCCTTCTCGTTCGTCTTGACGACGATCTTGCCGATGTCCTCGACCGATGTGAGGTAGCCGCGGCCGCGGACCATGTACTCACGCCCCGAGAACTCGATGAGGCGCCCGCCAATCTCGTTGTTGCTCTTGCGGATCGCCTCCACGACGGACTCGAGCGGCAGGCCATACGCCGCAAGCGTGTTCGGGTCCAGCGTCACTTGGTACTGCTTCTGGAAGCCGCCCACGCTCGCGACCTCCGCGACACCCGGCACCGATTGCACCGCGTACCTCAGGAACCAGTCCTGATACGAGCGGATGTCGTCGGTCGCGTTCTTCCCGCTCTCGTCGACGAGTGCGTACTGGTAGATCCAGCCGACGCTCGTCGCGTCCGGCCCGAGCTCGGTCTTCACCCCGGCGGGGAGACGTGACTGGATCGTCGAGAGCTTCTCGAGGACGCGTGAGCGCGCCCAGTAGATGTCGGTTCCGTCCTCGAAGATGACGTAGACGTACGAGAAGCCGAAGTCCGAGAAGCCCCGGATCGTCTTCACCTTCGGCGCGCCGAGAAGGGCCGTCACGATCGGGTACGTGACCTGGTCCTCGAGGATGTCGGGGCTTCGGTCCCAGCGCGAGTAGACGATGACCTGGGTGTCCGAGAGGTCGGGGATGGCGTCGAGCGGCGTCCGCCGGATGACGCCGACCGCGAGCGCGATGACGATCGCGTAGATCGCGATGACGAGATACTTGTTCTCGGCGGAGAACCGGATGACCCGGCGGATCATTTCGAGGCCGCCATAGCCGAGATAGCTGCCTTCAGGCGCGACTCGGAATCGACGAGGAAGTTCGCGCCCTTGACGACGACGTCGCCCTCCTTCAGGCCGTCCCGGATTTCCACGACGCCGGAGCCGTGGTCGCCCACCGAGACCTCGCGCGGCACGAGTTTTCCTTCACCCTCGGACACGAAGACGATGTTCCGCGTCCCGCTCTCCAAGATCGCGTCGTCGGGAACCTGGAGGACGTCCCGAGCCGATCCGTGAATCGTGACGTCGGCGAACATCTCGGGCTTCAGCTCTCCCTTCGGGTTGTCGAGCTCGACGCGCACCTTCACGGTCCGCGTTTTCTCGTCGACGGCCGGGTAAACGTATGTCACCGTGCCGTTCCAGACGCGCCCGGGCCAGTACGAGAGCGTCATCGTCGCCCGCTGCCCCACGGACAGGCGCGGCAGCTCGTACTCGTAGACGTCCGCGAGGACCCAGACGTGCGAGAGGTCGAGGATGTCGAACAGCGTGTCGGCCGGCATCACCTTCATGCCGTGATAGGCCGTGCGGGCGGTCACGTATCCCGAGATCGGTGCATAGACCGGAAGGGCGCGGATCGGCTCGCCGTTCTTCTCGATCCGCTCGATGTCGGCCGGCGTGATCTCCCAGAGGATGAGCCGCTGGCGCGCGGCGTCGAGAAGGTCACGCCCTCCCTGAGCGACGGACGGGATCCCGGAAGGTCCAAGCGAGCGGGAAGCCTTCAGGGCGAGCAAGTACTCCTGCTGCGTCGCGTAGAGCTCGGGGCTGTACAGGTACGCAAGCGCCTCGCCCTTGTGGACGTACTTTCCGGTGAAGTCGGCGGTCACGTGCTCGACAAAGGCTTCGAAGCGCGTGTGGACGTGGTGGACACGCGTCTCGTCCGCGGCGACCCGACCCGTGGTCCGAATCGAGGTTTCGAACGGACCGCGCCGCACCGCGACCGTCTTCAGGCCGAGGAGCTGTCTCTTCGCCGCGTCGATCGTGAGCGGCGCGAGTCCCTCCGGGCTTCCGGCGGTGCCCTCCGCTTCGTCCGCGTAGACCGGCACGAAGTCCATTCCCATCGAGTCCTTCTTCGGTGCGGGGGAGGCCTCGGAGGGGTTCATGGGGGAGCGGTAGAAGAGGATCCGGCGGGCGCTTCCGGCCGATCTTCGAGTCGTTCCCTCCGCGGCGGCGCCCTCGGCGTGCGTGACCGCTTCGATCGGAACCAGCTTCATGCCGCAGATCGGGCACTCCCCGGGCTTGTCGCGGATGATCTGGGGATGCATGGGGCACTGGTACTTCGTCGCCGCAGCGGTGTCCGCTCCTTTGCGCGTGCATCCAGCCAGGAGGGCGACGGCCGGCGGAAGCGCGGCGGCGAGGGCGGCGACGAGAAGGACTCGGGTGAGACGCGGTGATTTCATGTCCGTCTTTCCTACATCCTGGATGCGGCGGCGCTGAAGGAGGGGCTGGGTGAAAACGCCATCGCGGCGAGCTCCGCGCGGTCGAGGGAGAGCTCCCGAAGGTCGGCCTCGGCGCGGATGAAGCCGGCGAGGCGCGACACCGCCGCGCGGCGGTCGATGAAGTACGTGCCGAGCGCCTCCAGCACGGTGACGAACGGAACCGAGCCGGTCCGATAGCTCGCGAGCGCCGCGTCGACGGACAGCCTGTCCTGCACGAGCACGCCTTCGGCGTCGAGCTTCGCTTCGTCCGCGATCTGCTCGAGGCGGATCAGCCTTTCCTCGATCCGTGCCTCGACCTGGCGGCGCACGGAGGCTTCGGTCGCCGAGGCCGCCTCCCCGAGCGCCTCTGCTTCTACGATCAGCGGTCTCTGCTTCTTTCCAGCCCAGAGCGGGATCGACACGCCAACGCCGAGGGACCACATGAGGGGAAGCCCTCCGCGGTTCATGTAGGCGGCCGATGCCACGAAGTCGGGCCTGAGATTGCGCCTCGCGAGATCCGCCGCCAACTTCGCGCGGTCCTTCGCGAGCGCGGCATCTTTCAGCTCGGGCGTGGCTTTCAGCGCCTCCTCGAGGAGCTGGTGCCCCGCGGGGACGCCGGGGAGATCGCCCGGAATCAGCTCCTTCTTCGTCGGAAGAGGGCTCTGGGCGGGTCGGTAAAGAAGCTGGTTTAGGGCGCTCACGGCGCTCTTCTCGGCAGCCTCGTCACGACGACGCTGCTGGAGGAGGCGCGTCCTTTCGCCCTGGGCGCGAAGGACGTCCTGCTGCGTTCCCATCCCCGCCGAATAGCGAATGCGGATGTCTTCCTCGATGTCGCGCCACGTCGCGATCTGCTCGTCCACGAGTCTCAGGTCCTCGCGCGCCTCGAGGAGATCGGCATACGCACGCCGCACGGCGGCTTCCAGCGTCAGGGCCACGCGCTCAGGCCGCGTGGCGCCGCGCCCCGCATCCAGGTGCGCGACCTTCTCGGCGAGCGCGAGCTTCCCCGGAAATGGGAACGCCTGTTGCGCTATGAAGGAGAGCCGCGTCATCGGTTCGACGCCGAGAGACGGTGACACGCCGTCGTTCTCGTACGAGACCGAGAGCATCGGATCGGGCAGGGTTCCCGCGGGAGAGACGCGCGCACGGGCGGCGGCGGCCCCCTGGCGCGCCGCGGCGAGATCCGGGTTCTTCGCGAGCGCCTCGGCGACGAGCACCTCGACTTCGGCCGCGGCCGAGGGTGCCGCCGGTTCCGCTGCGAAGGCGGCACGCGCGGAGAGCGCCGGCGCGCTCACCAAAGCGAGACACCACAGGATAAGCACGAAGCCAGCGGCTGCCTGGGACCTTCTAAGAATCTTTCTCTTTTCTTCTTCTCTCGAGAGCATTGATCACCTCGTCGAAAAACCTCACGGAGCCGCCCGGAACGGGCGGCGCGAGAACGGTTCAACGAGAGATCAGACGAGGAGGGCGGCGAAGAGGAGGAAGAGAGGGGCCGAACGAGCGCGCGGCGCGACACGAGCCGCGGGGCTGGCCGTGGCGGGCGCCTCGGCGGCGACCGCCGGCAGGGGCGTTTCGGCGAGAACGATCGCCGGGGCCTGGGCCGCGTCCACGGCGGCGGGGGCCGGCGGGACCGGGCTCAGCGAGCAGTTGCAGGGCGGGGCGGCCTTGTCGTCCATCCCGGCACAGCAGTCCATCTGGGCCGGCCCCGAGCAGGGCGCCGCGGCCACAAGTCGCACCACGGGCGCGACGACGAGCGCCAGGACGACGGCGGCGGGTAGAAGGGCACGGCGCATTCCAAGACGCATTCTACACACCGTCGCAGTTAGGGTGAGAATGAGGGACATGGGTACCCAATCGCCCCCACCCGGACATGGCGATCACGCCTTACGCCCCGCGCCGCCGTCGCGTTTCGACTCGGGACGTCCCGCTCCGGCGATGGGTCCGTCGGGACGGGCGGTGCTCGTCGGACTCGTCGCGCTGGCGGCCGCGGCCTGGCTCCTCATGCGCTCTCCGTCGAAGCTCGCGGCGGCCACGCTTCCGCGCCTCGCCGCGGACGGGACTCCGGCGGGCGATGCACCCGCCGGGAAGTGCGCCGGCGCAAAGGGCTGCCTCATCGTCTACGTCGCGCCGTGGTGCGGCCCGTGCAAGCAGTCGCTTCCTGGAGACCGCGCGCTCGCGGACTTCGTGAAAGACCGCGGTATCGAGACGACGTTCGTCGTGGGCATGGACGCGATGCCGAAATGCGCGGAGATGGCGCGCACGATCGGTCGCGAGGTTCTCGTCGATGCCTCGGGTGCGTGGGCGAAGAAGATGAGCATCAACGGCGTGCCTCACTTCCTCGTCACCGACCCGGACGGCCGGGTGAAGAAGCGGCAGGCGGGCGCGCTCATGGCGAGCCCGGAAGTCGTCGCGCGGCACCTGGGGCTGTGAGCGCGCCTTTGGGAATGCCCGAGCGATCCGAAGTCCGCTTCGATCGCGCCGTCCTCGAGGACATCGCCCGCGCGGCGTCGACTGCGTATCCGTACGAGGGCTGCGGCGCGCTCCTGGGCGAGAGAGGCCACGTGCGCGTCACGCTCCCGCTCCCCAACACCGAGAAAGGCAGTCCGCGCGTGAGGTTCGAGGTCTCTTCGGGGGACTACCTGCGCGTGGAGCGTGAGGCCGATGCGCAGGGCCTCCGCCTCCTCGGCTTCTGGCACAGCCATCCGGACCATCCCGCGCGTCCCTCCGTCACGGACCGGGCCCGCGCCTGGGAGGGACTTCTCACCGTCATCGTCTCCGTGCAGGAGGGTCAGGCGCGCGACATCGGGGCGTGGGAGATCCACGGCCGGGAGCTTCCGTTCGAGCTCGTGGAGATCGAAAGTCCGGGCTTTTCGAGCGCGCTCGTCACGACGCTTTGGAGAGAAGGAGAGAAGTGATGCCCGTTCCCGTCCGAATCCCCACTCCCCTGCGGCGGTTCACCGGCGACCGCGCCGAGGTCTCCGTCGAGGCGGCGGAGATTTCGTCCGTCCTGGACCGCCTCTTCGAGGAGTATCCGGGACTGAGGTCGCACCTCCTGAACGAGGACCGGACGCTCCGGGCCTTCGTGAACATCTACGTCAACGACGAGGACATCCGCTTCCTCGACGGCTTGAAGACGCCCGTCGGGGACGGTGACTCGGTCTCCATTGTTCCCGCCATCGCGGGCGGGGCACGATGACCTCGCAGCCACGCGGTCCCGGAACCCGCGCCGCGCGCGGCGGCGAAGGGCGGAAGAAGGCGCTCGACGCCGTCACGCAGCCGATCGTCTGCACCGCCACCTACGCCTTCGACAGCACGGCGGAGATCCGCGACCACTTCGAGGGCCGGATCCAGCGCGAGGAATACGGCCGGTACGGCAACCCGACGGTCCGGACGGCGGAGAGGAAGATCGCGGAGCTGGACGGCGCCGAAGACTGCGTCCTCTTCTCGAGCGGGATGGCAGCCGCCACGACGGCGCTTCTCGCCCTGCTGAAGAGCGGCCAGCACATCGTGATGACATCGGACTGTTACCGAAGGACGCGGCAGTTCGTCTCGACGATGTTGCCCCGCTGGGGCATCGAGCACACGTTCGTCGAGCCGGGAGACAACAAAGCTCTCGAAGCCGCGATCCGGCCCGGAAAGACGCGCCTCATCCTCGCTGAGTCGCCCACGAACCCGTACCTGCGCGTGGCGGACCTGCCGCGCCTCGTCGCGATTCGCAACCGGCATCCGGGCGTGAAGATTCTCATCGATTCGACGTTCGCGACGCCCGTCAACCAGCGCCCGTTGGAGTTCGGCGTGGATCTCGTCCTCCACTCGGCCACGAAGTACCTCGGCGGGCACAACGACCTCCTCGCCGGCTCGCTCTCGGGAAAGGCGTCCCTCATCTCCGGCCTGCGCGATCTCCGCGGGATCCTCGGCGGCGTTCTCGATCCGCACGCGGCGTACCTTCTCCTGCGCGGAGTCAAGACCCTGGATCTGCGCGTACGTCGCCAGAACGAGACGGCGCTCCGCCTCGCGAGCTGGCTCGAGGTGCATCCCCGCGTGGAGCGGGTCTTCTATCCCGGCCTGCCGAGCCACCCCGACCACGAGGCCGCCGCCCGCCAGATGTCGGGCTTCGGCGGCGTCGTGAGCTTCCTCGTGAAAGGAGACCTCGACGCGGCCTCCCGCTTCATCGACGCCACGACGCTGCCCATCATCGCGCCATCGCTGGGGGGCGTCGAGAGCCTCATCGAGCAGCCGGCCCTGATGTCTTTCTATGAGCTGACCACCGAGGAGCGCCGGGCGATCGGCATCTTCGACAATCTGGTCCGGTTGGCCGTGGGCATCGAGGATGCCGGCGACCTCATTGCCGACCTCGGGAACGCGTTCGCCGTTTCGGAGATCCCATGACCGCGACCGGCCCCCCGACTCCGGCCGGCGACCTCAGCCGCGAGGAGCTCCAGCGCTATTCGCGCCACCTCATCATGCCGGAGGTCGGCCTCGACGGTCAGAAGAAGCTGAAGGCGGCGCGCGTGTTGTGCGTGGGAGCGGGCGGGCTCGGCTCGCCACTCGCGCTTTACCTCGCGGCGGCGGGTGTCGGCACGCTCGGCCTCGTGGACTTCGACGTGGTGGACTCTTCGAACCTGCAGCGGCAGATCCTGCACGGCACGAAGGACGTCGGGCGGCCGAAGCTCGAGTCTGCGGCCGAGCGGCTGAGGGACGTCAACCCGAACGTGAAGATCGTCCCGCACCAAGTGCGCCTTTCGTCGGACAACGCACTCGACCTCTTCCGCCACTACGACGTGATCGCCGACGGCACCGACAACTTCCCGACGCGCTACCTCGTGAACGACGCCTGCGTCCTCCTCGGAAAGCCAAACGTCTACGCCTCGATCTACCGCTTCGAGGGGCAGGCCTCGGTCTTCTGGGCGGCGAAGGGCCCGTGCTACCGGTGCCTCTATCAGGAGCCGCCTCCCCCGGGACTCGTTCCGTCCTGCGCCGAAGGCGGCGTGCTCGGCATCCTGCCGGGCCTCCTCGGCGTGATTCAGGCGACGGAGACGATCAAGCTCATCCTCGGAGCCGGCAAATCGCTCGTCGGGCGGCTCCTCCTCGTGGACGCGCTCGGCATGACCTTCCGCCAGCTCAAGGTGCGCAAAAACCCCGATTGCGTCGTCTGCGGCCCGAATCCCACGGTGACGCGGCTCATCGATTACGAGGAGTTCTGTGGTATCCCTCGGGTGAAGGAAGAGGAAAAGCGAGAGATGGGCGTGCCCGCGATCACGGTTCAGGAGCTGAAGGAAAAGATGGACAAGGGCGACGCGTTCGTCCTCGTGGACGTGCGCGAGCCGCAAGAGATCGCGATTTCACAACTTCCCGGCTCGCTCAAGATCCCGCTCGGGAGCCTTCCCGCGAACGTGAACAAGCTCTCCACAGCCGACGCTATCGTGGTCCACTGCCGCACCGGCGGCCGCAGCGCGAAGGCGGTGGAATTCCTGATGGCCGCCGGCTTTCGCAAAGTCTCGAACCTGACGGGCGGCATCGACCGTTGGGCCGTGGAGATCGACCCGACCGTGCCGAGGTATTGACGAGAAGTTCCAGGACATGCGCGTGACGGTCCGGGAAGCAGCGACGCTCTTGAACGCCCCCGAAGCAAAGGTGTATGCGTGGATCGCATCCGGGGACCTGCCGGCGTATCGGATCAACGACCAGTACCGTATCAACCGGAGCGAGCTCCTGGAGTGGGCGACCGAACGAAACCTCCACGTGGCTCCCGCTCTCTTCCACGAGGTCGAAGAGGACGAACGCATCCCTTCGGTCGCCGAGAGCCTCGAACGCGGCGGCGTCTTCCACGATGTCGGTGGAGCGACGCGCGAGGAGGCCCTCCACTCGATCATCGCCCTGCTGAAGCTCGACGACGAGGCAGACCGCGAGACGCTGCTCAACGTTCTCCTCGCCCGCGATGCCGCGGCGGTGGTGCCGGTCGGCGACGGAATCGCGATCCCCCACGTGAGGAATCCGATCGCCCTTTCGACGGGCGAGCCGTCCCTCACGCTCTTCTTTCTGCGGCAGCCCGTCGATTTCAACGCGCCAGACGGTCAGCCGGTCTTCGCGCTGTTCCTCCTCGTCAGTCCGACGACCCGCGTCCACCTCCAGATGCTTGCCAAGGTCGCCTATCTCCTTCGCAATCCGACGTTCCGGGAGGCGATCCGGAGCCGGGAATCGGCCGGCCGCCTGATCGGCGCGGCACGGAGCATCGAAGAGGCGGGGGCATGACGCCGACGACGCTCGAGCTTCTGGCCGTCGCTTCGGTCCTCGTCGCATTCAGCGGACTTCCCGGCCTGCTGCTTCCGGCGGGAACCAGGGCGGCGCAGCGACTCGCGACCGTGCTTCACGTGCTCGGATGTGCCGTCGGCGTCTCGGCGGCGGCCCTCGCGCTCGCCGGCAATACCGCGACGGCGCGGTTCGCATGGCCGTTGCCCGGCGGCGCGCTTACCTTCGCGCTGGACCGCCTCTCGGCGTTCTTCCTCGTGCCGGTCTTCGTCGTTTCCGGCCTCGGCTCGATCTACGGCGAGAGCTACTGGGCCGAGGCGCACCATCCGAAAAACGGCCGCAAGCTCCGATGTTTTTATGGCGTCGCCACGGCCGGCCTCGCGCTCGTGATGGTCGCCGGCGACGCCTGGAGCTTCCTCATCGGCTGGGAGATCGTCTCTCTCGCGGCCTTCTTCCTCGTCACGACCGACCAGGACGACGTCGCCGCGCTTCGTGCGGGATGGATTTACCTCGTGTCGGCCCACGCGGGCACGTTGATCCTCTTCGCGATGTTCGCGTTGCTCCACGACGCGACGGGGGGGTGGCTCCTCGCGCCGTCGGTCGCGCTCGGCACATCCTCCCTGCTCAGGCCCATTCTGCTTCTCGCGCTCGCCGGCTTCGGCTTCAAGGCAGGGGTGATCCCGCTCCACGTCTGGATTCCGGAGGCGCACGCGGCGGCCCCGAGCCACGTTTCGGCGCTGCTCTCGGGCGTCGTCCTGAAGATGGCGATCTACGGGCTCGTGCGCGTGCTCTCGATGCTGCCAGCGTATCCGACGTGGCTCGGGCTCGCCCTCGTGGCTCTCGGAATCACTTCCGGCGTGCTCGGCGTCGTCATGGCGCTCGCACAGCACGACCTCAAGCGCCTCCTCGCGTACCACAGCATCGAGAACATCGGCATCAT
>PLZI01000004.1 GCA_003152095.1 Acidobacteriota bacterium | reverse complement strand
ACGAGCCGCTGCAGGAGGCCGTCGCCGCCGCGGAGAGCCCGGCGGTGATCCTTCTGCCGCCGCGCGATGCGTGCTTCCGGAGCTACCTCACCGAGGAAGGCGTGCCCGTCGCGGAGCGCCGCGCCGGCGCGTTCGCGATCTTCACGCGGCTTCCCGCCATGGCGGTGGACCTAATTCGCTTCGCCCGGACGCTTCCGATGCCGCGTGCCGCGTATCGCGTCGCATGGGGCGACGCCGGGCTCCCCCTCGCGCTCGTGCCGGGCGGCGAGGCGCCCGCCTCGGTCCGCGTGACGAACGCGGGGCCGTGTACGTGGACGAATGCCGTCCGCCTCTCCGCGCGCTGGACGATGGCCCGCGCGCCTTCGGCGCCGCGCACCGACTTCTTCGCGGTGCCCGGCCGGCGCGTCGCGCCGGGAGAAAGCGCGCTCCTGGCGTTTCGGCTCGCCGCGCCGGCGGTGCCCGGCCGCTACGGGCTCGAGCTGGACCTCGAGCAGGAAGGCGTGGCGATGTTCTCGTCGAAGGGCGGCGCCACGCTGCGCGCCGAAGTCGACGTCCGCTAACGTCGGTCGAGCGGCCTCTCGGGCAGGAGCTTTCCGAGAAGGCGGTCGCCCGCGAGGAGATGCCGGGCGAGCGGGATCGGCGGCCCTTCAGCGATGCGTCCCGCGGGATCGTACGCCGGCCGGCTGCCGTCGAAGCTCGCGGCCACGCGATAGCGCCACTCTCCGGGATCGAGGTCGAAGAGCAGGAGCTTGTCCCACGGCAGGACGGTGCCCTTCGAGGCGCCGAGCGCCATTGCGTCGCGCTCCTCGCCCGAGGCCCAGCACACGAGCCCCGCGTCCTCCGCGCGGCAGCCCGTGCCCTGATCGGCGAACCAGAGAAACGCGTGGCTCACGACCGCGGGCCCCCAGAGGAGGTTTGCCCACGACGCGGTGAGGTATGGCGCCTTCGTGGCCTGGAACGCCGGGCTGTTGGCGTTCATGAGGAGGACGATGTCCGTGCCCGGCACGAGGCGCGGCGTGTCCTCGAGGAGCGAGAGCAGCTCGTGCCGGTGCCGCCGCCACTCGGAGAGATAGAAATCCTGGCGCTCGACGCCGCCCGCGATGCCAAGAGCCACGAAGACCGCGGGCACGGCGAGCGCGAGCACCGGCCGGCGGAGGCGCCGCGCGAGGAGGCTCGCCGCGAGGGCGACCGCGAGCGACGCGGGGATCCGCGACACGACGTGCGTCCGGTAGAACACGTCGGCAAACTGGACGCCCGCGAACGCGGCGTTCGTCGCGACGACCATGAGAAGGGCCACGCCGAGAACCGCCATCTCCCGGCGGGTCCCGCCGACCGGCAGGCCGTCGCCGGGCGTCTCCGCGCCACGGGCCGCGAGCACGAACGCGAACGTGCCGGCGAGCGCGGCGGCGGCGTAGACCCAGGCGGGAATCACGGAGGGCGGCACGTCGCCCCACACGGGCCGGTCGAACACCCACTGCCAGGGCAGGAAATTGTTCGCGAAAAGAGCAAACGTGTTCCACGCGCGGTCGAGCGGCTCGAGCGGCACGAGCGCCACGCTCGCGTAGCTCTTCGGGTCGAGGAGAAACGAGAGGAAGAGCGCGAGGTGTGGCACGAGGACGCCCGCCCAGAAGCCGCTCGCGAGGACGACGCGCCGATCGATTCGGCCGCGCGCCGCCCAGAAAAGAAACGGCGCGAGCGCGATTGCGGGCACGGTGCCGTCGGTCGTGAAGACGCTCGCGTTCACGAGCAGGCCCGCCAGAAGCAGCGAGCGCGCGCCGCCGCCGTTCACCCAGCGCACGGCGAAAATGAGCGCGGCGAGAAACTCCAGGGCCGACAGGTTGTAGCCGAGCGCGATGGGACTGTTCGTCAGAAGATCGCTCGTGGCCGTGAGGACGAGCGCTCCCGCGAGAAGCGCCAAGCCGCGCCGCGCGGGAAAGAGCGCGTGGACGAGTGCGTCGAGCGCGATGCCGAGGAGCAGCCACGAGATGCCGTAAAGGGCCTGCAGGACCAGGACCGGCTCTCCGGAGGCGTACGCGAGGACGAACGGGATGCCGAGGAGGCGTCGCGTGGGGGCGCCCGCCGCCGCGAAGAGACCGCGCAGCGGCTCGTGCGCGTGGTTCTGCGCCCACAAGAGGAGCGAAGCGTCGTCCTGGAAGAGGCCGCGGTCGGCCGCGAAGAGCCCCCAGACGAGGAGCGTGAGGAAGACGTAGAGGGGAAGCGCCGAGCGGCCGGTTCGCGAGGCGGTCATGGGCGGGTGAGAGATCGTACGATATCGACGCGTATCCTTCGCGCGTGCGCCGCTCCCGGGGCTTCACGCTTCTCGCCGTGGTATTCCTCGCCGGCGCCGCATCTGCATGCGTGCGTGCGCGCCGCCCGTCGTCGCCGCTTCCCGAGCAGGGGTTCCGGGCCGAGATCTCGGCCGCCGGTCTTCCCGCGTCCGTCCATGCGGGATCGGTCATCATCACGCGCGTCACCGTCCGCAACGCGAGCCCCGTGGAGTGGCGCGGCGGGCGGGGCGGTCCGAACGCGCTAAACCTCGCGTACCACTGGCTCGCACCCGGGGGCGCGGCGCTCGTCCTCGACGGCCGGCGCACGCCGCTTCCCGGCCGCGTCGCGTCAGGGGAGTCGGTGAGCCTCGAGGCGTCGATCGAGGTGCCCGTCAGACCGGGCGACTACGTCCTCGAGCTCGACCTCGTGCAGGAAGGCG
>PLZI01000043.1 GCA_003152095.1 Acidobacteriota bacterium | reverse complement strand
GTGGACGTCATCCAGGGAGTGATGGGCGTGTGCGCGCGGGTCAGGCAGACGCCCTCCGGCCCCAGCTTCGCGCTGAAAGCGCTTCCGCGCGGCGCCGACAGCGAGGAAGACCTCGAGCGCTTTCTCGCCGAGCTCCAGGTCTGGCTGACGCTCTCCGTCTGCGACGGCATCGTCGAGGCGCTCTGCGTCTTCCCCCTCGAGAAGCTGCCGGTCGTCTGCTCGCGGTGGATGGCGGGCGGAAGCCTGAGGTCGCAGATGTCCTCGCGCGACCCCGAGTTTTTCTACCGGACGCTCGTGCGCATCGCGGGCGCCCTCGAATGGGCGTACGTCGAGCACCGGATCGTGCACCGCGACCTCAAGCCCGAAAACATTCTCCTCGACGGAGCGGGGCACGCCTCGGTCAGCGACTGGGGCATCTCATTGCCGCGCGGCAAGAGCGAGATGGAAACGACGCCCGGCGGCGGGCGCCTCATTTTCGGCACCGCTGCGTACTTGTCGCCGGAACAGTTCCTCGGCGGCGCGCTCGATCTCAGATCTGACATCTACAGCCTCGGGTGCCTCATGTACGAGTGGGAGACCGGGCGCAAGCCGTTCTCGGGTACGTGGCACGAGATCCGCAGGGCGAAGATCGGCGGCGAACCCCCCGAAGTGACGGGCAAGCTCTTTCGCAGGACGTCCTTCGGGGCCGAAGACGTCATCAGGAGCTGCCTTCAGCGCGAGCGTCACGCCCGCCATCCGGACTGGAAGGTTTTCGTCGCCGACCTTACGAGAGCCGCGGCCCGCCGAGGGTTCACGGTCACGCCGTTCACGCCGAAGATGCGCTATCAGGCGGCGGAGGACGTGCGCGGCGCCGCGCGCGACCTCGACGAGGCGAAGAAGCTCGCGGGCGCGGGCGACTGGAAGGCCGCCGTCGACCTTCTCTCGCGCGTCGTCCTGCCTTCGGTCGTTCGCGAGCTTCCGGACGACCCCTTGCAACAGGCCGTGGTCCTCACGTTCGCGCGGGGTCTCCTCAAGCTCGACCGCGCGGCGGAGGCCGTGACCGTGCTCGACACCCTGTCCGGCGCGATGGAAAAGCCGGCGGAGCTGTTCATTTCCATGGCACGGGCGCATCTCGCTCTCGGTCACGCGCCGCTCGCCGAGCGAGCGGCCCGGGCCGGGCTCACCGTTCACGAGGGGAACAACACGCTCCTCGAGCTCCTCATCGAAGCGCAGCAGGCGCAGGGCCGCATCTCGGACGCCGTTGCCACGTCGCGGCAGAGGCTGGGTCTCTCGCGCGACGGCACGTCTCTCGTGGCGGCCGGCGAGCAGCTCGTCGAGCACGCGGCCAGCCTTTCGGAGGCGCGCCTGCCCGAGTCGTTCCGGTCTTTGCGCGAAGCAGTCGCGCTCCTTTCCGAGGCGCGTGAACGGGCGCCTCATGATCCGGCGTGGAGGCTTCCGCTCGCCCGCGCGTTCACGGCGCTCGAGCGCTGGCAGGATGCGCGCGTGATCCTCGAGGGCACCACCGACGCGCGCAATCCCCGCCGCGCCCGGGAAGCCGCTGAGCTTCTCGCGCGGTGCCTTCTCCGCCTGCGTGAATACGCGTCCTGCCTCGCGCAGTGCAACCGTTCGCTCGCCCTCTATCCCGACGCCATCACATTCGAGCGCGCGCGCGCTCTCGCGTTCGCCGAAGGTTTCGTCTTCGGTGTGGAAAAGGACGGGCGGCGCGTGGCCGACGACGCCACCATGAGCTTCTTTGAGAGGGCGGTCGGCGACCCTGTCCTTCGCGAGCCGGTGGACTTCGTGATTCTCGCGCGGTACCGCGAGTGGATGGGACGGGCCGATGAAGGCGTCGCGCTGCTCGCGGAAGGACGAAAAGCGTTTCCGGAGTCATGGGAGCTCGCGACGGCGCACGCGCAGCATCTCGAACGGCGCGGCGCCTTCGAGGAGGCTCTTGCCGCGGCGCAGGAAGCGGCGCGCCTCGCGCCTATCCGCCCGGAGGGCTGGGCCGCCCTCGCGGCGATCCGCGGCATTCTCGGACCGAAGGAGGAAGCGGTCGACGCGCTCCGGAAGGCGGCCCACGCGAACCGCCGCCTGAGGGACATGAGAACCGCGCCGCCCGTCAAATGAAGCGGCGAACGTTCTCCGTCCAGTAGGGCCAGTCGTGCCCGAACACGCCGGGCCAGAACTCGGCTTGGACGCGCTGGCCCTTCCTGGCGAGCAGGTCGGCGAACGCGCGGTTCTGCGCGATGAGGGAGTCGTTTTCGCCCGTCGCGACGACCCATTCGACCTGCCGGAGCCGGTCGAGCCACTCGCCGCTCATGTTCGCGATGTAGGCCATCGGCGTGTGGTAGTAGCAGAGCGTGTCCCAGTAGCCGCCGAGGAACTGGCCGACGTCGTAGAGGCCCGAGAAGCAGATCGCCTTCGTGACGCGGCCGGGGTAGCGGCCCGCGAGGTTCGCGGCGTGGTACGCGCCGAAGCTCGCGCCGAGCGTCACGACGTTGCCGCCCGTGCGGCTCTCGATGAACGGGAGCATCTCGTCGCGCAGGTAGCGATCGTAGTCGTCGTGGCGGCGGGCGCGGTCGGCAGGCGAGATCCTTTTGTTGTACCAGCTCTCGGCGTCCACGGAGTCGACGCAGATCAGCTGGAGCAAGCCCGCGTCGACCTTATCCGCGAGCGCCCCCGTGAGGCCGAAATCCTCGTTCTGGTAGAAGCGCCCAATCGAGGTCGGGAACATGAGGACCGGGCGACCGCGGTCGCCGAACCAGAGAAACTCCATCGGGCGCGAAAGCGCGGCGCTTTTCCAGGATCCGTATTCACGCCTCATGCGGTGCGGAGTCTAGCGAAGCTCTCGTCCTCCAACGCCCCGGAGGTTCGCTGCGTCCGGACGTGCAGATCCTCCGGCTCGACTCCGTGCACCGGGGATTGCGTGGCTTCTCCGCCGTCCGCTAGGATGCCTGCGCGGTGCGCGCCGCGAGAGGGAAAGTGATGACGCAGGTGGTGAACAAACGGATCGGCCTCCTCTTTGGCATGGAGGACACGTTCCCCTGGGCTTTGATGAACGAGATCAACGAGCTCGCGAAAAAGAACGGCGACGCGATCGAATGCGGTTTGGTGAAGATCTCATTCCTGACGCAGGAGCAATCCTTCGAGGATTCCGTCATTCTCGACCGCATCAGCCACGAGGTTCCCTTTTACCGCACGTTTCTGAAGTGCGCCGTCGCGCGCGGTGTGGACGTCGTCAACAACCCGATCTGGTGGTCGGCCGATGACAAGTTCTTCGACAACCTCGTCGCCATCGGGGCGAATGTCGCCGTGCCGAAAACGGTCCTCGTTCCGCACAAGGAGCGCCCGCCGAACACGACCGAGAAATCCTTCCGCAACATGGACATGGTCGACTGGGACCGCGTCTTCGGGTATCTCGGTTTCCCGATCTTCCTGAAGCCGGCGAACGGCGGCGGGTGGAAGGACGTCACCAAATGCGACACGCCCGAGGAGTTCTTCGCGGCTTACGACAAGACGCGCGACCTCGAAATGATGGCGCAAGAGGCCATCGACTTCACGGACTATTACCGCTGCTACGTCGTCGGCCGCAAGCGCGTACGCATCATGCCGTACGCCCCGAAGGAGCCGCACCATCTCCGCTACGAAGCGGCGCGCGGCAGAGCCGTGCCCGCGGCGATGGTCGAGCGTGTGACGAAGGGCGCGCTCGCGCTGTGCGAGGCGCTGGGGTACGACCTGAACACCGTGGAGTTCGCGGTGCGGGACGGCGTTCCCTACGCGATCGATTTCATGAACTGTGCGCCCGACGCCGACCTCGCCTCCGTGGGGCAGGAGAACTTCAACTGGATCGTCCGCGCGATGGCCGAGTACCTCGTCGACCGCGTGAAGCACCCGCGTTCGTTCGAGAGCACCGGCACGTGGCCGCGACTTCTGGGCATCGCGAAATGAGCCGACTCACCCTCCCCGAGGAGACGCACCACGGCCTCTCCTGACGGGCTCTTCACAGCGGAGGAGGTCGCGCGCGCGACGGGCGCCTCCCGCCTCGCGGCCGACGAAACGTTCGAGTCCGTCTCGACGGACACGCGGACGCTCGCGCCGGGCGCGCTCTACGTGGCGCTCCAGGGAGACCGGTTCGACGGGCACGGGTTTCTCGCCGAGGCCGTGGCGAAGGGCGCGGCGGGCGCCATCGTGCGACGAGGCACGCCGGCCGTCGCCGGTGTGCCGCTCTTCGAGGTGGACGACACGCTCCGCGCCCTCGGGGCGCTCGCGGGCTTCCACCGGCGGCGGTTCTCGATCCCGGTCAGCGCGGTCGCCGGGTCGAACGGTAAGACGACGACGAAGGAGATGGTCGCGGCAATCTTGAGGACGCGCGGGCCCGCGCTCGCGACAGAAGGCAACTTCAACAACGAAGTGGGCGTCCCGCTCACGCTCTTCCGGTTCTCGGAGGAACACCGTTCCGCCGTTCTCGAGCTCGGCATGTCCGCGCCGGGCGAGCTGGCGCGCCTCACGGCGATGACGCGTCCCGATGTCGCGGTTGTCACGCTCGTCGCGGCGGAGCACCTCGAGTTCCTGAAGGACTTGGGCGGCGTCGCCGAAGCCGAGGGCGAGGTCTACCGCGGCCTCCTCCCGGGCTCCGTCGCCGTCGTCAACGCGGACGACGCGCGCTGCGTGGCGCAGGCGGAGCGCGCCGCGAGCGGCGTGAGCAAGATTTCTTTTGGAAGAAGTGCGCTGGCGGACGTCAGGCTCGTCGGGTCGACCTCTCTCGGGGTGGAAGGGCAGGAGATCTGCCTAGAAGGGGAAGAGGGGGAGGGTGGCGGCGGAGCAGGCCGTTCGCGGTCGGGGTCGAACCTACAGCTCCGCAGAGTCACCGTCAGGCTGGGGTTCGTAGGGGAGCACAACGCGATGAATGCCGCCGCGGCGGCGGCTACGGCTCTCGCTCTCTCTTTCTCATTCGAAGAAATCTCTCGTGGTCTCTCGTCCGCTCGACCGTACATGCATCGCTCGCGGGTGGTGGCGGGGGTAGGCGGGATCACGATTCTCGACGACTGCTACAACGCTTCGCCCGCATCGATGGAGGCCGCGCTCGCGACGCTCGCGGAGCTGAAGAAGGGCCGCCCGGGCCGCGCCGTCGCCGTGTTGGGCGACATGCTGGAGCTCGGGGCTTTCGAGGAAGAGGCGCACCGCGGCCTCGGCCGAAGGGCGCGCGAGAGCGCGGACGTCGCCGCGTTTTTCGGCCCGCGTTCGCGACTCGCCTTCGAAGAATTCGATCCGTCCCGGTCGGCGCACTTCGAACGAGTGGAGGACCTTGTGAAATGGCTCGAACCGCAGCTCCGTCAGGGAGACACCCTGCTGGTCAAGGGAAGCCGCGGGATGAAGCTCGAGCGCGTCGTCGACGCGCTCTCGAAGGTGACTCCATGAGAGCTCCGTTCCGCGCCCGCGCCCTCACCGCCGGGCTCGTGCCCCGCTCCCATCGCGTCAGGGCGCTGGCTTCGCGAGGACGCGGTCCACGGCGTCGATCATCGACGCGCTCTTCAGGCCGGCCTTTTTTCCTTCGACGAGCGCCTCGTCGTGGGGCTTTCCCCTGAGGCTCTCGACGACCGCGATCACGCCGCCGACGCGGTTCGAGCTCGAGCAGTAGAGAAGGACGGGACCGGCTTTCGCGTCATCGAGGATCGCGGCGACGCTCTTCGCGTCGTCCGCGCGGAAGGTCTCGGGTGAGATCGGAACCGACACGAACGTCAGCCCCTGCTCCTCGACGGCCTTGCGGGCGGCCGCGACGCCTTCGGCCGGCTGCCGGAGGTCGATGGCCGTGCGAAAGCCCATCTCCCTCAGCTTCGCGAGCGTCTCCGCCGACGGCTTTCCGGCGGTCGCGAGCGCGGGGCCGGCCTTTCGGTAGTTCAAGGCCTCTTCCGGCTTCAGCGTCTCTGGAATCTCGACGGCGGCGGCGAGGAGTGCGGAGACGGCGGCGAGAACGAGGGCGAATGCCGGAAGCGCGAATCGACGCATGACGGTCCTCCGCGGGGAATCTTATGGCGCGGGAGCAGCGCGTGCCGCGAGAGCGGTCCGGCGGGCGCTCAAGGCAGGGTCTGCGAGCGGACGGCCTTCTCCTGGCCGGCGCGGAACTTCCGCAGCTTCGCGCGGAGCTTCGGATCGGTGACCGCGAGGATGGCGACGGCGAGCAGGGCGGCGTTCACGGCGCCGGCCTTTCCGATGCCGAGCGTTCCGACGGGGACGCCGGCGGGCATCTGAACCGTCGAAAGGAGCGAGTCGAGGCCTTTCAGGGAAACGCTTTCCATCGGGACGCCGAGCACGGGCAGGACCGTGTGCGAGGCAAGGACCCCCGCGAGATGCGCGGCGCCGCCAGCGGCGGCGATGATCACGGCGAGACCGCGCTTCTCGGCGCTCGCGGCCCACTCGGCCGTGAGCCTCGGGCTCCGGTGAGCCGACATGACGCGGCACTCGTGCGCGACGCCGAAGCGCGTCAGCAGCTCGTCGGCGTGTTTCATCGTCTCCCAGTCGGACGTCGAACCCATGACGACGCCCACGAGCGGCCGGACGCTTCCCATGGAGCGGGATCGTACCTTTCCCGCCTCTTCAGGAGGCGTCACATGTGACGGATGATCGCGTCGCCGAAGCCGCTGCATTTCACTTCCGTCGCGCCTTCCATCTGGCGCGCGAAGTCGTACGTGACGGTCTTGGCGGCGATTGCCCCGTCCATGCCCTTGAGAACGAGGTCGGCGGCCTCGTTCCAGCCCATGTACCGCAGCATCATCTCGCCCGACAGGACGACGGAGCCCGGGTTGACTTTGTCGAGGTTCGTATACTTCGGCGCCGTGCCGTGTGTCGCTTCGAAGATGGCATGGCCGGTCACGTAGTTGATGTTCCCGCCCGGCGCGATCCCGAGGCCGCCGACCTGCGCGGCGAGGGCGTCCGAAAGATAGTCGCCGTTGAGATTCAGCGTCGCGATGACGTCGAACTCGTCCGGGCGCGTGAGAATCTGCTGGAGCATGATGTCGGCGATCGCGTCCTTGATGAGGATCTTGCCCTTCGCGAGCTCCGCCTTCTGTTCCGCGTTCGCCGCGGCTTCGCCTTTGTCCTTCTTCGTCAGCTCCCAGTGGTCCCACGTATACGTCTGTGCGGCGAACTCGCTCTCGGCGAGGGCGTAGCCGTAGTTGCGGAAGGCTCCTTCCGTGTACTTCATGATGTTGCCCTTGTGGACGAGCGTGACGCTCTTGCTCTTGTGCGCGATCGCGTACTGGATTGCGGAGCGGACGAGGCGCTCGCTGCCCTCCTTCGAGACAGGCTTCACGCCGAAGCCGGTCGTCTCGGGAAAGCGAAGCTTCTTGTACTGCGCGGGGAAGTTTTCCTTGAGGAACGCCGCGAACTTCCTCGCGTCGTCGGTCCCGGCCGCGAACTCGATGCCCGCGTAGATGTCCTCGGTGTTCTCCCGGAAGATGACCATGTTCACCTTCTCGGGGTGCTTCACGGGTGACGGCACGCCCTGGAACCAGCGCACGGGGCGGAGGCAGACATAGAGGTCGAGGGTCTGACGCAGCGCGACGTTCAGCGAGCGGATGCCACCGCCGATCGGCGTCGTGAGGGGTCCCTTGATGCCGACGAGAAATTCGCGGAACGCGTCGATCGTCTCATCTGGAAGCCATGTCTTGAGGCTGTCGAACGCCTTCTGGCCCGCGTAGACCTCCATCCATTCGATCTTCCGCTTCCCGCCGTAGGCCTTCGCGACGGCCGCGTCGAGAACGCGCACCGAGGCGCGCCAGATGTCCGGCCCGGTGCCGTCCCCCTCGATGAAAGGGATGATGGGGCGGTCGGGAACCTGGAGCTTACCGCCGGAGATCGAGATCTTCCTTCCTGAGGCGGGCGCCGTGGGCTTGGCACTGGGCATGGGAAACCTCCTTCGTGGGCGCGAATCATAGGCGAACGGATGGCGCGCTAACGCCTCCTGATGCATCTGCACCAGGCAACCGGCGGACCCGCCGGAACCATGATTTGAAAGGATCGAAGAAAGGAATCCCCACATGGTGAGACACAAGAACGAAGTCCTCGACAAGAAGGCGGACCTCGCAGGTCCGGGCATCGGCAGCTACGAGGAGCTGGAGAAAGTTCTCCCGACTGACTACATGCCGCTGCTCGACCCGAAGGACACGCAGCGGGCGATCACCGCCGTCAAGCGCACGATCGAGGACGGTCTCTGCCGCGAGCTGAACCTCATGCGGGTGGAGGTCCCGCTCATCGTCGACGCCGAGAGCGGCGTGAACGACTACCTCGACCGCGACGGTTCGCGGGGCCCCGTCACGTTCCACATCACGAACGACCACGGCGTGCATCCCATCGACGGGCAGGTCGTCCAGGCGGCCACGAAATGGAAAAGGGTCGCGCTCGCGCAGTTCGGGATGAAACCCGGCGAAGGGCTCGTGACGGACATGCGCGCGGTGCGCAAGGACTACTTCCTCGATCACGATCACAGCGCCTACGTCGACCAGTGGGACTGGGAGAAGGTCATCACCGCCGACCAGCGCAATCTCGACTTCCTCACGAAGACTGTCGAGGGCATCTGGAAGGTCTTGAAGGGCGCCGAGGATTTCGCGCTCGACCGCTTCCCGGATCTGAAGAGAAGGCAGCTTCCGCGCCTGCCCGAGAAGCTCACGTTCCTGCACGCCGAGGAAATCCTCGACCGCTTCCCCGACCTCCCGCGCAAGGCGCGCGAGAACGCCATCCTCCAGGAGCACCCGGCGGTCTTCATCTACGGTATCGGCTGGACGCTGAAGGACGGCTATCCGCACGAGATGCGCGCGGCGGACTACGACGACTGGGTCACGCCGACGCACACGAAGGACGGCCGGATGATGCATGGCCTGAACGGCGACATCCTCGTCTGGAACCCGGTCACGAAGAGGCGCCACGAGCTCTCGTCCATGGGCGTCCGCGTGAACGCCGAGACGCTGAAGAAGCAGCTCGAGCTCACGAACCAGCTCCACTTCCTGAAATACCCCTACCATCAGGGCATCACGAACGGCGCCCTGCCTCTGTCGATCGGAGGGGGAATTGGGCAATCGCGGGTCCTGATGCTCTTGCTCCGGAAGGCGCACCTCGGCGAGGTCAGCGTCACCGTATGGCCGAAGGTCCTGAAGGAGATGTGCGCGAAGCGGAACATTCACGTCATCGAGTAGTCCCTGGGAAAGGCCCGGGAGCAAGCGCCGCGGGCTTCCGAGCCTGATTCAGGTCTCAGACGCCGTCTGGACGTAGCCGCCGCTCCCTCGCGTACGGGAAGACGTCGACGATCTCGGCGGCGCGCTCGCGCCGCTGGGTGTCGAGCCAGAACCGCACGCCGAGAAGGTCGGAGTGCCGCTCGAGGAAGCCCTCGCGCGCGGCGCCCCTGAGGCCCATGAACGTCAGGAACTCCTCGGGGAAAACGTCGTTCTCGCCCACGTAGAACGACGGCTCCGAGCCCCCGGCGTCCTCGTCGGCGCAGGCCGGCAGCTCGCGGAAGTTCACGTCCGTGAGGAACGCGATCTCGTCGTAGTCGTAGAAGACGACGCGGCCGTGCCGCGTCAGGCCGAAGTTCTTTGGGAGGAGGTCGCCCGGAAAAATATTCGCTTTCGCGAGGTCGCGGATCGCCTCCCCGAAGTCGACGATCGCGGCGCGCGCCTGCTTGGGAGATGCGTCCCTGAGGTAGAGGTCCAGCGGCGTGAGACGCCGTTCCGTGTAGAGGTGGTGGAGGACGACCTCCTCCCCCCGGACCTCGACGGTCTCGGCCGCGCTTTTCAGAAGGGCGTGGAGGAGCGCCGGGTCGAAGCGCGCGACCGGGAAGGAGAGGTGCTCGAACTCCTGGACGTCGGCGAGGCGGCCCGCCCGCGTGTGCCGGAAGACGAACCGGTACTTGTCGAGAACGTCCCTGCGGCTCGCGGTCTTCGGGGGCGCGAAGGAGTCGCGGATGACCTTGAAGACGACGTCGTAGGACGGGAGCGTGAAGACGAGCATGACCATGCCGCGCGCGCCGGGCGCCTCGACGAAACGGTCGTCCGAGGACGCGAGGTGGCGGAGGAGGTCGCGGTAGAGCTCGGTCTTGCCGTGCTTGTTGAAGCCGAGGGCGTTGTAGAGCTCGCCGACGGGCTTTTTCGGCATGAGGGCCTTGAGGAAGGCGACGAGAGCGGCGGGCCTCGGGCACTCCACGTGGAAGTACGAGCGCGTGAAGCTGAACACGATCGAGGCCTCGTCCTCGTCGGCGAGGACGGCGTCCACCGTGACGCGCCCGTCGCGGTTCAGGAGGGCGACGACGAGCGGACGCATCCGGTCTCCGCGGTGGACGCGCCCGATGAGGTAGGCCCCCTTGCTCCGGAAGAAAACGGGCCGGAGCATTTCGAGGGTATCGAAGAGAGGCGCCCCCCAGGCCTGCGTGAGCGCCGCGTCGAGCTTCACCGCGCCGAGCGCGGCATCGCACGCGAGATCTTCCCAGCCCGCGGCGAACGGGACCGCCGAGAGCGCCCTCTCGAGGATCGCCCGTGTCCCGGCGCTCCCGTCGAACGAAACAAGGAACGCGGCCGCCGCCTCGAGCGGGAGCGAGGGGGCCTCGGACGAGACGAACTCGGCGCGGGAATCCACGCCCACCGTGTGGAAAATCCGGCGGGAAGCCGAGTTGAAGAAGGTCTCGGCAAGCTCGAGATCCTGCCGGTCGGCGGCGAGGCGCGCGAAGAGCGCCTTCATCGCCGTCCACAGCGCGACATCCGAGACGCCCTCGCCGAAAAGCGACTTGAGATCCCGGATCGTGGGGTCGAGGCTATGGCGATAGAGCTCGAGGCGCTCGAGGGCATCGGCCCGCGTCCCGCGCCAGTCGCGCTCCGAGAAGCGCGCAGGCGCCCGGCGCGTGATCTCGCCGAACGCGCGTGTGTACTCCTCGTACGCGCGAAGCAGCCACTCGGCGCCGGTACGGGCGCGCTCCTCGCTCATCGGCGGACGATGGCGGCGTAGAGCCGCGTCTTCTTCATGGCGCGGAATCCTAGCGCGGGCTCGGACTGGTACGCTCCAAGCCCATGCTCCGAGCCGGAATCGTCGGCCTCCCGAACGTCGGGAAGTCGACGCTCTTCAACGCCCTCACGAGGACCCGCAAAGCCGAGGCGGCGAACTATCCGTTCTGCACGATCGAGCCGAACGTGGGCGTCGTGACGGTGCCCGACGCCCGCCTCGTGCCGCTCGCGAAGATCGCGAAGACTTCCGTGATCATTCCCGCCACGTTCGAGTTCGTGGACATCGCCGGCCTCGTGAAGGGCGCGAGCAAGGGCGAGGGCCTCGGAAACAAGTTCCTCTCCCACATCCGCGAAGTGGACGCGGTCGTCCAGGTGGTGCGCTGCTTCGAGAACAAGGACATCGTCCACGTCTCCGACACGCTCGACCCCGTCACGGACATCGAGACGATCACGATGGAGCTCGTTCTTGCGGATCTCGAGTCCCTGACGAAGCAGAGAGAACGGCTGGAGAAGCTCGTGCGCGGCGGCAGCAAGGAGGCGATCGCGCAGATGGCGGTCGTGGCGAAGCTCATCCCGCACCTCGATTCCGGGAAGCCCGCGCTCACCCTGGACCTGCAGTCCGACGAGCGCGCGGCGGCACGCACGTTCCTTCTCATGACGATGAAACCGACGCTCTTCGCCTGCAACGTGGCCGAGCGCGACCTCAGGAATGCCGACGATCTCCCGCTCGTGAAGAAGGTGCGCGACTGGGCCGCGGCGCATCACGGCTCGGAGGCCGTGGCGATCTCGGCCCAGATCGAGGCCGAGCTCGCCGAGCTGCCGGAAACGGAGGCGAAGGAATACCTCGCGTCGCTCGGCGTCGAGGAGTCGGGAGTCGGAAAACTCATCCGCGCCGCGTATCACCTCCTCTGCCTTCGCACGTTTCTCACGGCGGGCGAGAAGGAGGTGCGCGCCTGGACCATCCACGCGGGCGACACGGCGCCGCAGGCGGCCGGGGCCATCCACACGGACTTCGAGCGCGGCTTCATCAAGGCCGAGACCGTGGCCTACGAGGACCTCCTGAAGGCCGGCTCGATGGCCGCCGTGCGCGAAGCGGGCGCGGTGCGCCAGGAGGGCAAGGAATACGTCGTGAAAGACGGTGACGTCCTGCTCTTCAAGTTCAATGTCTGATCCGGATCGGAACTTCTTCTCCACTCTCCGGGAGGCCCTTCGCGGTTCGCACGGCGACTTCACCGAGGGGCCGATCGGCCGCGCCGTCATTCTCCTCGCCGTCCCGATGGTCCTCGAGATGGCGCTCGAGTCCGTCTTCGCGGTCGTGGACGTCTTCTGGGTCTCGAAGCTCGGGGCGGCGGCCGTCGCGACGGTGGGACTGACGGAGTCGATCCTCGCCCTGATTTACGCGCTCGCGATCGGCCTCGCGATGGCGGCGACCGCGATGGTCGCGCGCCGGATCGGCGAGCGCGACCGGGAGCGCGCGGTGCGGACGGCCGTCCAGGCGATCGCGCTCGGCGTGCTGATCGCCGTACCCCTCGGCGTCCTCGGGGCCCTCCTGGCGCCGCGCCTCCTCGCGTTCATGGGCGCAGCGCCCGACGTCGTCGCCTCGGGCTCGCGGTTCACGGCCGTGATGCTCGGCGGCAACATCGTCATCGTGCTTCTCTTCCTCATCAACGCGATCTTCCGGGGCGCGGGTGACGCGGCGGTCGCCATGCGCGTCCTCTGGCTCGCGAACGCGATCAACCTTGTCCTCGACCCCTGCCTCATTTTCGGCCTGGGGCCGTTCCCGGCCCTCGGCATCACGGGCGCTGCGGTCGCGACGACGACGGGCCGCGGGATCGCCGTTTGCGTCCAGCTCGCGACGCTGGCCCGCGGCACGGGGCGCCTCGCAATTCGCCGGGCGCATCTGCGCCTCGATCCGAAGACGATGCTCGCACTCCTTCGGCTGTCCGGGAGCGCGATGCTCCAATCGCTCATCGGCACGGCGAGCTGGATCGGCCTCGTGCGAATCCTCTCGGGCTTCGGCAGCGCGGCGCTCGCGGGCTACACGATCGCAATCCGCATCGTCATCTTCGCCCTGCTGCCGTCGTGGGGAATGTCGAACGCGGCGGCCACGCTCGTGGGCCAAAATCTCGGCGCGAAGAAACCGGATCGTGCGGAGCGCTCGGTGTTCCTGGCCGGCCTCTACAACATGGCGTTCCTCGGCGTCGTCGGACTCGCCTTCTTCCTCTTCCCGGGAAGCTTCGTCGGTCTCTTCACGGCGGATGCGGCGATCGCGCCCGTGGCAAGGGAGGGCCTGCGCATCATTGCGGCGGGCTTCCTCTTTTACGCGTGGGGCATGGTCCTCGTGCAGTCCTTCAACGGCGCGGGCGACACGTGGACGCCCACGGTGATCAACTTCTTCGTGTTTTGGCTCTGGGAGATCCCACTTGCCTACCTCTTGGCGGTGCGTCTCGGCCTCGGGCCGCGCGGCGTGTTTTTCGCGATCACGGTTGCGTTCTCGACGCTCGCGGTGGCCGGCGGTGTGCTCTTTCGGCGGGGGAAGTGGAAGGAGAAGAAGGTCTAGACTCCGCGCCGATGCATCCGCAGTTTCGCGCGGCTTTCAACGCCGCGTTCACGGACGAGCTCGCGTCGGCTTATGAGCAGGACCTCGTGCGGCGCACCCATTGCAAGCCGAGTTTCCGTCTCGCCGAAACTCCGGTCTTCTTGACGGGCGACCTCGCGACGGCTCTCACCGAGGGCGCGCACGCGATCATGTCGCAGCTCTCGAAACCGGAGGCGGTCCTCCGGATGAAGCGGGCGATCCCCGAGCGGTGGAACGTTCCCGGCATGGATGCCCTGCCGTCGCTCGCGCAGGTGGACTTCGCGGTCGTCAAGGGAGCGGACGGGCGCCTCGTCCCGCGGCTTATCGAGCTGCAGGGCTTTCCGTCGCTGTCGGCGTTCGAGGTGATGCAGTCGGATGCGTGGAGCGAGGCCCTCGAACGCGTGTCCGGCCTGCCGAAAACCCGATGGTGCCCGTACTTCTCGGGCCTGACGCGCGAGACGTTCCTCGACCTCTTCCGGCGCACGATCGTCGGCGATTCCGACCCCGAGGAGGTCGTCCTTCTCGATCTCGTACCGGAAGAGCAGAAAACGGCGATCGACTTCTCGGCGACGCGAGCGCTTCTCGGTGTCGACGCCGTGGACCCGCGGAGTCTCGTGAAGGAAGGGAAGCGGCTCTTCCGCGTGAGGGATGGGCGCCGTGTCCCGGTCCGGCGGATTTACAACCGGATTGTCTTCGACGAGCTCATCAAGGAAAAAGGCGTTGCGCTGCCGTTCGACTTCCGCGACGACCTCGACGTCCGGTGGGTTCCCCACCCGAACTGGTTCTGGACGTGGTCGAAGTACTCGCTTCCGCTCCTCGCGCATGAGACCGTCCCGAAGTCGACGTACCTCAACGAGCTCGGCGCCGTTCCGAAGGACCTCACGGAGCGCTACGTCCTGAAGCCCCTCTTCTCCTTCGCGGGCGGCGGCGTGAACGTGGACCCGAGGCCGGAGGATCTCGCGCGCATCCCCGAGAGCGAGCGCGGCTCGTGGTGTCTGCAGGAGAAGATCGCCTACGATCCGTGCCTCCTCGCGGTGGACGGCGGCGGTGTCAAGGTCGAGGTGAGAATGATGTTCTTCCGCCCCGACGCCGACTCCGCGCCCACGCTCGGGCTGAACTTGTGCCGCCTGTCGCGCGGCAAGATGCTCGGCGTGGATTTCAACAAGGACTTCACGTGGGTCGGATCCTCGGTGGCGCTCAGGCCCGCGTGAGCGCCGGGTAAGAGCGTCGTCCCGCTAGACGACCACGAGTCCCGCTCCCCAGTGCAGCCCCGCGCCGAGCGCCGTAAAGGCGACGATGGAGCCCGGCTTCACCTTGCCCGCGAGCTTCGCCTCGTGAAATGCGATGGGCAGCGTGGCCGCCGTCGTGTTGCCGTACCTCTGGATGTTGTTGAACACTTTTTCGTCCGGCAGGCCGAGCACCTTCTGCGCCGCTTCGTTAATGCGAAGGTTCGCCTGGTGCATCAGCAGGAGATCGAGATCGGCGAGCGTCTTGCCGTTGCCCGTGAGGACTTCATGGACGGCCGCGGGCATGAGGTTCGCCGCGAGGCGGAAGACCTGGCGCCCTTCCACGATCGGGATTGTGCCGAGGTTCTCGAACATCTCGGGCGTGAAGTAGGGGCGCGACTTGCATCCGCCGCCGGGCACGTAAAGCTTGTCCCAGTGCTCGCCGTCGGTGTACATCGCGAAACCGAGGAATCCGCGCCCGTCGCCGGCCGTGTTCGCTTCGAGGACCATCGCGCCCGCACCGTCGCCGAAAAGCACGGCGCGGTCGCGCATCCCGGTTGCTCGCTCGAACCAGAACGGGTCGCACGGCCCGGGGGATTTTCCGAGCATCACGTCCCAGACGCTTTCGGGCCACGGCATGAGGCCGCTGTGCACCTCGGCGCCCACGAGAAGGATGCGGTCGTACATGCCCGAGCGAATGAACGCGTCGGCGGTCTGCAGTCCCGAAAGGAAGCCGGTGCACTGCATCCGGATGTCGAGCGCATGCGTCGTCTTCATGCCGAGCCGCCGAGCGAGGAGTCCTCCGTTGCCGGGAAAGTAGTGGTCAGGCGTCATCGTCGCGAAGATCACGAGGTCGATGTCGCCGGCCGTTAGGCCGGCGTCCGCGAGGGCGGCCTCCGAGGCCGTCGCGCCGAGCTCAGCCGAGCCGATGCCCGGCTCGACGAAGCGCCGCTCCTTGATGCCGGTGCGCGGCACGACCCAATCGTCGTTCGTCTCCATGATCCGGCCCAGCATTTCGTTCGTGACGACCTGGGGAGGCACGTAGAAGCCGGAGCCTCGAATGACGGTCGTGCGCTCTTTTTTTGCCGGTGGCGTCAGATTTTTCACTCGACCGAGTCTAGCGGACTTTTCCCACGAGCCGCACCACGGTGGCGCCCCATCCGCCCCGCTCGGGCGCGGCATCCTCGAACGACGCGACCAGAGGCGATCTCTCGAGCGCCTTTCTCACGATCGCGCGCTGGACGCCGATCCCGCGCCCGTGGATCAGGCGGACTTCGCGGAAGCCCTTCGCGGTCGCGGCCGCGACGTACTCGGCCACGACGGAAGCGGTCTCGCGAGGACGAAAAGGATGAAGGTCGAGGACATCCTCGATGGGGATCGCCACGAGGTCGTCCTCACCTTCCGCCTGCACGGCCACAGTGTAAGGAATTAGAATCCCTTCGTCTTCAGGGAGGAGAACTCATGATGCGCCGCTTACGCTGTCTACTTTTCGTCCCCTTCGCAGTCCTTCTCGCAAGCGCGCCCATCGCGCAGGCCGCGGGAAGCGCGAAACCTCGTGTCGCCATTCTGGAGTTCGTGGACAAGTCCACCCACAGCTACGGCTGGTACCACGTCGGGCGCGCCGCCCAGGACATGATGGTCACCGCGCTCGTCAAGGGCGACGCGTTCCGCGTGATCGACCGCGAACGGCTTCAGGCCCTGATGCAGGAAAAGAATCTTTCGCTCTCGGGCGACGTCGATCCCAAGACCGCCGTGCAGGTCGGCAAGCTGCTGGGCGTCGAGTACTTCATCATGGGCGCCATCACGGAATTCGGCGTGACGAACTCGGGAGCGAGCGTCCCCGGATACGGCGGGCTGCCGTCGTTCAGCATGCGCACGCAGCGCATGGACGCGGCGATCGACGCGCGGGCAATCAACACCTCGACGGGCGAGATCGTGTGGGCCGACACGGCGAAGGACTCGTCCTCGGACAAGAGCGTCTACGTCGCGGGCGCGGGCGGCGGGTCGCACGACGGCGAGAAGCTGGACAAGATCCTCCGTCCCGTCGTCCAGAAGCTCGCCGATTCCATCTCGGCCAAAAAGCTCGACACGAGCGGGATCGGCGGGGCGTCCGACGCGTCGGGCGTCGTCGGAAAGATCGCGAAGGCCGATGGCGAGATGCTCTATGTGAATGCCGGCTCGGAAGCGGGCGTCCAGGAAGGCGACGAGTTCACGGTCTATCGCGTCGGCGAGCAGATCAAGGACCCCGACACCGGAGAGGTCCTCGGTGCGAACGAAGTCAAAGTCGGGCGCGTGAAGATCACGAGCATCAAGGGGCCGCGCCTCTCAATGGCCGCTCCGCTCTCGGGCTCGGGCTTCAGGGCGGGCGACACTCTCAAGAGGTAGCGCCCGCCTTCACGACCTCGCTACTTCGTCGCGTCGCGCAGAAACGCGAGCGTTTTCGGCCAGGCTTCACGCGTGGCCTTGAGGTTCGCGCCCTCCTTGCCGGTCTGCTGGCGGAGGAACCCGTGCCCTGCGCCGTCGTAGACGCGCGGCTCGTAGGTCTTGCCGGCCTTCTTCATGGCCTCCTGGGTCGGCGCCACGGTGGCCGTGACGCGCGCGTCGTCGCCGCCGTAGTTCCCGAGGACGGGCGCCTTGATCGCGGCGAGGGCGGAGGCTTCGGGAGCCGTGCCGTAGAAGACGACGGCCGCGTTCAAACCCGGCTGCGCGGCCGCGTAGGCGAAGCTGGCAGAGCCGCCCCAGCAGAAACCCGTCGTCGCGCTCTTGCCATTCGCCGAGGGCAGCTTGATCGCCCAGTCGCGCACCGCATTGAGGCGCGCCGTCGTCTCTTCCGGCGTAAGGGTTTGGATGAGCTTGACGACGTCGTCGCGGCTTGCCGCCGACTCCGTGCCGCCGCCGCCCGGACCCTTGCCTGACAGGAGGTCCGGCGCGACGGCGATGAAGCCTTCCTTGGCGAGCTGGTCCGAGACGCCGCGGATCCAGTCGGAGAGGCCGAAGATCTCGTGGATGACGAGGACGACAGCTGCCTTGTCCTTTCGTTCGGGATAGACGACCCAGGTCCGGATCGGCGTACCGCCCGAAGGCATCTTGACGTCGATCCACTCGCCGTGGCGCGGCGATTTCTCGAGAGCCGCCTTCGCCTGCTCCTCGGCGGGAGGCATCGATTCGTCGCGGGGCAGGACGGGCGCGGCCTCCGCGGCGGTCGCCGGGGCCATCGCGGCCGCGGCGTGCTCCGCGTGCGGGTCCGCAGCCGGCTTGGCGGGCGCCTGGGAATGGGCGGCGCTGCAGACCGTGAGAAACGGAACGAGCACGATGAGAGCCTTGCGCATCGAAAACCTCCTGAAGGAAAGCGTGGAGATCCTAGCGTCCTCCGGCCAAGACACGCGCCTCGCGGAGGCGCGGGGAACGAGGCGCTCTCTCCTCGGCCTTCGCAAACTCGTCTGCGAGGTCACCGCGGACGTCGGCGAAGGCGAGGCCCATGACCCAGTTCGCGTCGGGGCCCGGATTCGGGCCGAGCGCGCGCACTTCATCCTCGACGAAGCGGAGCGCCCGTGAATTCGCGGCCGGGCCCGCTCCGTCGAGAGCGCGCGTCAGGAGCTGCCACGCTTCGGCGCTGCGGCCGTCCGCGAACGCGACGCCCGCGCGACTGAAGGCGTCGAGGAAACGTGCCTCCGCCGTTGGCCGGCGCGCGAGGACGGCGCGCGCCATGCCCATCGCATCCACGAAGTTCTCGCGTGCGAGGCGCCCTCCGGGCTGCCGCGCGTTGTCGAGCGCGTCCCACGCGGGGCCGAGCTGCGTGTCGCCGGAATACGCGGCGCCCGAGAGGAGGGAAGGAAGAGCTCTCTGCTTCGGAACCGAAGCATGTGCGCGCACATCAGCCTTCGGGGCGGAACCTGTGGTTTGGCGCGGACGCTTTTCTTCGAAGGGTGATGAATCCGCCGCTGCCGTGGCGCTCGTCGTGGGGGCAGCCGGCGCCGTCGGCTCGGGCTCTTTCACCTTCAAAGGGATTTCGGCCAGTGCCGGCGCACGTGCGCCGCTCGACGTGCTCTTTGGCGGCCCGGGGCGAAGGAGCAGAAAAACCCCTCCTCCCGCGCTGAAGACGAAAAGCGCTGCGAGGATGAGCCTCGCGCCACGCATGGGGCCCGTGGACTTGCCTTTCGGGGCGTCTTTCGGCAGGGACGCCGGTGCCGCGAGCGCCTCGGGCCCGAGAGGCGGGACCGAAGTGACCGTCGCCACCAGCGATTCCCCGGACACCGTCTGCGGCACCGTGGCCGCCGCGCCCGGAACGGCGAGCGCGGCGCCGAGCGCCGCGACGAAAGCGCCGCAGGAGCCGAACCGTTCCGACGGTGTTTTCGCGAGACCGCGAGCGAGCACCCCATCCACGGCCGGCGCGGTGCCCGGCAGCACCGACGACAGCGGCGGCGGGGGCGCGGCGACGTGCTGGTGGAGGACCCCGAGGGGCGAATCCGCTGAGAAGGGCACGCGTCCGGCCAGCAGCTCGAACGCGATCACGGCGAGCGCGTACTGGTCCGAGCGCCCGTCCAGAGCCGAGCCCGTCGCCTGCTCGGGCGCCATGTAGAGCGGGGTCCCGAGCACCGTGCCCGTGGCCGTCAGTGCCGAGGAAACTTCGGCGCTTCGTGCGAGGCCGAAGTCGGCGAGGAGGAGCCGGCCCTGCGAATCCATGAGGACGTTCCCCGGCTTGACGTCGCGGTGGAGGATGCCCTTGGCGTGCGCGTGGTCGAGGGCCGAGGCGATCGCCGAGAGCCAGGTGACCGCGAGAGCGGGCGGAACCGGTCCTGCGACGCGGCCCTTGAGCGAGCCGCCGGCCACGAGCGGCATGACGAGATATGACACGTCGTCGCCGTCGATGGTCGCGGTGCCGTAGTCGAAGACGGGGAGCACGTTCGGATGTTCGAGGCCGGCAACGAGGCGCGCTTCCCGGAGGAAGCGCTCGCGAAACGAGGAGTCGGCGGCGACGGGCCCGAGGATGACCTTCACGGCCACGGTGCGCTTCAGCGTCTCGTCCTCTGCTTTCCACACCTCGGACATGCCTCCGACGCCCGCCTTCTCGAGGAGGCGATAGCGCCCGAGGACGGTTCCGGTCGAAATGGGCATTGGTCCGCGAAGAATACCGGAGGCGGGCTATCGCGCGATCTGCCGGACGTTTGTCTAGGCTTCAGCCGGCCGCGACCGAGTCCGCCTCCGTTGGTGCGTGGTAGAGCACGACGGAGGAGGGCCCCGTGCGAATCGCCTGCAGGAGAGCTTCGTTCGCTCGAAGGATGAGCGTTGTCGTGTCGAAGGCGTCGTCGGGGTAGACGGCAATTCCCGCGCTGAGGCCGAGACGGATGTCGGTCGCGGCGAAACGGTCGTCCAACCCCTGCAGGAAGTTCTTCTGGATCGAGTGCAGCGCGCGATGGGCCTGAACCTTGTTTGCCTCGAAAATGAGGATGTAGAAGCGGTCGTCTTCGTCGCGCGCGACGAAATTCACGGCGCGGGTCGAGCGCATCAGCTTGCCGGCAAGCTTCGGCAGCGGCGAGTCAGCCGAGCCCGCGCCCAGCTTCGCGATCGCCTCCTTCAATCCGTCCATGCGCAGGTGCGCCACGGCGAGTGAATGGCCGCTGCGCTCGGCGCGCCGAAGCTCGGACTCGAGCCGCCTGCCGAGCGACGAGCGGTTGTAGAGGCCCGACTCGCTGTCGCGCTCGATTTGCTGCTCGATGAGCTTCATGAGGCGCGCGTTGTGGAGCGCGATGGCCGCGGAGTCCGCGAGGAGATCGAGACGTTCCTTGAGGTCCACCGGCCATTCCTCGTTGCCGCGCCGCGCGCCCACGGAGAGGACGCCGATGAGCTCGCCGTGGTACGTGAGGGGCACGGCAGCCGCGCGGATGAGCGGGGCGCCGGCTCCCCCAGGGTTGCCCGGGAAGAACGTGGAGCCCTCGGCGGGCCCGGCGACGGAGAGCGCCTTGTCGAGGAACGTGCGGACGATCGGGTGGCCCGTCTTTTCGAAGGCGATGGAGCGCCCCACCTCGTCGCCCACGTCGGCGCCCCAACGGGTTGAGATCTTCGCGGACTTCGAGGCCGGGTCCGCGTCCCAGAACTGGGCGGCGTCGACCTTCAACAGCGAGACGGCCTGCTCGCACAGCGTCTGTTTGATGCGTTTGACGTCGAACGTCGTCGACAGCGACCGACCGATCTCGCGCAGCCGGTCGAGGAAAACGTACGACTCGCGCTCCTGCTGAAGGAGGCGGGCCGACGTGATGGCCAGCGACACCTCGACGCCAAGCGCCTCGAAGGAATGCAGGTCATCGGAGGACAGGCTCTCCGATGACACGCCCGTGACCGCGCACAGCACGCCCGCGGGCGCGCCGCGGTACGCGAGCGGCACCGCGAGAAGACCCAGCGGAGCCTTGAGCTGCTTGACCGCCGCTCCGCTTGGCAGGAGGGAGGCGCCGTGCGGATTCGCTCCGACGTCGGGGACCAGGAGATGCGAGCCCTCCGCCGAGAGGTGGCTGAGAAGGGCGTTCGGAATCTTCACGGCGGCGGCATCGCCATGCCCCTTGACGTAGGCGACCTGTGCGCCTGGCAGCTCGCCGGCCGGGAGGAGCCGGATCGCGCAGACGTCGACCTTGAACTGCTGACCGAGCTCGTCGACCGTGCGCGACGCGATCGCGGAGACATCCGTCAGGCCCGAGAGGGCCGTGTGGAGGCGGCTCACGAAGACATTGCGCTCGCTGTGCCGGCGTTCGGCGTCAAGGAGGCGCGCCTTGTCGAGGGCGCCCGCCGCGAGCTTCGCGAGCTCCTGTGCGAGCCGCAGCTCTTGCGGCGTGAGGGCGAAGCCTCCGCGGCGCGACATCGTGAGAAAGCCGAACACGAGGTCTCCTGCATGGAGCGGCAGGGCCATGCGCTTGCGGCGCCGGAGGCTCGAATCGGGCTCATCCTCGAACGCGGGACCGTGCGTCGAATGGCTCCGGACGAGCAGATCGTCCGCGTCGAGAGAGCGACGGCCCGACAGGGACCTCTCGCCGCTCATCGATCCACCCTGGTTGAGGATCTTCGTGACCTCGCGCGTCTCCGGGTGAAACCGATATGCGGTGACGCGGTCGAACCCCAGCTCGCGCGAGAGCGAGGCGACGGTGAGGCGGATGACCTCGTCGGGGTTCAGGGAGAGGAATGCCCCGGAAGCGAGCTCGAAGAGCGCGACGGCCTCCTCGCGCCGCTTCATCAGCGTGCCAACCGTGCGCTCGCGCTCGAGAACGTGGCCCACGGTGCGCGCGAAGATGCGGACGGCTTCCTCCGCCTCCGTCTCCTCTTCTTCGCCCGGCAGCGTCGCGAGGACGACGCCGAGGACGGCCTGCACCTGATCCTTCACTTTCACGGGCGCCCCGAAGAACGACAGCTTGCCTCCGCTGATCTTTTTCGGACGGCCGTGCGCGAGAATCTCGCTGAGATGCTGGAGAAGGCGGGCCTCGGCGGCCGCCCCGATGCCGGAGGGGCCCAAGCGCGTCATGGGCGCGACGCCGGCGCCGGGGAGCAGAGCCACGACGGGCGCGTCGAAAAAGTGGAGCGCCGCCGTCAGGATGCCGCCGAGCGCCTCATCGAGGAGCAAACCTTCCTTGAGGGCGCCGTCGAACGCCTTGAGCAGCGGCAACCCGGGGAAACGCGGAGCGGAGGCCATTGGATCGATCGCCATAATAGCGCCCGTGGAGGTGCCTTGATGCGCCCGGACGCCGCTGCAACCGATGCACTTGCCGACTCGCTCGCACGGCTTCTTCCCGGGCTCGAGTCCTTTACCCGCTTCGAAGGCCCCGATCCGGCCGCGCGGCGATCGCTCTGGCGCGCGGCGCTCGACGAGCCCTTGCCCGAGGCCGGCGCAGGGCGCGAGGCCGTTCTCGAAACGCTGCGCACGGTCGTCATCGCGAACGGCCTCAGGATTGGGGCGCCCGGCTTCTCGGGCTGGGTCACGACGATGCCGACGACGGTGCCCGCGGTCGCCCAGCTGGCCGGGGCTCTCGTGGCTGCGCAGCGCTGGTGGGCGAGCCCCGGAAACTTCCTCGAAGTCCTCGCGCTCCGCTGGCTCGCACGCCTCGTTGGCCTGCCGGATCACTTCGAAGGCGCGTTCACGGGTGGCGGCTCGCTCGCGAACCTCCTCGGCCTCGCGGCTGCTCGCCAGCACGCTGGCGAAAGCCACGGGTTCGACCCGGGACTCGACGGCCTCGCGCGGCTCGTCGCGCCGCGTGTCTACGCGTCGACCGAGGTGCACCACGTCGTTCTCCGCGCCTGTGGCGTCCTCGGCCTCGGGCGGAGGGCGCTGCGCATGGTTCCCGTCGACGCGAGGCGGCAGCCGGACCTCCGCGTGCTCGAGCGCTTCCTTGACGAGGACCTCGCGGCAGGCCGAACGCCCGTCGCCGTCGTCGCGTCCGCGGGCGACGTGAACACGGGAATCGTGGACCCGATCGACGCGATGCGCGAGATCGCGCATGCGCGCGGCGTCTGGCTGCACGTGGACGGAGCGTACGGCGGATTCGGCGTTCTCGACCCGCGGGTGGCCCCGCTCTACGGCGACCTCTCGAAGATCGATTCGTTCGCGGTGGACCCGCACAAGTGGATGGCCGTGCCCGTGGGCTGCGGAGCGGGTTTCGTGCGCGACGGCGGACTCCTCGCGCGCTCTCTCACGCTGGAGCCGGCCGCCTATGTGGAGATGGCGCCGACGGGCACGGGCGACGTCCGTTCGCCGTTCGACGAGCGCGGCGAAGGCAATCCCGACTTCTCTCTGGACCACTCGGCGCCCGCGCGCGGCCTCACCGTGTGGGCCGCGCTCAAGGAGATCGGCGCTTCCGGCATGCGCGCGCGCGTCGTGCGTCACAACGACTGCGCGCGGCGCGTCGCCTCACGCGTGCGAGAGCATCCCGCGCTCGAGCTTCTCGCCGAGCCCGTCCTCTCCATTTGCTGCTTTCGCGTGAAGCCGAACGGCATTTCGGACGAATCAGCGCTCGACGCGCTGAACGAGAAAGTCCTCCTCGGCGTCCGGGCGCGCGGCCGCGCCATCCCGTCCCACACGCGCGTCGACGGCCGCTTCGCGCTCCGCCCGTGCTTCATCAACCCCCGCACGACCCTCGCGGATGCCGACGCCACGGTGGACGAAGTGCTCGCGGTGGCGAGGGAGCTCGGCGCGATCCCGGTGTAAAGGCCTGCTATTCCGCCAGCAGGGCCTTCTTCGCCCCGGCCAGCTCGCGGAGCTTCTCGGGCCCGACTTTCGGATAGCGCAGATCGAGCGAATCCAGCGCGTCGATCACGGCGGCCGCGACGACGACTCGCGTGAACCACTTGTTGTCGGCCGGAACGACGTACCAGGGCGATTCCTCCGTGGAGGTCTCGCGGATCATCTCCTCGTACGCTTCCATGTAGTCCTTCCAGAAGCCGCGCTCCTCGACGTCGGAAGCGGAGAATTTCCAATTCTTCTCGGGGTTCTCGATCCGCTCGAAAAAACGCCGCTTCTGCTCCTTCTGCGAGATGTGGAGAAAGAACTTCCTCACGAGGACGCCGTTGTTCGCAAGATACCGCTCGTAGCTGCGGATGTCCCGGTAGCGGGTGTCCCAGATGTCCTTCTTGATCAGCCCGGGAGGAATCTTGCTCTTTCCGAGAAGCCCCTCGTGAACCCGCACGACGAGGACCTCCTCATAGTAGGAGCGGTTGAAGATACCGATGCGCCCCCGCTCGGGCAGCTGCCTGTTGCAGCGCCAGAGGTAGTCGTGGTCGAGGTCTTCGGACGTCGGCACCTTGAACGAAGCCACCTGGCAACCCTGCGGGTTGACGCCGGACATCACGTGCTTGATGGCGCCATCCTTCCCGGCCGCGTCCATCGCCTGGAAGATCAGGAGCAAGGCCCAGCGGTCCTGCGCGTAAAGCATGTCCTGCAGGGTGGCGAGGGCGCGCACCCCATTCTGCAGCGCCTCCTCGGATTGAGGCTTCGCCTCCGAGCCAATACCGGCCGTGTCACCGGGGTCCACGTCCTTCAGCCGGAATTTCTTTCCCTCACCGACGCGATAGGGCCGGGCGTACTTCCGGGCTTTCTTGATGAACGTGTCGAGGTCCGGGGGTGCCGGGTTCTGGCGGTGCTTCGATTTCGATGCCATGCGATTCTCCTTCGCGGATGTTTCCGTCCTCTGTCTCAGCGGATGCCCGCCAGGCTGATCAACGCGAAACTCACCGCCGCCATGAACGCTGCCGCCGAGAGCCCGGCGTAGAACGGCCGCATCCCGATCTCCTTCATGGCACTCACGTGGGTTTCGAGGCCGACGCCGGCGAGCGCGCACACGATCAGAAACTGGGAAATGGCTTGGATGACCTGGCGGAGGGTGGGCGGAAAAGCCCCGAGGGAGTTCAGGATGGCCATCCCGACGAAGCCGAGGATGAAGAGGGGAAAAGCCTGACGGAGCTTGAGGTGTTTTCCTCCGCCGTTCGCTCCCTCTTCCGCCTGCCGCCGCCTGGCGTAGAACCAGCTGAAGCCCACGATGACCGGGGCCATGAAAAGATTGCGTGTGAGCTTCACGACCGTCGCGACTTCGCCCGCTTTCTGGCTGAAGATCAGGCCAGTCGCCACGACCTGGCTGGTGTCGTTGACCGCCGTACCAGCCCAGGTGCCAAAGAACGTGTCGGAAAGCTCCCAAAGTCGTCCCAGCACGGGATAGATGACGACGGCGAGGAGCCCAAAGACGGTGATCGTCGTGACCGCGAGCGAGGTCTCCTCTTCGCGAGCCTCGATGACGGGCGCGGTCGCCACGATGGCCGTCACCCCGCAGATGGACGTCCCGACGCCGAGAAGCGTCCCGAGCCGGTCCGACAGCCCCATGCGCATGCTGACGACGCGCACCACCAGGATGGCCAAGACGATGCATGCCGCCACAACGAGAACGGACGCCGCCCCGGTTTCGAGCACCTGGCCGAGGCTCAGCTGGGCCCCCATGAGACCGATTCCCACCCGGAGGATCCGCTTCACCGCGAAGCTCGTGCCCGGCTTGCAGGCGTCGGGCATGCCGAGCAGATTGCGAATCAGGATGCCAAAGATGATGGCGATCGCCACGGCGCTCACGACCTCCTTCCCGTTCACCGTAATCCGGGTCTGGATGAAGCGGGCGGAAAAGCCGATGGCCAGAATGAGAGCGAATCCTGGAATGTACTTCTTCAGCAGAACGCCTCCGGCGGGACATGCGACCGCGCCTCGAACCCGTGCACCATCAGGAGCGTACCTTGAGTCTTCGATAGCTCCGGATCAAGCTGTTCGTCGAGCTGTCGTGGCCGAGGTCGGGCTCTGCCTCGTTCTCGACCTCCGGAATGATGCGCTGCGCCAGAACCTTGCCCAGCTCGACGCCCCACTGGTCGAATGAATCAATGCTCCAGATCGCGCCCTGCGTGAAGACGCCGTGCTCGTACAGCGCCACGAGCTTGCCAAGCGTTTCCGGCGTGAGCCGCTGGGCAAGGATCGTGTTCGTCGGGCGGTTACCCTCGAAGACCCGGTGAGGCACGAGCCAATCCGGGGTGCCTTCGGCCTTCACCTGCTCGGGCGTCTTGCCGAAGGCCAGCGCTTCTGTCTGGGCGAAGACGTTCGCCATGAGGATGTCGTGGTGCCGGCCGAGGGGGTTCAATGCCTCGACGAACGCGATGAAGTCACAGGGGATGAGCCGGGTCCCCTGATGGATCAACTGGTAGAAAGAGTGCTGGCCGTTCGTTCCGGGCTCGCCCCAGTAAATGGGAGCGGTCGGGCAGGCGACTCCGGTTCCATCCAGCGTGACGTGCTTGCCGTTACTCTCCATCGTCAACTGCTGCAGATAGGCCGGAAACCGCTTCAGGTATTGCTCGTACGGCAGGACCGCCACGGTCTGCGCGCCGAAGAAGTCGCTGTACCAGATACCCAGAAGACCCATGAGCACCGGCAGGTTTCGCTCGAACGGGGCGGTGCGGAAGTGTTCGTCCATTTGATGGAAGCCGTGGAGCAGCGCTCGAAAGCCATCCGGGCCGATGGCGAGCATCGTCGAAAGACCGATCGCCGAGCACAGGGAATAGCGCCCGCCGACCCAGTCCCAGAACTCGAACATGTTCGCGGTGTCGATGCCGAATGCGGACACCTTCGCGGCGTCCGTCGAGACCGCGACGAAATGCCGGGCGACGGCCCCGGCGTCTCCACCGAGGCCCTCGAGAACCCAGCTGCGCGCGCTTTGCGCGTTCGTCATCGTCTCGAGCGTCGTGAAGGTCTTCGAGGAGATGATGAAGAGCGTCTCCGAAGGATCGAGGTCCCGTGTCGCCTCCACGAAGTCATTGCCGTCCACGTTGGACACGAAGCGGAACGTGATGGAGCGCATGCTGTAGTGCTTGAGCGCTTCGTAAGCCATCACGGGCCCGAGGTCGGAGCCCCCGATCCCGATGTTGACGACGTTGCGGATCGGCTTGCCGGTATGGCCCTTCCATGCGCCACTTCGGATCCGGTTGCAGAAGTCGGCCATCTTGTCGAGCACGGCGTGCACCTGCGGCACGACATTCTGGCCGTCGACGAGGATGGACGCGCCTTTCGGAGCGCGCAGGGCGACGTGCAGGACGGCCCGGTCTTCCGTCCTGTTGATCTTCTCGCCCCGAAACATCGCGTCGATCCGCGCCCTGAGGCTCGATTCCTCCGCCAGCTGCAGGAGAAGCCCGAGCGTCTCGTCGGTGACGCGATTCTTCGAGTAGTCGAGGGTGACGCCCACGGCCTCGGTCGTCAAGCGCGCGCCGCGCTTCGGATCGGTCGCGAAGAGCTCTCTGAGATGCAGGTCTCGGACCTTCTGATGATGGGCTTCGAGGGCCTTCCATGCCGGGCGGGCCGTGAGGGCTTGGATGACAGCGGTCATGCTCGCGTTCCTTTCGTCTCTCGCGCCATCCTATGCATGGCTCCCGGCCAATGAAAGAATACGCCGCAAAATCGAAATCCTCGGAGGGAGACGTCATGCAGCTCGGGATGATCGGTCTTGGCCGGATGGGCGCGAACATGGTGCGGCGCCTGATGAAGAACGGGCACGCGTGCGTCGTGTTCGACCGCAGCGCGGAAGCCGTGAAGCAGCTGGCGGGTGAAGGCGCCGTCGGCGCTTCGTCGCTTGATGATTTCGTGGCGAGGCTGACACCCCCGCGGGCGGTGTGGCTGATGGTCCCGGCCGCTGCGGTGGAGGGTACGCTGACCGATCTGGCTTCGAAGATGCAGAACGACGACGTCGTCATCGACGGCGGCAACTCCTACTACGTCGACGACATCCGCCGGCAGAAGGACCTGCGCCCGAGGGGTATCCACTATGTTGACGTCGGGACGAGCGGCGGGGTCTGGGGCCTTGAGCGTGGCTACTGCATGATGATCGGGGGCGACACGGGCGCCGTTCGTCGACTCGACCCGATCTTCAAGGCGATCGCGCCCGGCATCGGCGACATTCCGAGAACGCCGGGGCGCGAGAAAGCGTCGGGTACGGCCGAAGAGGGGTATCTCCACTGCGGGCCAGCGGGAGCGGGGCACTTCGTCAAGATGGTCCATAACGGCATCGAGTACGGGATGATGGCCGCCTACGCCGAAGGGCTGAACATCCTCAAACACGCGAATGTTGGCAAGACCGGGCGGGAGGTCGACGCCGAGACGACGCCGCTGCGCAACCCCGAGCACTACCAATACGACCTGAATCTTCCCGACATTACCGAGGTCTGGCGCCGGGGGAGCGTGATCGCGTCGTGGCTTCTGGATTTGACGGCCATCGCGTTGCTCAAGTCACCGGAGCTCGAGAACTTCTCCGGCCGGGTTTCGGACTCCGGTGAAGGCCGTTGGACCATCATGGCCGCGATCGACGAAGGGACGTCGGCCGAGGTCCTGACCGCGGCGCTCTACGAGCGGTTCGCCTCCCAGGGCGGGGCCGACTTTGGGAACACGCTCATGTCGGCGATGCGCTACGAGTTCGGGGGGCACGTCGAAAAGCCCGCCGGCAAATAGGGGAGCAGCACCTAGGCGGGCGGGTGGGCCAGCGGGGCCCGGCTTTTCGAGAACAGAATCTGGGCGACCATGAGGAGCATCCCGGCGTCGCGCAGGATGACGAAGCGCATGTCGGTGAGGCGCTCCTCGACGGTCTTGTTCGCCGCCGACACGTCGAAGCAGCCGCAGTCGATCGCGTTACCGCGCGCGAGGTTCGCCGAGATCGCCCCGATGAAGACGAGGAGGAGCGCGCCGACGAGGGCCGCCGACGTGCGCGACCAGATGCCGAGGATGAGGGCGAGGCCCGTCAGGAGCTCGAGCCAGGGCATCGCGAGAGCCATGAGGTTGACGAACGCGCCCGGCACGAGCCGGTAGTTGTAGATCATGTGCGCGAAGGACGGCGGGTCGACGAGCTTCGGAAGCGCGGCGACGACGAAGAAGAGGCCGAGCGCGATCTGCACGCGCACGGTCAGCCAGGGCGAGGCGAGAGCCTCTTTCGGTGTCACGACTCGGGCCCGGCCGCGCTCTTGCCGCCGCGCTTCTGCCAATCGGGCCAGCCGTCGCGGTACACGAGAAGGTTGTTGAAGCCCGCACCGAAGAGCTTCTGGGCGAGCATGTGCGAGTCCTCGCAGTCGCCGCCGGAGCAGTAAAGGACGACCGGAATCGCGCCGTCGCGTGCCTCGTTGACGAGAGCCGTCATCTTCGTGTCCACATCGCTCTCCCACACGGAGATGCTCCGCGCGCCCGCGATATGCCCCTCCTCGTAGACCTTCGTGCGGCGCGCGTCCAGGATCAGCACGCGGCGCGCGAAGAGCCACGCGACGTCGTCGCCCGAGATCTCCACGAAAGGCTTGTTGTGGGGCGGGAAGCGCTTGAGCAGTTCGGCGGGGGAGGAAGAGGAATTCTTTGCTTCGGACCCTTGAGCGGGAGACGTGGCCTCCGGGATGGACGCAGGGGCTGGGCGAGGCCGCTTTTCTGCCCCCCCATTCACCTTCGAAGAAACTTCGGACAGAGCCGTCGCTCCAGAGCCAGCAGGCGGGGAATCGGCCGCGGAGCTCGAGAGGGAAGCCGAAGGATTGATCTTCAACGCATTCGGGTAGCTGCCGACGAGCGCGAGCTTGCGCTCGCGCGAGGCGAGCATGTTCGCCACGAGGGCGCAGAGGACGGCGGCCAGAACGAGCGTGGCGGCTTCGAGGAAATGGCGCCGGAGGTTCACGGGGCCATTCTAAGCAAGCTTGCGGCCGCCGCCGCCCGGCCGATGTGGCGCGGGACTAGAATCTCGCGGAGCTGCGCCTGTCTCGCGACGGAAGGGAAGCCATGTTCGGAAAGAACACGATCACGATCACGGACAACCGCACCGGAAAGGCCTACGAGCTGCCGGTCGAGAGCGGCACGATCAGGGCCCTCGACCTGCGCAAAATCAAAACCGACGAGAACGACTTCGGCCTCATGACCTACGACCCGGCGTTCACGAACACGGCGTCGTGCAAGTCGGCGATCACGTTCATCGACGGCGACAAGGGAATCCTCGAATATCGCGGCTACCCGATCGAGGAGCTGGCCGAGAAGTCGACGTTTCTCGAGGTCGCCTGGCTCCTGCTGAAGGGCGAGCTGCCGACGGCCGCCGAGCTGAAGGAGTTCACGCACCACGTCTCGATCCACACGTACCTCCACGAGAACCTCAAGAAGCTCATGGAGGGTTTCCGGCACGACGCGCACCCGATGGGCATGCTGCTGTCGACCGTCGGGGCGCTCTCGACGTTCTACCCGGACGCCAAGCAGATCTTCGACGCGAAGTCGCGCAACCACCACGTCATCCGGCTCATCGCGAAGATGCCCACGATCGCGGCCTTCGTGTACCGGCATTCCATCGGCTTCCCATACGTCTACCCGGACAACGAACTCTCCTACACCGGCAATTTCCTGTCGATGATGAAGAAGATGGCCGAGCCGCGGTACGTCGTAAACCCGGTCCTCGAGCGGGCGCTCGATGTTCTCTTCATCCTTCACGCCGACCACGAGCAGAACTGCTCGACGAACGCGATGCGCTCGGTCGGCTCGGCGCACACCGACCCGTACTCGTCCGTCGCGGCCGCGACCGCGGCGCTCTACGGGCCGCTTCACGGCGGCGCGAACGAGGCCGTTCTGAGGATGCTCCACGAGCTCGGCGACATCAAGAACGTCCCGGCCTTCGTGAAGGACGTGAAGGAAGGCTCCGGCGAAAAGCGCCTCATGGGCTTCGGCCACCGCGTCTACAAGAACTACGACCCGCGCGCGACCGTCATCAAGAAGCTCGCCGAGCAGGTCTTCGAGGTGACGGGCAAGAACCCCCTCCTCGCGATCGCGCTCGAGCTCGAGCGCATCGCGCTGCAGGACGACTACTTCGTGAAGAGGAAACTCTACCCGAACGTGGACTTCTACTCCGGCCTCATCTACGAGGCGCTGGGCTTTCATTCCGACTTCTTCACGGTGCTCTTCGCGATCCCACGCACGGCCGGCTGGCTCGCCCAGTGGCAGGAGCTGCTTTCCGACGCCGACCAGAAGATCGCGCGGCCACGGCAAGTGTTCACGGGGTCCCCGCGCCGGAGCTACGTGCCGATCGAGAAGCGAGAGCTCACCAGGTCGTGAAAGGCTTCTTCACGAGGTTCGCGTTGAAATAGCGCGCGTCTTGGGAAACCTCCCGGCCGACCCAGGGCGGGAGAGCGGGCTCCTCGTCGGCGCTCGCGAGCTCCACCTCGGCCACGACGAGCCCGGCGTTCGCGCCGTGGAACTCGTCCACCTCCCAGGTATGAGCGCCGAAGGGAACCCGGTAGCGGGTCTTCTCGATGAGGGGTTTCTCGCAGAGGCCGTCGAACATCGCGGCCGCGTCCTCGACCGGAATCGCGTACTCGAACTCGGCGCGCGTCAGGCCGCGGCTCTTGCCCTTGACCGTCAGGAAACCCCGGTCCCCGGCGATCCTCACGCGGACCGTCCGCTCCGCGGCGCTCGAGAGATATCCCTGGCGAGTGAGAACTCCCGCCGCGAGCGCTTTCCACGCGGTGCCCGTGACAAGGAACTTCCTTTCGATCTCCAGGCCCATTCCGTCGTCCCGGTGGCGGCGGGTCAGGCCTTCGCGCAGCCCGGGCAGATCCCGCGCATCGTAACGGTGTAATCCTCCACGATGTGGCCCTCCGCAAGGCGCGGGCGCGGTGCCTCCTGGAACGTCTCGAAGGGCACGTCCTCGACGGTGCCGCACGCGCGACAAATGAAGTGGTGATGCCGGTCGAGGTTTGCGTCGTAGCGGGCGACGGCGTCGTCAAAAACCAGCTCGTCGATGAGGCCGCTTTCCTTCAGCGAGTGGAGCACGTTATAGACCGAGGCGCGCGATGCGGTCGGCACGATGCGGTTCACCGCCGCCCCGACCTCTTCGGCTGTCGGGTGCTTCGGGGTCGCGAGCAGGAACTCCAGCACGGCCACGCGCTGCTGCGTGACCCTGAGGCCCCTTTCCCTCAGGCGGTCCGAGAGCTCACCTCTCGTCGCGGCCTTTGTCTCCGCCCGCGTCTCCATCACAAAGTAGATTAAGTCTAGATTGAATCCCGATCAAGCCCCTTGCGGGTTCGGGGCAAACGCTTCATCTCCTTGCGGAGGTTCATTGGAGATGGGCCTTTTCCCGCTCCGCCCGGCTCGGAGACCGCCCGTCAGTTCGGCGTGGCGCCGTGGGCGTCCGTGATGAACGGGCGGCCGATGCGCGACCAGCGCGGGCCCTTGAAGAATTGCTGGTTCCAGCTCCACATGACGCCCACCGCGCGGCCGAGAAGGTCCCGGGTGGGGCGGGTGCCGAAGAAGCGCGCGTCGCGGCTCTCGTCACGATTGTCGCCCATCAGAAAGACCTCGCTGTCAGGCACGGTGATCGGGCCGAAGGTGCGAAACGCCGGACGGTCGGGCAGGACGCGAACGGGGTGCGAACGCCCGCCGAGGATCTCCGTGCCGAGGAGGATCGGCTCACCGTCGTCGCTCTTCTGCTCGGGCAGGAAGTCGGCCGGCTGGATCTTTCCGTTCACGTAGAGCGTCTCGTTGCGAAGCTCGATGACGTCGCCCGGCAGCCCGACGAGGCGCTTGACGAACGGCACGCTTCCCCCGTCCGGGTTGCGGATCACGACGACGTCGCCCCGCTTCGGCGAGCCGGTCTCGAAGAGGCGGATTCTCGAGAAGGGAATCCGGAACTGATAGGCGGACTTCCAGACGAAGACGCGGTCGCCCTCGAGAATCGTGGGCTTCATGGAGCCCGTCGGCACGACGTACCAGTCGGCCAGGACCGACCGACCGGTCAGGATGACGGCGGCCATGATGACGAGTTGGCGGATATCTTTGAGGAGGGTTGCGCGTTTTTCCTGCGTAAAGGCCATGACAGCACGGATCTTCGCACAAAGCGTGCCGCCCGAGGCCGGCGCGCTATCCTCGGGGCATGCCTCGCTACACGGATCGCCATGCGGCCTCGGGGGTGCGCGATGCGCTGCCGAAGCTCGAGACCTGGCCCTCGCAGTACCCTTCGGACTACGAGGTCGTCATCACGATCCCCGAGTTCACCTCGATCTGCCCGAAGACGGGCCTCCCGGACTTCGCCACGCTGACCGTGACGTACGTTCCCGACCGGCGATGCGTGGAGCTGAAGTCGCTGAAGGAATACGTGAACGCCTACCGGAGCCTCGGCATCTTCAACGAGAACGTCGTGAACCGCGTTCTCGGGGACCTTGTCCGCACGCTCGCGCCGCGCCGGATGGCGGTGCGGGGCGTGTTCACGCCTCGCGGCGGCATCCAGACGACGATCGACGCCCGATTCCCGCACACGGAAAAGGGCGCGCCGGGCGTCATTTCGGCGCGGGTTTCGCGGCGGCGCTCCCCGGCCGCGTCGTCCCGTCGCTCATCAGCCGGCGATAGACCGAAAGCGCGTTGAGTGCGCCCAGCTCACGCGGGCAGTAGTCAGCCAGCTTCTCAGCGGCCAGCTCTCCCGAGACACGGGCTTCTGGGGCGTTCTGCTTCTTCTTCTCGATGAGGAACGCGAGCATCGACGTGAGGTAGCGACGGGTCTTCTCGATCTCGGGCGCCGCCGCCGGCGCGGGATTCCAGCGCGTGGGCACGAGGCCCTGCGCGCCAAGCGTGTCGAGCCGGTCGAGGATGGCGATCCAGCCTTTGAGGTCGCAGTCGGGATCCGAGAGCATCGGGCAGCGGTCGGGCGTCACGAGATCGCCCACGAACACGGTGCGCGTCGAGACGTCGAAGACGTAGAGATCGAAGGCGGTGTGGGCGTTCCCGGCGGGCACGCCGATCTCGAGAATCCGATTGCCGGCCACGAGCGCGATGCGGTCGCTGACGCCGATGACGGTGGGCGCCTTCGTCTTTCCCTGCGCGAAAGAAGTCGCGAGGGCGCCCGTGGCGCGGGCGTTCACGAAGATCGTGGCGTCCGTCGGAAGGAACGTGGAAAAGCCGTTGTTCGAGTCACCGTGGAGGTGCGTCATCGCGATCCACTTGATCGGCTTGTCCTTCGTCGTCCTCGCGATCTCGGCCTTGAGGTTCTTGGCGTCCGTTGCGGTCGCTCCCGTGTCGATGACGAGAACGCCGTCGCCCGTGTCGATCCACGAGCAGTTCGTGGCGCTACCAAACCGGCCGTACCAGAGGTTCGGGTAGGGCTGCGCCACCTCGAACGGAGGCATTTCGGGTGCCTTCGGCTTCGGCGCTTCGACCGCGTGCGCGGGCATGGCGGCGAGAGCGAGCGTGAGGGCGGCGAACGGGAAAGAGAAAAATCGGTTCATGCAGTCTCCTGTCATTGGGGGCGGTCGGTGCCGCCGGCCGAAGGCGGCGCACCGGGATGCTCGTGAGAAGAAACGAGGGCGGAGGCCCGCTTGGAGGCGAAGGTTCCGTCGCGAAAATGCGTGAATCCGCCCGCGGAGCCACGGGCCCGCGCGCGGCTGGCCTCGAGGAAGGCCTCGAACAGAGCCTTTTGCTTCCGTTCCGCGACAAGATTCTCGGGGTGCCACTGCACAGCGGCCAGGAAGCTGCCGGCGGGCCGTTCGAACGCCTCGACGAGGTCGTCCGGCGAGGCGGCCAGCGGCACAAGACCCGCCGCGAGGTCCTTCACGCCCTGGTGGTGGCGTGAGTTCACGGACTCACCTTCGAGGGCGGCGACCGTCGCGGCAAAGCGCGAACCGGAGGCGCCCGGCCGGGCGCGCACGACGTGCGCCCGACGGTCCTTCGTGGAATGCGGGTTCGCGTCGACCTCGTGCGGAACGCCGCGCGCCCGCTGGGAAGGCAGGTCCTGCCACAGCGTGCCCCCGAGCGCGACGTTCAGCACCTGGAGCCCGCGGCAGATGCCGAAGACCGGCGCATGAAGCTTTTCCGCTGCGGCGTAGAGCGCGAAATCCAACGTGTCCCGCTCGGAATGGAGCTCGAGGGTGGGCGTCGCCGGGGCCTCGCCGTAAAGCGCCGGATCCACGTCCGCGCCACCCGCGAGCAGCAGTCCGTCGAACGCGCCGGGGTCCGGGTCGCCCGGGGTCACGACGACGAGCTCTTCGGGCAAGGCACCCGCCGCGAGCAGGGCGCCGCGGTAGATTTCATTCGGCTGTTTCGCGTCCGACGCGATGACGATCTTCATGATTGGTCGAGAAAGGCTCTTCGAACGGGGTGGCGCCGCGCGGGGGGCGCGTCGGGCGATTATAGGGACGACATGGGGAACGCACCGCAAGTCGTCGTGACGGGAATGGGCGCCGTGACCGCGTTCGGCCGCGGCGTGGACGCGTTCTGGAGTGGCGCGCTCTCCGGCCGGTCGGCGATCCGCCCGGTCACGCGGTTCGACACGGGACGCTTTCACGCACGGCAGGCGGCCCTGATCGACCTCGAGGACGGGGCCGGCGGCGCGGACCTCGAGACGCTCTTCGCCCGCGACGCCGCGCGGGAGGCGCTCGCGTCCTGCCCCCTCTTCGGCGGCGATCGAGCGGGCATCGCGGTCGGAACAACCCTCGCGGGAAACGGGGCGCTCACGGAGTGGCTTGCGTCGCGGGTCGGCGGAGCCGAGCGGCTTTCCCGGGGCGAGCCTGGGGCGCTCGCGCGCGATCTCGCCGAACGGCATGGCGCGCGCGGCCCTGTCGGCGCGGTCTCCCTTGCCTGCGCGTCGGGCGCGGCGGCGGTTGGGCTCGCGGCGGAATGGATTCGGGCGGGGCGCGCCGTCCAGGTCCTCGCGGGCGGAGCCGACGCCGTGACGCCCTTCGTCTTCTCGGGCTTCGACGCGCTGCGCGCCCTCAGCGCGTCGGTCGCTCGGCCGTTCGATGTCGCACGCGACGGTCTCACGCTGGGCGAAGGAGCGGGTTTCCTTCTTCTCGAGGAGGAGGATCACGCGCGCCGGCGCGGCGCGGCGATTCTCGCGCGCGTCGCGGGCTACGGTTCCGGCTCCGACGCGCATCACATGACCCGTCCGGACCCCCGCGGGCGCGGCCTC
>PLZI01000167.1:1974-3224 GCA_003152095.1 Acidobacteriota bacterium | reverse complement strand
GGAGCCGTCGAACGCGGCGAAGAGGTCGAAGCAATGGCCGATGTCGCAGACGACGAGGAAGGGCGGCGGCGCGGGAAGAGAGCGGGCGTAGTTGCGCGCCTGCCCCTCGGCCGACTGCATGGCGATGATCCAGCTCCCGGTGTGGCGCCGCGCGGAGCCGACCTTCTTCGACCCCTCGTCCGAGCCCTGCTTGGCCTCGAGGACGAAGCACGCCTCCTTGTAGAGGTCCATCTTCCCGATCGACCGCTTCTCCCCCTCGTCGACGATCAGCGCATCGCGCTCGAAGGTGTAGCGGTTGCGCTCGGGGTCCCCCGTGGCCGGGNNCGCGCCGGAGGCGGACCACTTCGCGGTGAACGTCTCGATGTCGATGAGGGAATGGTACTCGCCAACTGCCCCGGGACCTGTCGGCGGCTTTCTCATCGCGCGGCGGCTATCAGGTGCTGATACTGAACCCCGAGGGATACGACTACGTCTGCGGGTTGTCGTTCGAGGGTTACGGGCTACTAGGACTGTCTCGGGACTGAGCCAGGCGGCTGCGCCTTAAGGGCACTGTTTGCGGTGGCATCTACCCCGTCGCCGGGCTTCGGGCGCCTCGACGCAACGATGCGAAGCAGGTGGCTCGCGAGGACAAGGAGTTCCGCAGCCTCGCGCGGGTCCTCGGTTGGAACATTTCGATGGCCGCGGGGACTTTTGATCAACCCGATCGCCCCGGCGAAGAGGTGAGCACACGCCTCCCGCTCGCCGAGATCCTGAACTGTCATATCCGTGAGTGGTCCGCTCGATGTCGCGAACGCTTTTCTCATGAGGGGTACGCCGAGATCCGTCTCGGAAAACCCTCCGCCTTCGCGAACTCCTATCTCGACCTCTCGAAAAGCGTCCACGACAGCATCGTCGAAGTCCCCGCGAAGAAACTTCCGCCGCACCTTGTTTTCAAGAGTCGGGAGGAGCAACCCAGCCGGCAGTATCGAGGCGGCGGACCGGAGCCGTCCGATCGGCTGGGTCACCTCAAACCGCTCCCCCTTCCTGGAGAGCACGAGAAAGCCGGGATCCGCGCCGTCCTTCTGCACGAACAAGCCATCCCGTACGAGCCACGCCCATCCTCGAGCTAGCGCTTCACCGACAACCTGCCGGAGCTCATGTGGGTATTCGTTCTTCGCAGCGTTTATGAAGTTGTGCTCGTGAAGCAAGCGGCCAAGAGTCGCTGAAGAACAGACGAAAGGGAAACGCACGCCGCAAATCTTGCCGAGAAT
>PLZI01000167.1:0-1968 GCA_003152095.1 Acidobacteriota bacterium | reverse complement strand
AGAGAAAGAACCTTCAGGCGACGGGCTTGACAAGAATCTTCATGGGCAAGGTCAACGGCGAGCAAAGCGAGTCGCTCGCGGCGACCGGTCCCTCCGGAAGCCGGAGGGCCTCATACTTGAGCGATGACAGAGCAGACGCCGTTCGTCGTCGGAGCGACGTATGGGCGGCGAAAGGACATCCACGCCAAGTTCGGCGGGCAGCAACAGGGCGGAATCTCTACCCCGGTAGGGGAACCGTTCGTGTTTCTCTTCACGGGCGAAGGGGGCCACGCGTTCGGGTATAGGGACGAGTTTCGAGACGACGGCACATTCTGGTACACGGGCGAGGGGCAGGTCGGCGACATGAAGATGATCGCTGGCAACCTCGCGATCCGCGACCACGCGGCGGCGGGAAAGTCTCTCGAGATGTTTGAACGAATGGATGGGCGCGGAACGGTAAGGTACATGGGGCGTGCCACCTATCTCGGCCATCACCTGGAAGAACGGCCCGATCGGAATAGAGCGCCGAGGCAAGCGATCGTGTTCGAGTTGGCGCTGGAGAAGCCGGAGGCTGGAGTGACCGCTGGGGGTTCCCAGCTTCCACCCATCTCACCGTCTGACCGAGCATGGTGGAATCTGTCGCTCGAGGAATTGAGGCGCAGGGCTAAGCAGCGGATAGGTCGCGCCGCGTCAGCAGCTGAGCGGAGGGTGGTCACGTATCAGCGATCGCAGGCGATTAAGGTGTACGTGCTGAAGCGTGCCGCCGGCTGTTGCGAGGGATGCAGAGCCAACGCGCCGTTTCTGACGAAGAAGGGGCAGCCCTTTCTAGAGCCACATCACATCTGGCGGCGGTCGGATGGCGGCCCAGACGTCCCCGAAGCGGTCATCGGGCTCTGCCCCAACTGTCACCGAAGAATCCACTACGGTGCCGACGGCGACGGTTACAACCGGACCCTGGCGGAGCGCATGAGAGAACTGGAGCCGAACGCGTAGGCCCCACTCGCCGTCGTCACGTCATGTGCCGACCTTCTGAGGGTCTCTTGCGGTGAACATCGCCGACACGATCGACGGCGCCAGGTGGGCCTTCGCGATCGCTGGCCGCGACTGCCTCGTTCGGATCGGCGAAGACGAGCCGCGCTACGCGACCGTAAGCGGCCAGAGCCGGCGCATGAGCCGGACGTCCTCCCAGCGTTCGGAAATTGGAATGCCAAGGGCATGGAGATCGGTTGGCGCTGGAACTTCCTCCAAAATGGTAGCGGTGTCAGCGAGAAACTCCCAGGCGCGCCACCCCGGCCTCGATGACCAGTACTCAGCGACTATTTCATCGTATGGAAGTCCAACTTGAAGGCGCTTGTAAGCATGATCGACGAGCGCAATTGGTGCCTGGGTGGGCGTCGGCATCGTGATTCGGTAATAGTGTGGCTCGACGGCGTAGGCCGCGCGGCGTGCGCCGCCATCTCGTTCTCCGTCCCAGAAGTTCCGACATGCCTCTAAGGAGTCGAACGCGAATACCGCGCTCTCCCGAGATGCGCCCGTGGTCGGGCGGGCATTCGCGAACGCGCGCTCGAGAGCGGCGTACTGGCATTCTCCCAATCGCGAAGCCGTGAAGAGGGTCCTCGTGTATGGGCCGACAACCGTGCCCGAGTGGAAGTTCTGTGAAGAAACGTGGAACAACTCCAAGTTGACCCGCTGATGCGTACTCGGGAAACCCGCGGAGATTATGACTCGGAGCCCCTGGCCTCTCCATCGTCCCGTACACCCCGAACCCGGTCGACCTCGTGCAGGCGGGCGTCGGACACGCGCGAAACCCGGGAGTCTCTTTCCTTCGAGGAGAGTCCCGGGGAAGGAGCGGCGCGGCGGGAGAGTCGATCTCAACGCCGCGCGCCGGGAGCAGATACTCACCGCCGACTCCGGCCGCTTGATGCGACCGGGCCGTCGCGCCTCGAAGGCCGGCGGCTCGGTGAGGGAAGGGCGACATCCTGTCACGGG
>PLZI01000160.1 GCA_003152095.1 Acidobacteriota bacterium | reverse complement strand
GCAGATAGACGCGATGGCGGCGAAGGCCAAGGTCGATCCTCTCGAATTCCGCCTGAACAACACCTCAGACAAGAGAATGCGCCGCGTGCTCGAAGCCGCGGCAGGACGATTCGGCTGGAAGAAGGCCGTGGCGCCCAGCAGCCGCGGCGTCGGGGTGGCCTGCGGAATCGACGCCGGGACGTACGTGGCCATGATGGCCGAGGCGAGTGTCGACGCCGCCACAGGGCGCGTGAAGGTCGGGCGAATCGTCTGTGCCCAGGACATGGGCGTCGTGATCAATCCCGACGGCGCGAAGATGCAGATGGAAGGCTGCGTCATGATGGGCCTCGGGTACACGCTCTCGGAGGAGGTCCACTTCAACGGCGGCCGGATCCTCACCAGGAATTTCGACACATACGAGGTGCCGCGGTTCTCGGGGATGCCCGAGATCGAGACCGTCCTCGTAAAGAATGACGAGCTGACCCCGCAGGGAGGAGGCGAGCCGGCGATCGTCCCGGTGGGGGCGGTCGTGGCGAACGCCATCTTCGACGCCACTGGCGCCCGGCTGTTCCAGATGCCGATGACGGCCGAACGCGTGAAGGAAGCTCTGAAATAGGGACGCGCATTAACACGCTCGAGGCAAGAGCGTATAAGGTCTCGACATGTGGTCTGGCGCCGCCCACGGGGAGATGGCCGCCGTCTTCGGCGCGCTGGCGCTGTCTCCCGATCCCGTCTTCATCACCGACCGCCACAACCGGATCGTCTTCTGGAATCAGAGCGCCGAGCGGATCCTCGGGTTCTCGGCCGCCGACGTCGTCGGGAAGCTGTGCGCCGCGCGTCTCGAGGGTTGCGACGCCTTCGGGAACCGTTACTGCTCGGAGAGTTGCCCGGTCACCGCAATAGCGGCCCGGGGGGAGAGCGTGAACCACTTCGGTCTCCAGCTCAAGGGCCGCGACGGCCATGTCGTCACCGTGGACGTCACGATTCTGAATCTCGGGGCGCGCACGCCGGGCGACTTTTTTCTCGCGCATATCCTCCGGACGGAGCGAATCGAGCTTCCCTCCCTCCAGGATTCGGACCGTCCGGCTCCGCCGCCATCCCCGTTCGCGAGCTCGCGGGAGTCGCCGGACATCCGCGCGCGCAGGCTTTCCGCGCGCGAGGTCGAGGTGCTGGGGATGCTCGCGGCCGGCCGCTCGACGCCCGAGATCGCCATCGCGCTCCATATCTCGAACCTCACGGCCCGGAACCACATCCAGAACATCCTGTACAAGCTCGAAGTGCACTCCAAGAGCGAAGCCGTCGCCTTCGCTTTCCAGAAGCGGCTGAAGCTGGTCTGACGAAGCTCCCCTGGGGAGCCACGCCCGCGGGCCATGCCCGCCGGATTCCCGCGCACCAGACGAATTGGTGAGCTTGCGGGATGGTGATGCGGCCGCCCCAGCCGCACCTTGTTCGGCGATAAGGAGAATCCATGAGCCGATCGAAGCATGGCCGCGGCGGAATCCTGTTTCCGGGAGTCGGGCTGGTAAGGAGGCACTCATGAAGACGCATCCTTCATTCTCCTCTCTTGCCTTAGGGGCGCTCTTCGGTTTTCTTGCGCTGATTCCATCGACCGCGCACGCCGTCCCGAGCTTTGCGCGCCAGACGGGGCTCGCGTGCAATGGGTGTCACACGACGCCCCCCGAACTCAACGGCGCAGGCCGCCGTTTCAAGCTGCTCGGCTACACCGACAGGGGGCCGGACACGCCCGCCGTGAGCAACGAACCGGGCACGCGACACGCAGGTCTGGATCTACTCAAAACGCTCCCTCTTTCCGCAATGGTCGAAACCTCGTTCACGTCGACGAAGTCCTCGCAACCGGGAACGCAGAACGGCACCTTTGAATTTCCTCAGGATGTCTCTCTCTTTCTTGCTGGCGGATGGTCCGCGCATGTCGGCAGTTTTGTCCAGGTCACCTACGACGCCCAGTCAGATCATTTCAGCATCGACAACACGGACATTCGTTACGCGAACACGACGAAGTGGGCTGGCAAGGAGCTCATTTACGGTCTGACGCTCAACAACAATCCGACCGTCGAAGACCTGTGGCACACGACTCCGGCATGGGGATATCCCTTCATCGCGAGCGATTCCGCGCCGACTCCGGGCGCCGGCCCGGTCATCCTGGGCGCCCTCGCCGGGGACGTCGCCGGAGTCGGTGCCTATGCCATGTGGAACGACCACCTCTATCTCGCCGGAGCGGTTTACCGCTCGAATCACATCGGAAACCCGCAGCCCAACTCGGGTGCCGGGTTTGCCACGAACATCCGGGGTGTTGCGCCGTACGGGCGGATCGCGTGGCAGCAATCGATCGGAAGCGACAACTATCTCGAAGTAGGCGCCTACGGCCTGCACATGACGTCGACTCCCGACGCCGTCACCGGACTGCAGGACAGCTTCACGGACTGGGCGGTGGATCTCCAGTACGACCGCACGCTGTTCGTGAGGGACGTCCTTTCGCTCCGCGGCACGTACATCCGCGAGAATTCCTCGCTGGCCGCGACCTTCGATCAGGGCGGCGCGGCCCAGAGCGCGCACAACCTCAGCGTGTTCATGGCGAACGTCGAATACCATTTCGGCAATCGCTGCTCCGT
>PLZI01000129.1:39626-58402 GCA_003152095.1 Acidobacteriota bacterium | reverse complement strand
GGCTTCCCGGTCTTCTCGGGCTTGTCTGGCCCCTCTGGCCCTTCGGCTTTCTCGGCTCCGAGCGGCGCGACGGCGGGATTCGTGTCGTGCGCGTGCGGCCCCGAGGCTTCGCTCTCGAGGCGCTTCTTGGCGCCCGCGATCGTGTACCCCTCGTCGTAGAGAAGCCGCTTGATCTGCCCGATGAGCTGAACCTCGCGTTCGCTGTACGTGCGCGGGCCGGGAATCGAGCGATCGGACGCGAGAAAAGGAAACTCCGACTCCCAGTAACGAAGGACGTACGGCTGGACGTCCGCGATGCGGCAGACGTCCCCGATCTTGTAGCGGACCTCGGCGTTTTCGCTTGTCGTCTGGGTCATTTCGTCAGCGCGTCGTCTGTCTCTTTTAACACATCGACGGGCTGATCCGAAGCCTCAGTCAGCCCTTTTGACGACGAATTTCAGCGGCACGCCGTTCAGGCTCCACTTCTCACGGATGCGGTTTTGGAGGAACCGCTCGAAGGAGAAGTGCAGCGCCTCGGACCGGTCCGCGAAGAGGCGCACGAGCGGCGGCTCGGCGGCCACCTGCACGGCGTAGCGGATCTTCAGGTCGCGGCCCGAGCGGGCGCGCGGCGCCTCGCGCTCGAAGGACTTCTGAAGCAGGCGGTTCAGCTCGCCCGTGGACATCCGCGTGGCGAACCGTTTCGCGAGCGCGTCCGCCTCGGGAAGGAGGCGGGCGACGCCCTTCCCCGTCGTGGCCGACAGCGGCAGGAACGGAGCCTTGCGCAGAAAGATGAACCGGCGCTCGGCGTCCTGCTTCAGCTCCGCGGTCTTCTGGCGGTCCTTCTCGATGAGATCCCATTTGTTCGCGACGAGGAGGACGCCGCGGCCCGCCTCTTCGGCGTAGCCCGCGATCGTGGCGTCCTGCGCCGTGATGCCCTCGGAGGCGTCGAAGACGATGACGACGAGGCGCGCGCGGTCGATGGACTTGCGGGCCGCGACAATCGAGAGCAGCTCGGCCGAGTCGGTGGTCTTGCCCTTGCGCCGGATCCCCGCCGTGTCGACGAAGAGATACTCGCGGCCGCCCCGCGAGAGGCGCACGTCGATGGAGTCGCGGGTCGTGCCGGCGATCTCCGACACCATGACGCGGTCCTTCCCGACGAGCGCATTCACGAGCGACGACTTCCCCACGTTCGGGCGACCCACGACCGCGATCGGGAGCGGCTCCGTGCGCGTGTCCGGATCGAGATCGGTCGGCAGGGCCTCTTCGATCGCCTCGAGAAGCTCGTCCGCGCCCGTGCCGTGAAGCGCCGAGACGCCGATGACCTTCGGGAAGCCGAGCGCGAAGCCGTCGGCGAGGGCCTCGGACGCCGTCTTCGTGTCGCACTTGTTCCACGCCACGACGACGTTTTTGCCGAGCGCGTGAAGCCGCTTGGCCAGGCGCTCGTCTTCGGGCAGGCGCCCGGCGACACCGTCCAGGACGAAGAGAATGAGGTCGGCATCGGCGACCTCCCCAAGCGCGCGGTCGCTCGTCCACGCGGCGAAGCCGCCCGCCGCGTCGAGGTCCAACCCGCCTGTGTCGACGAGCGTGTACGGGCGCCCCGACGGCGTCCGGGCCGTCATCTCGAGCGCGTCGCGCGTCATGCCCGGACGGTCGTGCACGAGCGCCCGCCGCTCGCGCGCGAGCCGGTTGAAAAGGGCCGATTTCCCGACGTTCGGGCGGCCGACGAGGACGACTCGAAAGCGGTTCACGGCGTCAGCGCCGCCGCCGCGTCCGCCCCCGCGGAGCGGGGGACGGCCGGCGGCCGCGCCCTTGCTGCTGTTTTTGAATCGCCTCGACACGGCTCCCCCGCCGCGGCCCGGCACCTTCGCCCACGGGCACGAAGTCGAGGCCGCGCTTTTCGGCGTCGGCCTTGACGAGCTTCACGCGCAGCCGGTCTCCGAGGCGGTAGATGCGTCCGGACGAGGAGCCGACGAGGCGATGCTCGACGTCCTCGTAGCGGTAGAAGTCGTCCCCGAGCGACGAAATGGGAATGAGGCCGTCGACGTAGATGTCCTCGAGCGTGACGAAGAGGCCGAAGCCCACGACCGCCGAGACGTACGCCCAGAACTCCTCGCCGACGCGCGTCGACAGGAACACGAACTTCTTCCACGATACGGCTTCGCGCTCGGCGGATTCGGCCCGCCTTTCGCGCGACGAGCAGTGCGCCGCCGCCTCGTGGAACCAGCGCGTGCGGCCGTCCGCGTCGGCGGCCGCGGGCGGGCGGCGTATCGCGAGCCACTCCACGAGCGCCCGGTGGACGAGGAGGTCCGGGTAGCGCCGGATGGGCGACGTGAAATGGCAGTAGTGCTTCGCCGCGAGCGCGTAGTGCCCGCGGCACTCCTCGGAGTAGATCGCCTTCTTCTGCGAGCGCAGAACGAGATCCGAGACGAAACGCTCCTCGGGCTTCCCGGCGGCCTGGTCGAGGATGGCCTGAAACGTGGCCGGCGTGACTTCTTCCTCGTCTTCGGGAATGTCGTAGCCGAGCGGGCCGAGCACGACGCGAAGATCCACGAGGCGGCTCTCGTCCGGGCGGTCGTGCACGCGGTAGAGAGCGGGCGTCGGAACGAGCTGCAGGTGCTTCGCGACCGCCTCGTTCGCGGCCAGCATGAACTCCTCGATGAGCCGGTGCGCCTCGTTGCGGACGGCCCGAACGATCGCGACCACGTCCCCCGTCTCGCCGAGGACCACGTCGGAGTCCGGCAAGTCGAAGTCGAGGGAGCCGCGGCGGGATCTCTTTGCTCGGAGAAGACCCGCGGCCTTGTGGGCAACGCGAAGCATTCGGGTCACGTCCGTAGAGAACAAGGATTTCTTAGAAAGTGAATGCGGCAAGGGCGCCGCGAAATTTTCTATTAATTCCCCAACCTGGGTGTATGTGAGCCGCGCCCGGCTCTTTATCAAACTCCTGAAAAACTCGCTCTTTTGCGTCTCCCCGTGCTTGTCCAGCGTGAGGACCGCCGAGACGGTCCGCCGCTCCTCGTTCGGGCGCAGAGAGCAGAGGTCGTTCGACAGGCGCTCGGGAAGCATGGCGATGGCGCGGTCGGGAAAATAGACCGACGTGCCGCGCTCGAACGCCTCGGCGTCGAGCGCGCTGCCGATCGGCACGTAGTGCGAGACGTCCGCGATGTGGATGCCGATGCGAAAGCCGCCGCCGGGCAGCTCCTCGGCCTCGATGGCGTCGTCGAAGTCGCGCGCCGTCTCGCCGTCGATCGTGACGATCGCGTGGCCCGTGAAGTCGGCCCGGAGCATCCGCTCGTCAAATCCGACCTCGCCGCTCGCGGCTTCGGCCTCGGCGACGACGGTCTCGGGATACTTCCGCGGGATTCCCCACTTGCGCGCCACGACCTCGACGTCGACGCCGGTGTCGCCCTCGAATCCGATGAGCTCGAGGACCTCGGCGAGCGCGAGGCGGCGGTCGTCGGGATACGCCGTGATGCGCGCCTCGACGAAGATGCCGGTGGGCGCCGCCAGGTCCTTACCGTCCGGCACCGTGAGGCGCGCGTCGATCCTCCGGTCGAACGGCACGACGAACGTGCCCTCCGGGCCGCGCGCGATTTTCCCGACCACGGTTTCGCGGCGCCGCACGAGAACCTTCACGACGACGCCCGACGGGCGCGGCGCGAAGCGCGATGACGGCCCCGACGGCCTCTTCGTAGCGGCCTTCGGCGCGGCCTTGGGTGCGGCCTTTGGCTCTTGAACGCGCACGAGGACGAAATCACCGTCGAGAGCGCTGGCGAGAGCGGTCACGGGCACGTCGGGAACGCCCGGCTCGCCGGAAAGAAGGAACGCGCGACCCTCGCCGCGGATCGCGAGCACGCCGGCCTGAAAGTCGGTGAACTCGATGCGCGAGAGCTTCTCGCCTTTGACGCGCACGATCTCGCCGCGGCGCTCGAGCTCGCCCACGGCCGCGCGGAGCGTGCCCTCGCGATCGGGGTCGAGATCGGCGCCGACGACGCGCCGGGCGAGGTCGGAGAACGAGAGGACGCGCGAGCCGCGCGGATGAAGCGCGTCGAGAATCGCTTTGGTCAATTTAAGGTCGTTCATTCTGCTTAGAGGGTAAGAATACCGGGGCGCGGCGTGCGGCGCCGCCGCCCCTCTTCACCTTCTAAGAAATCCCCGATCGTGCTCTTTTCCGAAGTTTGCCTCTGGGAAGGGATGATTGGTGCGAAAGGGGGGACTCGAACCCCCACAGCCGGTAAAGGCCACAAGGTCCTGAGCCTTGCGCGTCTACCAATTCCGCCACTTTCGCGCGGAGCGGAAGGATAAGGCCCGCGCGCGGTATCGTCAAATCAGGTGCGGAAACCCGCACGCTCACGCTCGGCGACGAAAGCGTCGACGCGAAGCTGGTCCTCCTCGGAGATCTCCGTGAACCTGATGCCGAATGCCGGGTGGAAATGGTCGAGCTCGTTCGTCCGCCGCATGATCCGGCCCTTTGCGTGCAGAGCCACGGAGTCGTCAGGCAGGAAGAACTCGATCTCCACGGCGCGCCCGATCGCGATGGCGACCTCGGTCTCGACGAGCAGCCCGTTCCCCGAGACGTTCAGCATCTTGCCGAGGAGAAGGACGCCGTCGGCGCGGCTGTCGCGCACGCGGGCCAGGGTGTTCAGCTCGCGCCTGGCCGGGATGAGCGTGAGGCGCCTCGTCTTGTCGAGAAGCTCGGCGGGAGGGTACGGAGCGAGCATGAAGTCGTTCACCCCGGGCACGAGGGCCTCTTCGAGGTGCGGCTCCCCCGCCGGCACGACGAGCAGGATCGATACCGTCCGCCAGTGCGTCTGTTCGCGCAGCTTCCGGCAGGCGGCCACGCCCCCGTCCGGCGGGAAGGCGTTGTCGAAAATCGCGAGGTCCGGGACCTTCTCGGCCGGAATGGCGAGGAGGTCCTCCAGCCGCTGGGCGAGGACGACCGAGTAGCCCGCCAACTCGAGCGCCGCCGCCGCGCCGCGCAGGAGCCCCGCCGGCGGGCCGGCCAGCGCGACCTTTTTCTTCGCGAAGAGTCCAGAGCCGCGCGGAAACGTGCCCGAGTCCATCATGCGCTCCCTTGCTTCACGGTCACCGCGCCGCGCGCGATTGCACCCCCCTCGGCATCGCGCACGACACCTTCGAACTTGACGGTGTCGCCGAGCCGGCCCGCGATCGCGACGTCGACCGTCAGGACGTCGCCGGGCTCGGGCAGGCGCTCGACCACGAAATCGGAAATGCCGGCGAGAAATCCCTTGCGCCCGAGCGCGGAGTCGCCGCCCTCTAGGAGCAGGGCCGACTGCGCCACGAGCTCGGCCAGCGCGGCCGACGGGAACCCCGTCGCCCTCACCGCCGCGGCATTCGCCGTCACGGACGCGCGCACGCGCCCCTGGGCGGGGCCCGTCCGCTCGACCACCCCATCGGCGAAGCGAAACGGAAATGCGTGCGGCAGGGGCTGGAAGTCCATGGGTTTCAGGCCGCCTTCCCGCGCACGAACTCGCACAGAGCGTTCACGGACGCGAACGCCTTCACGCCGACCTCCTCGTCCTGCACCTTGATGCCGAACTCCTTCTCGACGCCCAGCACGAGCTCGAGGGCATCGATGGAGTCCAGCCCCAGGCCTCCGTCCGCGTCACCGAACAGCGGCGCGTCGTCGGCAATGGTCGCGGGGTCCATTTCCAGCTTGAGCTGGCGGACGATCAGCTCCTTGACTTTCTTTTTCAGGTCTTCTGACAAGCACGTACCCCCTCCCGGGTTGGCCCGAAACGCGGAGTATACGAGGGGCGGACCCAATTCGCGCCTCAGCCGACGAAGCCGCCGTCGATGCGGACGGTCTGACCCGTCAAGTAGCTTGCGCCGTCCGTGCACAGGAAAGAGACGAAGGGCGCTATATCCTCGGGACGGCCGAAGCGCTGCACGGGAACGCGCTTCAGGAAGTCCTCGCGAACCTCCTTCGTGAGGAACGAGATCATCTCGGTCTCGACGAACCCGGGGGCGATCGCGTTCACGGTGACGCCGAACGCGCCGACTTCGGCCGCGAGCGACTTCGTGAAGGCGACGAGCGCTCCCTTGGCGGCGGAGTAATTCGTCTGCCCGGCGCTTCCGGAGAACGCCGCGAGCGACGAGATGTTCACGATGCGGCCCCAACGCCGCCGCAGCATCCCGCGCATCACGGCCTTCGTCACGCGAGCCGTGCCGCCGAGCGCGGTGTCGATCACGAGATTCCAGCTCGCTTCGGACATGAGCGCGAAGAGGCCGTTCTTCAGGACGGCGGCGTTGTTGACGAGCACGTCCACGCCTTCGTGCTCCTTGTCGAGTCGGTCGGCGAGCGCCGCGATGTCGGCCGCGGACGTCACGTCGGCCTTCACGGCCTCCGCGCTCCCGCCGGCGGCCCGGATCGCCGCAACGGCCGCCTCGGCGCCCGCCGCGTCGGCGCGGTACGTGAGAACGGCGTGATAGCCGTCGGCGGCGAGACGCTCGCCGATGGCGCGCCCGATGCCGCGCGACGCGCCACTGACGAGCGCCACGCGAACCCGGGGAGATGAATCGGAAGAATTCGGAGAATTCATTTTGCTTCGGACCCTCGCGGATCCTGTCGTGCCGAAGCAAGGGCCACGGTGGGTTTTTCTTTGAAGGGGAAGAGAGGAGGGGGAGCCAGCGACTTCGCGAACGCGTCGATCGAATCCGGATCCTCCAGCGCCGGCTTCGCGACGATCGCGTCGCGGAGCGTCCAGCGGATGAGCTTCGTGAGGACATCGCCCGGGCCCACCTCGGCGAAGCGCGTGAGGCCCGAATCGCCCATGGCCCGCAGCGTCGGGGCCCAGTGAGACGGCCTGCAAATTTGCCTAGAAAGGACGAGGGTGGCCTCCTCCGCATTCGTCACCCGGCGCCCCAGCATNNCTCGAGTGCATCGGGATATTGATCGAAAGCAAGTCTGTCTTGAGCGCCTTCGGCCGGAGCGCATCCACCGCCGTGGCGACGAGCGCCCGTTCGCCCGTGAGAATGAACTGCGCCGCCGCGTTCTCGGTGGCGATCGTGAGGCGTGCGCGGTCGGGCGTGAGCGCCGCCAACGTCTCCTCGACGTCCGGGCGCGCGAGGCCGATGACGTACGCCATCGTCCCATCCAGCTCGCCCCGCTTCGACGCCTCGGACATGAGGCGCTCGGCCTCGAGGAGGACGTCGAGCGCGGCCCCCGTCTCGAGTGCGCCCGCCGCGACGAACGCGGCGTACGTGCCAAGGCTGTACCCGGCCACGGCCGCGGGCTCGAGGCGGTGGATGCGGCGCAGGGTCTCGAGCGCCGCGAGCGAGACCGCGAAGACGCCGACTTGCGCGGGCAGGTCGGCATGAAGATCCTTCGCACCCTCTCCAAAGAAGGTGTCGACGAGACGAACTCCCGACCTTCTGGAAATTTCTTCGAATAAGGAAGAGGCGAACTCGAAGCGACGGGCGAGAGCTTCGCCCATCCCCGCCTTCTCGGACAGCTGACCCGGGAAAAGCGCCGCGAAAGTGGACGACGTTGGCCCCGTCACGAGAAGAGTCGTCACGCCGCGACCCCGGCAGAAATCTTCTCTTCGGCCCTCGCCGACGAAATCGGCGCGAACGTCCAGCGCTTCAGGAACCGCGCCCACCGACCCTCTGTCCGCGTGCGCCCTGCGAAGTGCACGAGACGCGAAACCGGCGACAGGCCCGGCATCGAGGGATGGGCGTCGTCGAACTCCCACGGATGCGCGTAGAGAACGGGCGGGACACCTTCGGCGAGGGNNCAGATCGCGCGAAAGCCGAAGAACGTGCCCATGAGTGGCGGGACCTCCAGAATCCGGCCCGAGGCGGTTTCGAGCGTCACGGGCCGCGTCGGATTCGCGGGCTCCCCCACCGGGGGCGCGGTCGTGAGCGAGGAATCCAGCGTGAAGCCCTCCTCGACGAGGATCGCAAACGCGGGATTCGCGGCGCTTCTCAAAGACCACTCGGGCGCCCGGAAGGACGTCACCGGCTTCCCCACGATCTCCTGCAAAGTGTCGCAGCTCTTACGGAGGTCCTCACGGAACTCCGGCAACGTCATCTCGAAAACCCGGCGGTGCAGGTCGCCATGGCAAGCGATCTCGTGGCCGGCGTCGGCGATCCGCCGCACGAGCGACGGGCTCTGCCGGGCGATCCAGCCGAGGATGAAGAACGTGGCCGTGGAGCCGGTCCCGTCCAGGAGCGCGAGCACGCGCTCGACGCCGGCGTGCACGCGCTTTTCCCGGCCGGCCCACGTGGCCGGGTCGGAGTAGAGAGGATGCCCGCAGACGTGGAACCAGTCCTCCACGTCGACGGTGAGGATGGGGGCGAGACCGTCGGTCACGTGCGAGGATTATGAGGGAGGCTCGCGGTGCTCGTAACGCTGTTCGGAGAGGCGCTGATCGACGAGCTGGAGTCGGGGCGGGACGTTCCGGGCGGCGCCCCTCTAAACGTCGCCTGCCACCTGCGGGCTTTCGGTCTCGAGCCTCTCGTCGTGTCGCGCCTCGGCGACGACGTGGACGGCGAGAGATTGCGGGCGGAGGCCGTCCGCCGCGGCCTCGACGTCCGGGGAATGCAGACCGACCGCGATCGCCCGACGGGCCGCGTCATCGTCCATCAGGAGCCGGATGGCCCGCGTTTCGAGATTCCCGAGGAACAGGCGTGGGACTTCATCGACTCCGAAGCCGCCGTGCGAGCCGTGGCGGGCGGCTCGCCCGGGCTCTTCTACTTCGGCACTCTCGCCGGGCGCCACGGCGTCTCGCGAAGCGCCCTCGTGAAGCTCCTCGGCCTCGGCTGGAAAACGTGCCTTCTGGACCTCAACCTCCGCCCGCCTTGGTTCGACGCCAGGGCGGTGGAGCGCTCGCTGGCGAGCGCCGATGTCGTCAAGGCGACCGAGGAAGAGCTGCGGCTCGCCGCCGGGCTGTTACGTTTCGGAGGGTCCGCGCCCGGGCCGGCCACGACGCTCATGAAGAGATTTTCGCTCGACAGGGTCGTCATCACGCGCGGTCCGAACGGCGCCTTCACGGTCGAGGAAGGCGGCCTCGGAGCGGAGACGGCGGGGATGCCGCTCGGCGGCGAGCTTGTCGACACCGTCGGAGCGGGGGACGCATTCAGCGCAGTCCTCATCCTCGGGCTGCTTCGCGGGTGGGATTCCGCAACGGTCCTGCCCCGGGCCGACGCCTTCGCGCGTGCCGTCTGCTGCATCCCGGGCGCGGTTCCCGGGGACGACGCGTTCTATCAGCCGTTTCTTCAGGCGTGGGATTTGGACGGTCAGGAGACATCCGAGTCGAGCGTCTTGTAATACACGCTCAGCCACGACGTGATCCAGGTGTCGCGGAACGGCCGGTAGTGTGAGCGGGCGGGGCCATAGATCGTCTTAATGGGCACCGTCGCGAAGCGCTCGACGAACGGGGCGGCCTTGATGAGGATCTCGTTCTCGATCGAGTAGCGCTCGGCGCTGAGGTTCAGGCGGCGGAGCAGTCCGGCCGAAATCACGCGGTAGCCCGACTGGCCGTCCTCGACCGGAAGCCCCGTCATGCGCGAGAGCACCTTGTCGCCGATCGTGTTCGCCCAGTAATTCTTCCTGGGAATCTGAGAGGCGTCCTTTAGGCGCGAGCCGATCACGAAGTCCGCGCCCGCCCTCGCGGCGGAGAGAAGTGCCGGGAGGTCCTCCGGATCGTGCTGCCCGTCGGCGTCCACGAATGCCACATGCGTGACGCCGCGCGTGAGGAGGTCCGCGAGCCCGTCCCTGAGCGCACGTCCCTTCCCCCCGTTCTCGGTCCGCTCGAAAACCCGCGCCCCGGCGGCGCGGGCCTCGGCAGGGGTGTCGTCGCCGCTCCCGTCGTCCACGACCAGAACCTCCGGAAGATGCGTTCGGAGGCCCCGGATGACGGCGCCGACCGTGCCCGCGCAGCGGTATGCGGGGACGAGAGCGGCCGGAAGGAACACATCGTGGCCACCCGCCAGGGAATGCGATTGATCGCCAGACATGCGATTGAGGGGTTGACGAATGCGCCTACTTTGTGAAAAGTATCACGAGCGACGCATGGGCACCCCTTTGGCCTTCCTGCCGATCCTGCTCATGATGATGGGCGCCGTCGGCGTCGGCCTCCTGCTTCTCGGCCTGAACGCCCTCATCGGCCGCAAGGTGCGCACAAAGCGAAAGCTTTCGCCCTACGAAAGCGGCATGCCGCTGCTCGACGACAGCCACAAGCGCATTAGCGTCAAATTCTTCATCGTGGCGATGATCTTCATTCTGTTCGACGTGGAGGCCGCGTTCCTCTATCCGTGGGCGGTCGTGTTCCGCCAGGGCGGATGGCCGGTGTTTCTCGAAATGCTCGTCTTCGTCTTCATCCTCCTCCTCGGGTTCGCTTACCTGTGGAAGAAGGGCGCGTTCGAGTGGGATTGACGTGCGCGGAGCGAACGTGAGCGGTGGATCCAATGTCCCCGTGACCGAGCAGGCTGGAAACCCGCGTGTGGGCGAGCATGGCGCTCTGTCGTGCGGCCGCACGCTCTCTTTCTCGGGCGAGACACGTGCTGATTTCGAACACCTTCTCACGCGCTACCCCACGAAACAGGCCGCATTGCTTCCAACGCTCTGGCTCGCGCAGCGCGAGTGGGGCTGGATCTCACGCGAAGCCGTGGATTACGTCGCCACGCTTCTCGAGCTGTCGCCGGCCTTCGTGTGGGGAGTCGTGACGTTCTACACGATGTACAACCGCGCGCCCGTCGGAAAGCACCTCATTCAGGTCTGCACGTCGATCTCCTGCCACCTGAACGGCGCCGAAGAGGTTTACGCCGAGTGCCGGAAGCGCCTCGGAAACCTGAAGCCGGGCGAGACGACGGCGGACGGGAAGTTCACCGTCATCGAGGTGGAGTGCCTCGCGCAGTGCGACCAGGCGCCCGCCGTGATGGTCAATGACGACGACCATTACGTGATCACGAAGGACAAGCTCACCTCCTTCCTCGGGAGCTTGAAATGAGCGGACTCGCCCCCATCGAGCCGGTCCTCCTCTCCCGTCGCGGCAAGCCGGACTCGGCCTCGATCGAGACGTACCTCGAGGACGGCGGCTACGCCTCGTGGAAAAAAGTCCTCGGCGGCGCGAAATCGGGCGAGTGGACCCCCGCGAAGGTGACGGACCTCGTCAAGGCGTCCGGCCTGCGCGGCCGCGGCGGCGCCGGTTTTCCCTGCGGCATGAAGTGGACGTTCGTGCCTCCGAAGGAGAAGCGCGGCGACAAGCCCGTCTACCTCCTCTGCAACGCGGACGAGTCCGAGCCCGGCACGTTCAAGGACCGGCTCCTCATGGAGATGGACCCGCATCAAGTGCTCGAAGGGATGATGCTCGCGAGCTTCGCCCTCGACGTGAAGCATGCCTACCTCTACATCCGCGGCGAGATGGTCCACGTCGCCGAGCTGCTGAACAAGGCCGTCGCGGACGCCTATGCGAAGGGCTTCCTCGGAAAGGACGTTCTCGGCTCGGGGCGGAACCTCGACATCACGATCCACCGGGGCGCAGGCGCCTACATCTGCGGCGAGGAGACGGCGCTCATCGAGAGCCTCGAGGGCAAGCGCGGACACCCCCGCATCAAGCCGCCGTTTCCGGCGGTCTCCGGCGTGTGGGAGTGCCCCACGGTCGTGAACAACGTCGAGACGCTCTGCTGCGTCAAGCACATCCTCGACCGCGGGCCCGAGTGGTTCAAGTCGATCGGCCGCAACGAGAAGAACACCGGGCCGAAGCTCTACTGCATCTCGGGCCACGTGGAGAAGCCCGGCGTCTACGAAGCGCCGCTCGGCGTCTCGTGGAACACGCTTCTCGCGATGGCCGGCGGCGTCAAGGGCGGACGGAAGCTCAAGGCCGTCATCCCGGGAGGCCCGTCGGCCGCGATGCTCACGGCGAAGGAAGTCGAGAACCTGCCGATGGATTTCGACGGCGTGGCCGCCGCGAAGTCGATGCTCGGCTCGGCCGCGATCATCGTGATGGACGAGACGACGGACATCCCGAAGGCCGTCACGAGCATCGCGAAGTTCTTCGCGCACGAGTCCTGCGGCCAGTGCACACCCTGCCGCGAGGGCACGCCGTGGATGCACAAGATGCTCAAGCGCATCGTGAACGGCGAGGGGAAGAAGACCGATCTCGATCTCCTCCTCCAGATCGCGGGCCAGATGGGCAACGGCATGACGATCTGCGTCTTCGCGGACGCCGCCATCGCGCCCGTCCTCTCGGGCATCACGAAGTTCCGCGAGGAGTTCGAGGCCTACGTTGCGAAATCGAACCATCCCGATTTCGCGCTGGCCGCCCCGGAAGACCTCACGAACAAGGTTGCCGACAGAACGGCAGCAGGAATCCACTCGTAATGGCAAAGGTAACCGTCGACGGCAAGGTCGTCGAGGTCCCGAACGACGCGAACGCGCTCGAGGCGTGCCGCGCGGCGGGAGTCGACGTGCCGCACTTCTGCTATCACCCGCGCCTGTCCATCGTCGGCCAGTGCCGCATGTGCATGGTGGAGGTCGAGGGCGTGCCGAAGATCCAGGCCTCGTGCACGGTGCCCGTGCGCGACGGAATGGTGATCAAGGCCTCGACGGAGAAAGCTCTCGCCGCGCGCAACGCGACGATGGAGTTCCTCCTCATCAACCACCCCCTGGACTGCCCGATCTGCGACCAGGCCGGCGAGTGCAAGCTGCAGGACAACGCCGTGGGCGCCGGGCTGCCGGTCTCGCGCACGTCCGAGCCCCGGCGGCAGTTTCCCGGATACGACCGCACGCCGATCGGTCCGCACGTGATCGCGGACATGACGCGGTGCATCCAGTGCACGCGCTGCATCCGCTTCTGCGAGGAGATCACCGGGACGGGCGAGCTGACGTTCGTCGAGCGCGGCGGGCACACGTTCGTCTGGACCCACGAGGGCCGCGCGCTCGACAACGACCTCTCGGCCTGCGCGGCCGACGTCTGCCCCGTGGGCGCGCTCACGACGAAGGAATTCCGATTCCGCAAGCGCGTCTGGTGGCTCGACAAGACGCGCTCGGTCTGCGACGGCTGCGAGATCGGCTGCAACATGTCCATCGAGCACCGGGACCGCATCGTTTACCGCACACTTCCGCGCGTTCAGCCTGCGGTGAACGACTTCTGGATGTGCGACTACGGACGCTTCCGCGCCGAGGACCTCAACCGGCAGGATTTCCTCAAGCCCGAGATCCGCGTCGCCGGCAGCGACGCGCGCAAGCAGACGAACTGGGGCGAGGCGCTGGACGTCGTGAAGATCGCGATCGACCGGGCGCGGAATGAGGAAAAAAACATCGCTTCGAAAGGAAGAGTGCTGGTTCTCGGCTCGGCGCGGCTCACGACGGAGGAAAACTGGCTCCTGAAGACGCTGTTTGAAGATTCTCTGAAAGTGGGCACCCCCGAGTTTGTCGTGGACAAAGGCCCAAAACGGCGGATCAAGAACAAAGTGGACGGGTGGATCTACGGAACTGAGGCCGCGCCCAACTCCCGGGGCTGCGAAGCGGCCGGCCTGAAGCGCAACCGGCCCGGTGACGGCTCCGCTCTCGATCTCTTACTTTCTAAGAAATCTTTCTCTTCCTCTTCTCCCGCTGTCCTTTACATCGCCGACGCCGCCTTCACCGAGAGAGCGAACGACCTCGAATTCGTGCTGCTGCTGCGTCAGGCGTCCGTACTCATCGTGCACGCCCGCGTGAAGAACGCCCTGACCGACGCCGCCGACATCGTGCTGCCCTCAGCGCCGCTCTCGGGCAAGGAAGGCACGTTCGTGAACGCGAAGGGCCGCGTGCAGCGCGTGGACACCGCGATCATGTCGCCGCCGGTCGTGCGCACGGACCTCGAGATCCTGCTGCACCTCGGAGGGCGCTGGGACCTTCTCGACACGCGGTGGACGGCCCGCGACGTCTTCGAGAACATGCAGGCCTCCGTGGCCGGCTACGAGGGCCTCGCGTGGGACTCGGACGCCGTCGTCGGAAACCCGCCCTCCATCTCGCCCGCGGCCGCCTATGACGTCCTCGGGCTCGAAAGGGATCCCGACGTCGAGGTCTTCTCGCGTCCGTCCGTCGCGGCGCCGGACAGGCGCTCATGAGCCCGACGCTCGCCGTCGCCCTCGAGGGCGCCGCCAAGATCGCGTTCGTCTGGGGCGTTGTCCTCGGCGCCGTCCTGCCGAATCTCATCTGGGTCGAACGGCGCATGGCGGGCCTCATCCAGGACCGCCCTGGCCCGAACCGCGTGGGGCCGTTCGGACTCTTTCAGGCGATCGCGGACATCCTGAAGATGTTCATGAAGGAGGACGTGGTCCCGATGTACGCGGACCGGCTCCTCCACACGCTCGCGCCGCTCATCCTCCTCGTGCCGGCGATGACGACCTTCGCCGTGATTCCCTTCGGCTCGACGATTCGCCTGTTCGGGCGCGACATCCCGCTCGTCATCGCGGACGTCAACATCGGCATCCTCTACGTCTTCGCGCTGACTTCGGTCGGCATCTACGGCCTCGTCCTCGCGGGCTGGGCGTCGAACAACAAGTACGCTCTCCTCGGCGGGCTTCGCTCCTCGGCGCAGGTCATCAGCTATGAGCTCGCGATGGGCATCGCCGCCATCTCCGTGTTCCTCGCCGCCGGCTCGCTCCGGCTCACGAAGGTCGTCGAGTATCAGGCGTCCGGCACGTTCCTCGGTTTCCTGCCGCTCTGGAACTGCTTCCCGCAGGCCCTCGGGTGCGTGATCTTCGTCGTGTCCGCGTTCGCCGAGACGAACCGCCTGCCCTTCGACCTCCCGGAGGCCGAGGCCGAGCTCGTCGCGGGCTACCACACGGAGTACTCGGCCTTCCGCTTCGGCATGTTCTTCATGGCCGAATACCTGAACCTCATCGCGGCCTCGGCGATGATGGCCACGCTCTACTTCGGCGGATGGTCGCTTCCGCTCCTGCACCTCACGGGGCTTCTCGGAGGCCTCGTGTCGGTCGCGGTTTTCGCCGCGAAGACGGGCTTCTTCATCTTCCTCTTCGTCTGGGTGCGCTGGACGCTTCCCCGATTCCGCTTCGATCAGCTCATGAACCTCGGCTGGAAGGTGTTCCTGCCGCTCTCTCTTCTCAATCTGATCTGGACGGGCGTGCTCGTCCTGGCGAAGGTCATCTGATGCCGGCCCTGAACGGACAGCTCGTCGTTTTCGGGTTCGCCTCGTTCCTCGCGCTCGCGTTCGCGCTGCTCATGGTCGTCCAGAAGACGCCCGTCAGGAGCGTCCTGTCCCTCGTGGTCACGTTCTTCGGGCTCTCGGTCCTCGCGATCCTCCTCGCGGCGCCGTTCATCGCGGCGCTCCAGATCTTCGTCTACGCGGGCGCGATCCTCGTCCTCTTCCTGTTCGTCATCATGCTGCTCAACCTGAAGGAAGAAGCCGCGGACAAGGACGACCGGCCCGTGCAGCGTACGCTCGGGCTCCTCGTCGCGCTCGCCCTCGGCGGCCTCCTCGCGGGCGCCACGCTGCGTGCGCCGGTGCCGCCGCGCGGCGCGCCCACCGGCACGCCGATTCCCCTGCCGGACGAGATTCCGGCTCTCGGACGGCTCCTTTTTTCCGACTACCTCCTCGCGTTCGAGGTGCTGTCGCTGCTGCTTCTCGTCGCGGCGGTCGGCGCGCTGCTTCTCTCCAAGCGGAGGTTCGAGTGACGGGCGCCCTCCCCGGCGTCGCCCCGATGGCCGTGCCGCCCGGCGCGTTTCTCGTCGTGGGCACGCTCCTCTTCGCGATCGGGCTCGCGGGCGCTCTCCTGAAGCGCAACGCGCTTTTGATCTTCCTGTCGATCGAGCTGATGATGAACGCCGTCAACCTGCTCTTCCTGACGTACGCGCGGATGCGCGGCGATCTCGCGGGGCAGATGATCGTCTTCTTCGTGATCGCCGTGGCCGCCGCGGAGGCGGCCGTCGGCCTCGCGATCTTCGTCGCGCTTTTCCGCGCCCACCGGACGGTGGACGTGGACAAGATCGCGCTGCTGAAGTGGTAGGCGCATGAACCAGCTCTGGCTCATCCCCGTCCTCCCGCTCGCCGGCTTCCTCGTGAACGGCCTCGTCGCGCTCGTGGCGAGCTCCAGTCGCGCGGAGAAGGAGTCCGGCGCCGACCAACCCGGAGCGCCCCTCCCCTATGCGCAGCGTCTTTTTCACGGTCTCGTGGGCGTGGGCTCGGTCGGCCTCGCCACCGTGCTGGCGTTCGCGGCGGTCGTGCCCTACGTCCTCGGCTCGATGCACAACGCGGAAGGCCTCGCGCCGGTCGTGCAAAGGGTCTACACGTGGATGGCCGCGGGCGACTACTCGGTGGACGTCGCGTTCCGGCTCGACGCGCTCTCGGCCCTCATGCTGTCCTTCGTCACGTTCGTGGGAACGCTCATCCACCTTTACAGCGTGGGTTACATGCAGAAAGAGGAAGGCTACGGGCGGTACTTCTCGTACCTGAACCTCTTCATGTTCGCGATGCTCACGCTCGTCCTGGCGGACAACCTCCCGCTGCTTTTTGTGGGTTGGGAAGGCGTGGGCCTGTGTTCGTACCTGCTCATCGGCTATTACTACGACAAGGATTTCGCGGTGGCGGCCGGCAAGAAGGCGTTCATCGCGAACCGGGTCGGCGACCTCGGGATGGTCCTCGGCATCTTCGGCGTCTTCGCGCTCTTCGGCACCGCCGACTTCTCGTTCGTGGAGCTCGCGAAGCGCCAGGTGTTCGCGGGCGGCGCGCCGCTCGGCGTCTACGCGGTATGCCTGCTGCTCTTCCTCGGGGCGTGCGGCAAGAGCGCGCAGGGACCTCTCTACGTGTGGCTGCCGGACGCGATGGCGGGCCCGACGCCGGTCTCGGCGCTCATCCACGCCGCGACGATGGTCACGGCGGGCGTCTACCTCGTCGCCCGGTGCAGCGCTCTCTTCGTCCTCTCACCAGACGCGCTGACGCTCGTGGCGTGGATCGGGGCCGGCACGGCGATCTTCGCGGCGACGATCGGCCTCGCGCAGAACGACATCAAGAAAGTGCTCGCGTACTCGACCGTCTCGCAGCTCGGCTACATGTTCCTCGCGTGCGGCGTCGGCGCGTTCTCGGCCGGCATCTTCCACGTCTTCACGCACGCCTTCTTCAAGGCCTGCCTCTTTCTCGGTTCCGGCTCCGTCATCATGTCCATGCATCACGAGCAGGACATGCGGCAGATGGGTGGTCTCGCCGCGCGGATCCCGCAGACGTTCCGGACGATGCTCGTCACGACCCTCGCGATCGCCGGTATCTTTCCGCTCGCCGGCTTCTTCTCGAAAGACGCCGTTCTCGGGGCAACGGCGGCCTCGGGCCACTGGGCCCTCTACGCGGTTGGCCTGCTCACCGCGGGCCTGACGGCGTTCTACATGTTCCGTCTCGTCTCGATGACGTTCTTCGGAAAGGCCCGCGGTCACGCGGAGCACGCCCACGAAAGCCCCGCGACGATGACGGTCCCTCTCTGGATCCTCGCGGCCCTCTCCGTCGTCGCCGGCTTCGTCGGCGTCCCCGCGGCCCTCGGCGGCTCGGATCGGATCGGGCGTTTCCTCGAAGCTTCCGTCGCGCACCCGGAGATCCACGAGATGTCGCACGGGCTCGAGATCGGTCTCATGCTTCTCTCCCTCGGCGTCGCCGTGACGGGCCTCGCCTGGGCATGGCGCTGGTACGGCAAAGCCGACGGGCCGGCGGAGGCCGTCTCGCCGCAGGCGCACGCCTTCTACGAGAAGACCGGTGCCCTCGGCCGCCTCGTCGGGAACAAGTGGAACGTGGACGAGGGCATCGAAGCGCTCGTCCTCTCGCCGTTCCGCAAGATCGGCACGTTCCTCTGGAGAGGCTTCGACGCGCTCTTCATCGACGGCATCGCGAACGCCTCGGCGTTCCTCGTGGAGCTGGCGGGCGACCTCCTGCGCTTCTTCACGACAGGGCACGTCCGCAACTACGCGCTCACGTTCGCGCTGGGCATCGCCGTGTTGATCGTCTACGTGTGGGTGAGATGAGGCGATGAGCTTCGCGAACTTCCACCCGCTCGGGTCCGACCTCCTCACGACGCTCGTCTTCCTGCCGACTCTCGGCGCGCTCGTCCTCACGCTCTTTCCCGGCTCCTCGAAGCTGGCGACCAAGGGAATCGCTCTCGTGACGTCCTTCCTGACGTTCTTCGTGAGCGTGAGGCTGTACCGGGGCTTCGACACGGCCATCGCCGTGCCGGAGGCCTTCGCGATCGACCGCCCCTGGATTCCGCAATTCGGAATTCGCTACCAGCTCGGCCTCGACGGCTTCTCGCTCGCCCTCGTGCTCCTGACGACGATCCTCACGGTCTCCGTGCTCCTCGTGTCGTGCGGGCAGGAGATCGAGAAGCTCAAAGGCTACATGGTGGCGTTCCTCCTCCTCGAGACGGGAATGCTCGGAAGCCTCGTTGCCCTCGACACGCTGCTCTTCTACGTGTTCTGGGAAGTGATGCTCGTGCCGATGTACTTCATCATCGGCATCTGGGGCGGAAAGCGCCGCATCTACGCCACGATGAAGTTCTTCCTCTTCACGATGGCGGGCTCGCTCCTCATGTTCGTCGCGATCCTCTACACGGCGCACATCCACCTGCGCGCGACCGGCCTCCAATCCTTCTCGCTCGCCGACTGGACGCGGGCGGCGTCCTCCGGCGCCTGGAATCTGACGCCGGGCACGGAAGCACTTCTCTTCGGCGCGTTCACGCTCGCTTTCCTCGTGAAGGTGCCGCTCTGGCCGCTCCACACATGGCTTCCAGATGCCCACGTCGAGGCTCCGACGGGCGGCTCGATCATCCTGGCGGGCGTCCTCCTGAAGCTCGGG